>NZ_MQVR01000030.1 GCF_001907295.1 Bowdeniella nasicola
ACGACCATGACCGATACCGACACGCCCGCACTAGCAAGCTAAAACCCCAAACGAGAGGAAAACGCCGTTACACCACTACAAGGGACTTGACCCGCTCGATAGATTTTTGCCTGCACATTATCTTTCACGCGTACACCTCGCACCACAGTACGTAACGACTCCTCAACGGCACCCCGTCCGGCCTACCCCTCACTGATGACTAAAGGAGGACCTTGATGTCCGGCAGCGAACCGAACCCATTTACGCGCCCGAAATTCATCGTCACGGCATTGGCAGCGGCCACGGCACTAATTCTCGCGACGACGCTGGTCGTCACCCTTCGCCTGCGGGAGCCGGGAACTCAACAGAGTGCGGCTCCTACCGAATCGGAAGCGAGTCCCGCGATGACGACATGGCGGCCGTTGCCGGCACAGAAACTGACACAGCAGAGAGTGTGGCCGAAGGCGACAGCGTATGCGGGTTGAGCGGCGTCACTGCCGAAGGAACGCTCAAGGAGGCTCCCGAGACTTCTTCACAATCCCAGGGTGCACTAGGCAACAAACACACCGCGCGGAGCTTTATTGAATACTTTGTAGCTAAGGGACCTCACCGAGACGAGGTCTTGAAACTGCCCAGTGGAACCGGACCAGACTATCGAGTAGAAGTCGCCGGCTTCTGGATGCTGAAATACTCTGGCGATTCGGCATTCGTTGACGTTCTATACCGCGGAACCGCTAAGGGAAAAACGCATTACATCTCGATGGTGTACAACCTAATCTGGCAAGACGGCGGTTGGAAGCTCAACGTCACGAATCCCAAGCAACCAATCGACGGCGCCGAAATCGCTGATACGAGCGGCTACATCCCGTGGCAGAGCAACTAAATCTCCCCACGCTCGCTGAGACGCTACTTCGCTTCGCTTGGCTGGGTGACGTCGTCGGTCGACATCAGCACGGCGTGCTCATATGTCGTGTCCCCGCATTTGACCGGCTTGTCCTGGGGTGCAAGCCAGGAGGTATCGAACGTGTCCCCCTCTTTCAGGGCGTGCCCGCCCACGGTGAAGGTCGGTGACGGTTCCACCGCGCCCGTGCTCTTCGGGGGCAAGATGAGAAGGGATTCTTTCCCTTTATGGTCGATGACCGGGCACACCCACGTGCCGTGAACATCGACTCGCTTCACCTTGACGTGCACCAGCACCGCCGGGATGCTGTCGCCGGGGTATTTCTTGGTCGGGACCTTGATGCTGTCGTCTTCGCCCTGGCACCCCACAGCGAACAGCGGCCCGAGCGCCAAGGCGAGTAGTTTCGCGAGATTCCTGCCCATGCTCTCTCTCCTTCATCGGACCTGACGTTGCCGTCACCACCAGGCTACGCCGAAGGATCGGCCAGGAGGTACCGAAAACGTTGCTCGTTACCGAACCGCGACCGGATTTTCAGGCAACTCTACGATTTAGAGCTCGAGGCCGAGCAGGCAGTTTTCGATGACCTCGCTGAGCGAGGGGTGGATCCACAGCTGGTCTTCGGCCATCTGCTTCGCCGTCGTGCCGAGCGCCATCGCTTGGATGAGGCTCTGGATGAGGATCGCCGACTGGTGGCCCATGAGGTGGGCGCCAAGGATGAGGCCGGTTTTCTTATCGGCGATGATCTTGCTAAAGCCGACGTGGTCCTCCATCGCCCAGCCGTAGGCGACGTCGCCGAAGTTCTGGGTGGCGACGGCGATGTCGTAGCCGGCATCGCGCGCCTCCTGCTCGCTCATGCCGACGCTCGCGATCTGCGGGTGCGTGAAGATCGCCGCGGGGAGCGCGTCGTGCCGGAAGGAACGCAGCTTTTCGGGGTGCGTGACGTTATGGAAGACGACGCGGGCTTCGTGGTTGGCGACGTGCTTGAGCTGATACGGGCTGGAGACATCGCCGAGGGCCCACACGCCCGCGGCGCTCGTGCGCCCGTGCTGATCGACCTTGATCCGGCCGTCGCCGTGGGTGTCGATGCCCGCGGCCGCGAGGTTGAGCCGGTCGCCGTTCGGGATACGGCCGGTCGCGACGAGTAGTGCGTCGCCGGTGGCGGTGCTGCCGTCGGCAAACGTCAGCGTGATGGTATCGCCGTCCTTGGTGAGGCCCGTCGTCTCCTGGCCGAGGCGGACATCCCAGCGCTCGCGCGCGGCGCGCGTGAAGCGCACGGCGACGTCGCGATCCTGATGCTTGATGAGCACATCGCTGCGCCCGGTGACCATGACCTTCGAGCCGAGTGCCGAAAAGACGTGCGCGAACTCGGTCGCGATATAGCCCGAGCCGAGGATGAGCAGCCGCTTAGGCAGGCGCTCGATCCGCATGATGTCCTCGTTCGTGTAGTACGGGACGCCGGAGTCGGTCACGAGGTCGGGAATCTGCGGACGGGATCCGGCCGCGACGATGATCTGGTCGGCGGTGATGTGTTCGCCTGCGACCTCGATCGTCTTGTCGCCGGTAAAGCGCGCCATATCGGAAAAGACGGTGATGTTCGGGCACTCGTCCTTGCGGTAGCGCTCCCCGCCCTCGGCGATGACGTCGATCCGCCGCCCGAAGATGCGATCTTGCAACAGCGGCAGGTCGACGCCGTGGTAGCTGAGGTCGACGCCGAGCTCGTGGGCGGCTTTCGCGTCCTCGATAACGTCGGCGGGATAGACGTACATCTTCGTCGGGATACATCCGACGTTCAGGCACGTGCCGCCGAACCGACCCGCCTCGATCAGGGCGATCGAGGCGTCGTTCAGCTCTTCGGGGATGGCGTTTCCGGAACCGGTTCCAATGATGGCGAGATCGAAATGCTTCACGCCGTCATTATCTCAGTGGCGTGCGCGCCATGCCTTCCAGGCGGAGTCGACCATGTCGGCAAGGTCGTGGCGTGCGGCCCAGCCGAGGTGCTCGCGGATGCGGTCGGCCTTGGCGATGAGCTTCGGCGGATCGCCCGCGCGACGGTCCTTGAACTCGGGGGTCGCATCGAGGCCGGTGACCTCACCGATGACGTCGACGACTTCCTTGACCGAGGAGCCCTGGCCGGTGCCGACGTTGAAGATGTGCTCGGCCGGCGGGGCGTCCGAGCGCAGGGCGTCGAGCGCGGTGATGTGGGCGTCGGCGAGGTCGACGACGTGGATGTAGTCGCGGATGCAGGTGCCGTCGGGCGTCGGGTAGTCGTCGCCGAAGATGAGGGGCTGCTGGCCCTTTTCCAGGCGCGCAAAGACCATGGGGACGAGGTTGAGGATCGCCGGGTCGCCGAGGTCTTCGCTGCCCGCACCGGCGACGTTGAAGTAGCGCAGGCCGGCCCACTTCAGGCCCCAGGCGCGCTCGCAGTCGGCCATCATCCATTCGCCGATGAGCTTGGTTTCGCCGTACGGATTGATGGGGCGGCAGTCGATGTCCTCGGGGACGGTCTCGACATCGGGCATGCCGTAGACGGCGGCCGAGGAGGAGAAGATCATGACGTCGACGTCGGCGCGCTGCATCGCGGCGAGCATGTTGGCCAGGCCGCCGACGTTCTGCTGGTAGTACCAGGCCGGCTTTTCCACCGATTCGCCGACCTGCTTGCGGGCGGCGAAGTGGATGACGGAGTCGACGTCGCGGCTCTGCATGATCTCGACGAGCGTGTCTTCCGAGCCGCCGCTGGCGAGGTCGAGTTCGACATAGTCGAAATCGGCGACGCGGTCCTTGGTCGAGGTGGAAAAGTCATCGACGATGACGACTTTTTCGTCGCGTTTGGTCAGCAGGTCAACGATGTGGGCACCGATATAGCCGGCGCCTCCGGCTACGAGAACAGTCATGGCTTCAGCGTACTCCTTCGTACACGCTTTAGTCGATAATGTGAAAAATTGGTCGTTATTTATCGTTTGCCGAGATTGCGACCTTTTTCGATCGCAACTTCGCGCAGGCCTTCCTGATAGTCGGCCAGCTGGCCGCGGATGGTCTCGTCGCTCGCGCCAAGGATGCGGGCCGCGAGCAGGCCGGCGTTCTTCGCGCCGCCGATCGACACCGTCGCGACGGGCACGCCGCCGGGCATCTGGACGATCGACAGCAGCGAATCCATGCCGTCGAGGTACTTCAGCGGCACCGGCACGCCGATCACGGGCAGGGGCGTGACCGCGGCGACCATGCCCGGCAGGTGGGCCGCTCCCCCGGCGCCCGCGATGATGACGCGCAGGCCGCGGCTGGCTGCCTGCTTGCCGTAGGAAATCATGTCTTCGGGCATGCGGTGCGCCGAGACCACCTGGGCCTCATAGGGGATGGCGAACTCGGTGAGCACATCGGCCGCGTCCTTCATCGTGGGCCAGTCGGAGTCCGACCCCATGATGATGCCGACGACGGGGGTGGAGGTCATAGCGGTGTCCTTAGTCTGTTTCGCCCCGCAGCAGCGCCGCGGCCGCGAGGGTTCGGTGGGAGAGCTGGGTCGGATCGTCGCCGAGCGCCGTGACGTGCCCGAGCTTGCGGCCCGGGCGCACCGACTTGCCGTAGAGGTGGACCTTCACCTCGGGGTAGCGCTCGAAGAGGTCGGGGTAGGCGGCCGTGGGATCGGCGAGCTCGGAACCGAGCAGGTTCACCATGACCGCGCAGGCCGCGCGCGGGGTCGTGTCCCCGAGCGGCAGGTCGAGGACCGCGCGCAGGTGCTGCTCGAACTGGCTCGTCGTCGCGCCTTCGATCGTCCAGTGGCCGGAGTTGTGGGGCCGCATCGCGAGCTCGTTGACGAGCAACTCGTCGTCGGCGACGAACATTTCGACCGCGAGCACACCGGTCACGCCGAGTCCTTCGGCGATCGTTTCCGCGATCTCGCGGGCGCGGGCGGCGAGCTCGTCGCTCACGCCCGGGGCGGGCGCGATCGCACGGGCGCAAATGCCGTCTACCTGGATCGTCTGTGTGAGCTCCCAGTGCTTGATCTCGCCGGCGGGGCGGCGCGCGAGCAGGGCCGCGACCTCCATGGTGAACGGCACCTTGGCCTCGGCGACGAGCGCGCGTCCGTCGGCCAGCCAGTCGGCGATATCTTCGGGCGCCTCGACGACGCGCACGCCCTTGCCGTCGTAGCCGCCGCGGGCGGTCTTGACGATGACGGAGCCGCCCTGCTCGGCGAGGAATGCAGCGATATCGGCCTCGCTTACGATCTCGCGCCAGGCGGGCACGGGGGCACCGAGCTCGCTCAGACGCTGGCGCATCGCGAGCTTATCGCGCGCAAACAGCAGCGCCTCGGGCGGCGGCTGAACGCTCACGCTCTTACCCGCCAGGCGCTGCAGCAGCTCGGTGTCCTGATGCTCGTGTTCGAACGTCAGCGCGATTCGCGTCGCATCGGGCGCCTCGAGCAAGGCCCGCACGGCGGCCTCATCGCCCGGCTCCCCGACCCGCGAGTCAGGCACGACTTGGGCGGTTGCCCCATCCTCGGCTTCGACGAGGGCGCGCAGCTCGATATCGAGCGCGCCGGCGGCTTCTTGCATCATGCGGGCAAGCTGCCCGCCGCCGATCACGGCAACGACATTGGACTTCACGCTTTGTAAGATACCGCGCTAGGCTGCCCTCGTGCCCGATACCGTCCCCTCCCCCTCACGCGGACGCCGCCAGTCTTTTGCCGCGTGGCTTACCGAACTCGCAAAATTCGGTGCGATTGGCGCGATCGCCTACGTCATCGACACTGGCGGATTCAACCTCCTCGTCTACGGGCCCGGGCACATGCTCGCCGAGCACCCCGTGACCGCGAAGATCATCTCCGCATGCGTCGCGACGCTCTTTGCATGGGTCGGTAACCGGTATTGGACGTTCGCGGGCGCGCGCCGCTCCACACCGTTGCGTGAGCTCGTGATGTTCCTACTCGTGAACGCTGGCGGCATCATCATCGCGGCCGCCTCCCTGTGGATCTCGCGCTACGTGCTCGGCTACACCTCACAGCTCGCGGATAACATCGCCGGCAATATCATCGGCGTCGGCCTCGGCACGATCTTCCGGTACCTGTGTTACCGCTACGTCGTCTTTACCGGCGGCGGCGGCGCCGGCCAACCGAGACGAACGAGCCCTGCGGCAGTACCGCATTCGGATTGAGGGATGCCGGCACGCCGTTGAGGAACAGCGTGAAAACCGGGGGCCGGCGCTGCGAGAGTTCGAGCCGCCCACCATCGGAGGATGCGAGATCCTTCGCGAGCGCGAGCCCCAGACCGGTGCCGCCCTTGCCGGAGACGTGCTTGGAGAAGATGTCGTTCGCGAGTTCATCGGGCACGCCCGAGCCCTCGTCGGCGACATCGATGAAGACGCCCTTGCCGGAGGCCGGCCGCGAGGAGACCGTCGTCGTGCCATCGCCGTATTTCAGTGAGTTTTCGATCAGCGTCGCGAGCACCTGAGCAACGGAGCCCGGGGTCGCGAGCGCGAGCCGGTCGGTCCCCTCGGAAAAGACGAGCTCGCGGCCCGCGTTATCGAAGGCGCGCTGCCACTCATCGCGCTGCTGGTCGAAGACGTCCGTGATGGAAACGGCCTCCGTCGTGCCGCCGGAGGAGGACCGGGAGGTCTTGAGGAGTTCGTCGACGACGCCGGTGAGGCGCTCGACCTGCTCGAGGCAGACGCGCGCCTCTTCCTTGACCCCCTCGTCGGTCGCGAGCAACTCGATCTCCTCCAGCCGCATCGACAGCGCGGTGAGCGGGGTACGCAGCTGGTGGGAGGCGTCGGCGGCGAATTGGCGTTCGGCGGCGAGTCGGCCCGCCATGCGTTCGGCGGTGCGGACGAGCTCGGCCTGGATGAGGTCGATCTCCTCGATCCCCGACGGCTTGATGCGCGGGCGCGCCTGGCCGCTGCCGAGTTGCTCGGCGGAGGCGGCGAGATAGATGAGGGGCGCGGCGATCTTGCGCGCCTGTCTTCGGGCGACGAGGACCGCGATGAGGAATGCGAGCGACGTGCCGACGAGGATGAAGCCCTCGACGTAGACGGTTTTCAGCAAGAAGCGTTTCGTCGAGACCTCCATGAGGAGGTTGTAGCCCGAGGGCGAGGACTGTGTTGCGCGCAGGACCTTGCCGGAAATGGGTTCGCCGGCCGTGAGCTTCGTGCCGTCGGAGAGCTGGAGTTCGATATAGGCCGGGTTTTGGGTATCGCGTCCCACCCACGGGCGCAGCAGGGAGTCGGTGATGTCCTCGCGGTGCGCGATCCGTCGCTCGACGGTGCGCATGAGCGAGGCAGCCCGGAGTTCTACCGCGTCCTGTTCGGAGCGGTAGACGACAAACGGACCGAGGACGGCCAGCGGTAGCCCGATGACGGTGACGGCCACCAGCACGGCCAGCACGGTCATCGTGACCGCGCGACGCTGCATGTCTTAGCTAGCGGTCTCGAAGCGGAAGCCCATCCCGCGCACCGTGGAGATGTACGTCGGGTCGTTGGCGTCATCACCGAGTTTGCGGCGCAGCCAAGAGACATGCATGTCGAGCGTCTTCGTCGAGCCCGTCGGGTCCGTGCCCCACACCTCGCGCATGAGCGCATCGCGTTCGACGACGACACCCGCGTCGCGCACGAGCACGCGCAGCAGCTCGAATTCCTTGGCGGTCAGCTGCAGTTCGCGCTTTCCCTGGAACGCGCGGTGGGCGCCGACATCGACGCGCACGTCCTGCGCGGTCAGCTCGTCTTCGTCGGTGAGATCACCGTGGGAGCGACGCAGCAGGGCCCGCACGCGGGCCAGCAGTTCCGCGAGCCGGAAGGGCTTGGTGACGTAGTCATCCGCGCCGGCATCGAGGCCGACGACGAGGTCGACTTCGTCGGCGCGGGCCGTGAGCACGAGGATCGGCGTGGCCAGTCCCTGGTTGCGAATCCACCGCGCGACGTCCAGGCCGTCCATGTCGGGCAGGCCGAGGTCCAGGACGACGAGGTCCGTGTCGGCGATATCGTCGATGGCGCCCTGGCCGGTGCCGTGGTGTCGCACGTCATAGCCTTCGCGGGCGAAGGCGCGGGCGAGCGGCTCGGCGATGGCCGGATCATCTTCAACAAGTAAAACGTTAGTCACGTCACCATGGTAACGCCAAAGTTCAAGAAAAGGTCAAATCTTCCACTGCGAGACACGGCACGTTCTTAATCGTCGGCCTCAAATTCCGGTTTCTTGCGCAGCTCGATCGGCCTGATCTCGCCTAATCCTTGGACTTCGACGACGGGCCGCGGCGACAGGTCGTACTGGTGGCCCGTCGGGCTCGCTTGCAAAATCGCGGCCGTCGACTCGTCCATGAGGACCGTTCCCGGGTGGGCGATATCGGCCAGGCGGGAGGCGACGTTCACGACGGGCCCGAAGATGTCGCCCGAGTGCGAGACGACCCGGCCCTGCACGAGCGAGGCCCGCACCGGCAGCAGGCGCGGATCGGCCTTGAGCGCCTCGATGAGGCCGAGCACGATCTCGGCGCCGGTCTCGAGGTCATCGGCGATATAGAGGACCGCGTCACCAATGGTTTTCACGACGCGTCCACCAAGGGAGGTGATGACGTCGCGGGCCGTGAACTCAAAGCCCTGGACGAGCTCCGTCAGCTGGGTGACGTCGAGTTCACGCGAGCGGCGCGTATAGGCGACCATGTCGACGAATCCGAGGGAGCGCAGCAGCGGCAGCTCGGTCGCGTCATCGTCGGCGCCGCGGCGGGAGACCTCGACGTCGATCCGGCGGGCGAGGGCCGCGAGCTGGCGGCGCCAGGCGTAGGCGAGTTGGTCGGTGAGCAGCTCGTAGTCATCGGAGATCGAATCGAGGACGACGAGGCGCGCGGACGTGTCGTCGAGGTTCTTGCGGCGCGCGACGTCGTCGATGAGGGCCTCGACCTGCCACAGCACGAGGCGGTCGGTGATGTGGGATTCGGCGCGCAGCAGCGAGACCGCGGTGCGCTCATCGACGCGCGAGGAGCGCAACAGCTTTTTCCAGCCCATGATCGCTTCGGCATCAAAGGGCGTGAAGACGACCTCGTCGTCGGCGACGTTCGCAAACCCCATGGCACGCCAGAACGTTCGCACGAATGGCACCCCGACGCCCGCGAGCTCGGCGACCTCACGAATCGTCAACTGCGGGGGTCCACCGATCAGTCGGTTGACGTGAAAACCGACGGTATCGGGGGCGGAGGGTTCAACGGGGTCGGTCACACTCTTCAGTGTAGCCGTCGTCACATGCCGCGCGCACGTGCCTGATTTCTCCGGAGATCCACCGCTCGATGCCGCCCGGCGTCTCGATCAGCGCGGCGCCCGAATCATCGACGCCGCGGAACGTGCCGCCGAGCGTGTGCGCGCCCGCGCGTGCCGTGATCACCGTATCTCGCCACGCGCTCGAGCGCGCCAGCTCCTCCGCGAGATAGCTGAGGTTTCCGCCGTGCTCACGCCAGTGTGCGTCCGCCACGCACACCTCGGCGACGATGCGCTCCGCGAGCGCCTCGCGGTCCCCGTCCCATTCGGGCGCCGCCTGCCGCAGCGAGGTCGCCCAGGCGACGGGGAGCCGGTCGGCTGGATAGTCCAGGTTCACGCCAATGCCGGCGATGATAAGCCCGGATGCGTGCCGTTCACACAGGATGCCGCCGAGCTTGCGCCAGCGCCCCCAGCCCTCGACGGCCTCGGGGTACGGGACGACGATGTCATTGGGCCAGGCAAGGGCCGCGCCTGCGGCGCCCGCCTCCGCGATGACGGTGCGGACGGCGAGGCCGACGGGGTGCACGAGGCTCGCGACATTCGAAAGGTCCACGCCGCTCGCATCGATCGCGACCGAGAGCGCGAGGCCCATCCCGGGGGCGGTGACCCATTCGGCGCCCGCGCGGCCCCGGCCGGCGCGCTGATCGAAGGTCGCGAGCGCGTCGCCGCCCGCGGCCTCGCCCGCGCTGCAGCGCGCGAGCAGGTCGGTGCTCGTCGAGCCCGTCGTCTCGACCCAGCGGATGGTGCTCACGTGTTCTCCTTGCCCTTTTGTTGGCAGTCTACAATTGTCGAATCGGCGACTCGGTTGCTCTCACGGTAGGTTTCGGCGCGGGCCTCTCGTAGGCTTCGAGGGTGACTGATACGCCAAATTCCGCTACCACGGCCGAAAAGCTCGCCGAATTGCGCCGCCGCCGCGAGCTCAGCGCTGAACTCGCGCAGGTCGCCGAGACCAAGCAGGCAGCGCGTGGCAAGAGCAGCGCCCGCTCGCGCATCGAGGCCCTGCTCGATGAGGGGTCTTTCGTCGAGCTCGACGCGATGGCGACCCACCGCTGCCACCAGTTCGGACTCGACAAAAAAGTCATCCCAGGCGATGGCGTCGTCACCGGTTACGGCACGATCGATGGCCGCAACGTGTGCGTGTGGAGCCAGGACTTTTCCGCCTTTGGCGGCTCGCTCGGCGAGGTCCACGGCCAAAAGATCACCAAGGTCATGGACCTCGCGGTGCGCACCGGCGTGCCCTGCATCGGCATCTCCGATGGTGGCGGCGCGCGCATCCAGGAGGGCGTCGCCTCCCTCACCCAGTTCGCCGAGATCTTCCGCCGCAACGTCGCCGCCTCCGGCGTCGTCCCGCAGATCTCACTCATCATGGGGCCCTCGGCCGGCGGCGCGGTCTACTCCCCCGCGCTCACCGACTTCATCGTCATGGTCGACAAGACCTCGCACATGTTCATTACCGGTCCGGACGTCATCCGCGCCGTAACCGGCGAAGACGTCGGCTTCGATGAGCTCGGCGGCGCGGACGCGCACACCGCGCGCTCGGGCGTCGCCCACTTCAAGGCCGAAGACGAGGCCGATGCCTTCGACGTCGTGCGCGACCTGCTCACCTACCTGCCGTCTAATAACCTGTGCGACCCGCCGACCTGGCCGGCCGAGGTCGATGAGGAGATCACCGAGGACGACGAGGCCCTCAATACGATCGTTCCGGATTCCGATTCCGCGCCCTACGACATGCGCGAGGTTATCGCGACCGTCGTCGACGACGGTGACATGTTGCTCGTGCAAGAAGATTTCGCGCCCAATATTGTCTGCGCCTATGTCCACATCGAGGGCAAGCCCGTCGGGGTCGTCGCGAACCAGCCGAGCCAGATGGCCGGCACCCTCGATATCGATGCCGCCGAGAAGGCCGCGCGCTTCGTGCGCACGTGCGATGCCTTCAACATCCCCGTCCTCACCTTCGTCGACGTGCCCGGCTTCCTGCCCGGCACCGACCAGGAGTGGAACGGCATCATCCGCCGCGGCGCGAAACTCATTTACGCCTATGCGGAGGCGACCGTCCCGCTCGTCACCGTCATCACCCGCAAGGCCTACGGCGGCGCCTACATCGTCATGGGCTCCAAACTGCTCGGCGCCGACGTGAACCTCGCCTGGCCGACCGCGCAGATCGCCGTCATGGGCGCCGCGGGCGCCGTCAACATCGTCCAGCGCGGGGCCCTGAAGAAGGTCGCCGAGGACGGCGGCGATGTCGAGGCCGAGCGAGCCCGCCTCGTCGGCGAATACGAAGACGCCCTCATCAACCCGTGGGAGGCCGCTGCGCGCGGCTTCATCGACTCGGTCATCGAACCGGCCGAGACGCGCCTCGAGATCATCAAGGCCCTGCGGGCGCTGCGCAATAAGCGCGTCGCCCGGCCGGACCGCAAACACGGGAACATCCCGCTGTGACGCCCGAACGCCGCGCCAAGGCCGGGACCTGGCAGCCGGGCGCCGACCCGGTCGACGACACGCGCCTGCCCGACGTCGCCTTCGGCGAGCCCGACCCGGGCGAGGACGACGAGCAGCCGAGCGTACGCGTCGTCGCGGGCAGCCCCGACAGCGACGAACTGGCCGCGCTCATCGCGGGCCTCACCGGCGTCTTCGCTGCTAACGGCCACCACGAGAGCCCGCCGGAGCCCGCGGCGCTCGGCGCGGCCGACTGCGAATGGAACCGCCGCGCCCGCCCCGGCGCGCGAACCTTCGCCGCCTTCAGCGGCGGCGATGACTGCTGGCGCTGGCGGGACCGGTAACTAAGGTCATTAGACGCCGATAAGTTTCGGCAGCAGGCCTGCGATCGTCTCGCGAGCCTTCGCACTGGGCTCGCCGAGGCCGAAGCGCTCGGCGAAGTGCGCAATCGACTCATACGAGGCGTGCGTCGCGCCGTTCTCGTCTTCCCAGAACAGCACGCGCAGCGGCAGCACGAGCCCCATGAGCTGGTTGTCGAGCATGAGCGGCGTTCCGCCCTTGGCGTTGCCGACGATCACGAGGGTCGTCGGACGCAGCTCCATGCCGGCTTCCTTCGCACCGGCGGCGTGATCGACCGTGGCAAAAACGTTCAGCCCCTTGTCCTTCGCGGCAGCCTCGAAGGCGGCGACGGCGTCGGGGACCTTCGCTGTCAGATCGATCGTTTCAATTCCGGTGGGGGCGGCAGCGGGCGGCGAAGTCATTGTGGATCCTTTACTCGGCGTCGTCGTGGCGGGCTCATCGGTCTTGGCGCAGGCGGCAAGAAATGCCATGCCGGAGACTCCGGCGAGCGCGAGCGCCACCCTGCGGGGCACGGGTCGTGAGGTCATATCCGAACTGTACTAAGCGAGCTCGCCCGGGACGAATGGCCGTGACACTATCGCGCGCTTGGCCATAAGCTGTGACCGTGACCACGAATGATGCTTCTCGTCCGCCCAGCCGGATCGACGAAATCGCCGACCAGTTCGTTCGCGATGCCGTCGCCTTAAACCCGACCGAAGCCACCCAGCTCGGTATTCCCGGCTATGACCACCTCATGGCGGATTATTCGCCCGCGGGCCACGACGCTCGCGCCGGTGTTATTCGCGACGCGCTCGCCGCGCTCGAGGGCGTCGAGCCCGCCGATGACGTCGATCGGGTGACGAAGGCGGCGATGATGGAGCGGCTCGGTATCGAACGTGAGCTCGCCGATTCCGGTGAGCGGCTCGCCGAACTCAACGTCATCGACTCCCCCGCGCAGCACATGCGCGACATTTTCGCGCTCATGCCGACCGATACCGAGGAGGCGTGGGAGGCGATCGGTGAGCGCATGAGCGCGATCCAAGACGCCGTCGACTCCTATGAAGAGTCCCTCGCGCTCGCCGCCGAGCGAGGCAATATCGCGGCCCTGCGCCAGATCGAAGCGGTCATCAAGCAGGCCGACGATCTCGCCGACTTTGACACGTCGATATTCACCGACCTCGCCAAGGGCGCGAAGATCACCGAAGCGGACGGCGAAGAGCGAGAGCTGAAGCGCTCGACCCGCCGCGCGCTCGAAAACGGCGCGATGGACGCCCGCCAGGCCTACGCCGATCTCGCACAGTACCTCTCAGAGATGCTCGCGATGGCCGCGCCCGAAGACGACGCCGTCGGCGCGGAGCGCTATGAGCGCTTCTCCCGCTACTTCCTCGGCGCCAAGGTCGACCTCGATGAGACCTATGAATGGGGCCGCGAAGAACTCGCGCGCATCATCGCCGAACAGGAGGCCGTCGCGGCCGAGCTGTACGGCCCGGGCACCTCGATCGCCGAGGCCATGGACCGCCTCGATACCGAACAGCAGCGCCTCCTGCACGGCACCGACGCCCTGAAGGCGTGGATGCAAAAGACCTCCGACCAGGCCGTCGCCGAGCTCGGAACCGAGCACTTCGACATCCCCGAGCCCGTGCGCACGCTCGAATGCTGCATCGCGCCGACCCAGACCGGCGGCATCTACTACACCGGCCCCTCCGACGATTTCTCCCGCCCGGGCCGCATGTGGTGGTCCGTGCCCGCCGGCGTCTCCGAATTCACGACGTGGCGTGAAAAGACGACGGTTTACCACGAGGGCGTTCCCGGCCACCACCTGCAGGTCGCGCAGACGGTCTACCGCAAGGAGTTGCTGAACCTCTGGCGCCGCCAATACTGCTGGATCTCCGGCCACGGCGAGGGCTGGGCGCTGTACGCCGAGCGCCTCATGGCAGACCTCGGCTACCTCGCCGACCCCGGCGACCGCATGGGCATGCTCGACGGGCAGCGCCTGCGCGCGGCCCGCGTCGTCCTCGACATCGGCGTCCACCTGTCTAAGCCGTGCCCCGATGAATGGGGCGGCGGCACGTGGGACACGAAGAAGGCCTGGCCCTTCCTCGTCGCGAACGCCAACATGGACAAGAAGATCCTCGCCTTCGAGCTCGACCGTTACCTCGGCTGGCCTGGCCAGGCCCCGAGCTACAAGATCGGCGAACGGCTGTGGCTGCAGGCCCGCGACGATGCCCGCGCCGCCGCGGCCGCCCGCGGCGAGGACTTCGACCTCAAGGCCTTCCACCGGCGCGCGCTCGACCTCGGCTCGGTGGGCCTCGACCTACTACGCGACGAAATCACCCGATGAGACTCGTTCTCGCCTCCACCTCACCGTCGCGCCGAGCCGTCCTTGCCGCCGCGCATATCCGCCACGAGGTCATTGCCCCGCAGGTCGACGAGGACGCGGCGCTTGTTGCAGCCGAAGCCGGCGGCGAACTCGACCTGCCCGGCAAGGTCTCGGTGCTGGCACGCGCGAAGGCGCTCGACGTCGCCGAACGCCTCGTGGCCGACGGCGGTGAGCTACCCGATTACGTCCTCGGCTGCGATTCGCTGTTCGAACTCGACGGCGTCGCGCTCGGCAAACCCCACACCCCAGAGGTTGCCCGCGAGCGCCTGCGCCACATGGCGGGGCGAGCCGGGCTGCTGCATACCGGACACTGCCTGGTCGTCTTGCGGGACGGTGCCGTCGCGAACATCTTGGAGGCGCCTCGGGTATCGACCGTCGTCGTCGCCGACCTCACCGATGCCGAGATCGACGCATACGTCAGCACAGGCGAGCCGCTACACGTTGCGGGCTCCTTCACGCTCGAGGGCTATGGCGGCCCGTTTATCGAACGTATTGAGGGCGATCACCATAACGTCCTCGGCCTATCCCTGCCCGCGCTGCGCTCCCTCATCGCGCGTACGGCCCGCTCCATTACTGAACTGTGGCAATCTACAAACTAGCCGCCTTGCGCGCTCGCGTTTTCGAGAACTTGCCGCGGCAGGCCGTTCGGAGTCCGTAGGTTTGCCCTCGGGGCGATAGCGTAAGCAAGTTAGCTTAGGAGGCCCCATGACAGTGACGGCCCGTCCCATTCGACGAGTCCTCATCGCCAATCGCGGCGAGATCGCGGTCCGGATCATTCGCACCTGCCGTGAACTTGGCATCCGCACGATCGCTGTCTATTCCGATGGTGATCGTGCCGCGATGCATGTCCTCATGGCCGACGAGGCCTATGCCCTCGGCGGCGTGACCGCCCCCGAGACCTACCTCGATCCCGAACTCATCATTAGCGTGGCGAAAAAGAGCGGCGCCGACGCCGTCCACCCGGGCTACGGGTTCCTGTCCGAGCGCGCAGACTTCGCCCAGTCGGTCCTCGACGCGGGCCTCATCTGGATCGGTCCCCCGCCGTCCGCGATCGAATCCCTCGGTGACAAGGTCTCCGCCCGCCACATCGCCGAAAGCGTCGGAGCCCCGCTCGTACCCGGCACGCCCGACCCGGTCGAAAACGCCGACGATGTCATCGCCTTCGCCAAGGAGCACGGCCTGCCCGTCGCGATCAAGGCCGCCTATGGCGGCGGCGGCCGCGGCCTGAAGGTCGCCCGAACCCTCGAGGAGATCCCGGAACTGTTCGACTCCGCGGTGCGCGAAGCGACCGCGGCCTTCGGTCGTGGCGAATGCTTCGTCGAGCGCTTCCTCGACAAGCCTCGCCACGTCGAGACCCAGTGCCTCGCCGACCAGTACGGCACCGTCGCCGTGCTCTCGACGCGCGACTGCTCGCTGCAACGTCGCCACCAAAAACTTGTCGAAGAGGCCCCAGCCCCCTTCCTTTCCGCCGAACAAAACGAGCGCCTGGAAGCCGCCTCCAAGGCGATCCTCAAGGCCGCCGGCTACGTCGGGGCGGGCACGTGCGAATTCCTCGTCGGCAACGACGGCACGCTGAGCTTCCTCGAAGTCAACACGCGCCTGCAGGTCGAACACCCCGTGACCGAAGAGATCACCGGGCTCGACCTCGTCGCCGAACAACTCCGCATCGCCGCCGGTCAGGACCTCGGCTACGACCGCGTCGAGACCCGCGGCCACGCGATCGAGCTGCGCATCAACGGCGAAGACCCCACCTGCGGGTTCATGCCCGCCCCCGGCACGATCACCGAACTGTTGTGGCCCGGCGGCCCGGGCGTTCGCATCGATGCGGGCGTGAAGGCCGGCTCGGTCGTCTCCGGCAATTTTGATTCGATGATCGCGAAGATCATCGTCCACGGCGCCGACCGCGAGGCCGCGCTTGCCAAGGCCCGGCGCGCCGTCGCCGAGGCCGTCGTCGAAGGCATCCCGACGGTCCTACCGTTCCACAACGCCGTCCTACACGCCCCCGACTACACCGCCGAACACGGCGAGTTCAAGGTCTACACGACGTGGATCGAAACCGAGTTCGCCGAGACGCTCGCCGGCCTGCCCGGCGTCATCGCCGAGGCCCCCAGCGAGGATGAGACCGAAACCGAACGCGTCGTCGTCGAGGTCGGCGGCAAACGCCTCGAGGTCGTCCTGCCCGCGGGCCTGGGGATCTCCCGCACCGCGTCGGGCCTGCAGCGCGGCAAGCGCGGCTCCCGGCGCCGCCGCGCCGCCGCCCCGGCCGCGGCCTCCGGCAACTCGGTCTCGGCGCCCATGCAGGCCTCGGTCGTCCGACTCGCCGTCGCGAACGGCGATCGGGTCGAGGCCGGGGACCTTATCGTGGTCGTGGAGGCCATGAAGATGGAGCAGCCCCTCTCCGCCCCTAAGGCCGGGATTGTCTCCGGCTTGACGGTCTCCCCCGGGGACCAGGTCTCCGGCGGCCAAGTGCTCGCGACCATCGATGAGGACTAATGCCCCACATCTTCACTCAGCCCGGCGGCCACGACCAGACGGTCTCGGCGTTCATTTTTCGCACCGACTGCGCTGAGCCGAGAATCCTCGTTCACCGACACCGCAAACTGCGTGGCCTGCTGCAGGTCGGGGGCCATATCGAACCGACCGAAAACCCCTGGCAGGCGCTCGTGCGCGAGGTCAAGGAAGAATCCGGCTACCGCATCCGCCACCTGAAGGTCTTCCAACCGGCCCCGCCGCCGACCTTCGACTATCCCGGCTTCACCGCCCATCCGCTGCCTGCGCTCGTCAACACGCACCAGGTCGGCGGCGACCATTTTCACTCCGACCTCGCCTACGCGCTGCTCGCCGAATCCGAGCCCGCCGGTCGTCCTGCCGAGGGCGAATCGACCGACCTGCGCTGGGTGAGCCTTGCCGAGTGGGAGGTGGATCCTTACCGCATCGACAATGCGGTCGCGACCGCGCGCTACCTCGCCGAACACATTCTTGGCACGTGGCAGCCCTATCCGGCCGACGACTTCACGCGCGCGACCTCGAGGGCGACCTAAGGCCGCCCCGACTATGCCATGCTGGGGATATGGCTGATATTCCCGGCGATACTCACTCTCATGATGCCGACCGCTGGGTGCACTGCCGCTGCGGCGAACGCCACTGGGGTGCCAATGGCGCCGCCGGCCTCCTGCTCTGGCGGCCCATGGCCGGCAGCGACGACGTTGAAGTCCTCGTCCAGCACCGCGCGGCGTTTTCTCACCACGGCGGCACCTGGGGCCTGCCCGGCGGGGCGCTCTCCTCGACCGAATCTCCGATCACCGGCGCGCTGAGGGAAGCCGCCGAAGAAGCCCTAATCTCCCCGCACGGCTGCCGCATCTGGGCGACGCACGAATTCACCCACCCCGACTGGACGTACACGACCGTCATCGCCGAAGACATCGCCGGGCAATCGGGCGGCATCGGCGATGGCGAATCCCTCGACGTGCGGTGGGTTCCCGCGACGACGCTCCCCCACCTCGCGCTTCTGCCCGCATTCGAAGCCGCGTGGCCGAGCCTGCGCCGCTACCTCCGCCCGATCGTCACCGTGCTCGATATCGCGAACATCCTCGGCTCTCGGCCCGACGGCTGGTGGAAGGACCGAGCCGGCGCGACGGAAAAACTCCTGCGCGCCATCGGCGATCTCGACGGGCTGCCCGCGGACGTGTTTACGCCCGAGCTCGCGCGCCTCTACCCACGCTTCATCGCGGTCCTCGAAGGTCAAGCGAAGGCCGTCAGCGACGCTGCCGCCCCGGAACACGTCCACCTGACGCGCTCTCCGGGCGCGGGCGATGACCACATCGTTGGGGCGGCCCGCGAGCATTGCGAGGACGGCAGCCTCGTCACCGCGATCACGAGCGACCGGGAGCTCACTGACCGCCTCATCCCCTGGGTCCTCGCGGTCGCGGCCTCGGGAACCATCACGGCTCAGCTGGACTAACGTCCCACGGGCGAAAGTGTGACCGCGGCTACACTTGCCCGGCGAGGTCAACCTCGAGGGCATCCTCGACCTGCTGCCCACCGTCGTGTGGTCCGACGCAGGCCCGTGCCGCGCCACCGACTTCGAGACCGTGCGCGCCCAACTGCGCGTACGCAACCGCGGCGTCGGCTTCTCCCTCGAAGACGGCTGCCAGGTCGAAGCGGCGCTCTATCTCGCCGCGTCGACCTCGATCAGGCTCAACGACGGGGCGATCGCGACAGGTGCGGACCTGGCCGGCCAGCCGCGCCTGCGGTTCTACCGCGATTCGCTCTCCGGCGAGGTGCACGCAACCGCCTGCGCGACCACATCCGCGTCGGTCACGTCGTAGCTGGAGGACCCGCCTCCCGGTCCGGTCGGCCCGGAGACTTTTTCGGCACGCGCCGACAGGTGGAATGCGCGAAGGCCGCGCTCCAGCAGGTCCGGGATATCGGCCGGTTTGAGTCCGCCGCCGGCCTGGATCTCGATCGCGCCCGAGTTCCGTGCGAGCTCGCCTAAGACCTCGCGGCCCTCGCGGCACGTGGGCGCGCCGCCGGAGGTGAGGATCCGGGTGATACCGCCGAGCTCGTTCAGCTCGGCGAGCAGCGCCTGGGGGCTCATGCCCTGATCGAGCAGGACGTCGACGCAGCGGTGGACCGTGATCTCGGCGTCGACGTGCTGGGCCCGGGCGACATCGCGCCAGTGCGCGATTGCCTCGGTGTCCAGTCCGCCCTCGCGCAGCGCTCCGATAACGACGCCGCTTGCGCCGGCCTGGATCGCGAGTTCGATGTCGCGGGCGCACAGCTCGATCTCGTCAGGGCTGTGTTCGAAGTCCCCGGGCCGTGGGCGTACGAGGACTGCCACGTCGATCCCGACGGCCACCGCCGCTTCGGTCAGCGCGAGCGAGGGCGTGAGGCCCCCGGTGGTGAGCGCGCTACACAGTTCGATTCGGTTCGCGCCGCGCTCTTTGGCGATGGCGGCTCCGGCGGCGTCTTGGACGGCGATTTCGATGGTGGCCATGGTTCAAGTCTGGCATAGCGAAGGCCGAGCCAGCCGGTGGCTGGCTCGGCCTTCGCTTGGGAGATCTTAGCGCTCGGAGCGCGGGATCCAGTGACGCTCGGTCGCGCCGGTGTAGACCTGGCGCGGGCGGCCGATCTTCGTGGCGGGATCTTCGATCATCTCGCGGTACTGCGCGATCCAGCCGGGCAGGCGGCCGAGCGCGAACAGCGGGGTGAACATCTCTTCGGGGAAGCCCATCGCCTTGTAGATAAGACCCGTGTAGAAGTCGACGTTCGGGTAGAGGTTGCGCTCGATGAAGTAGTCATCCTGCAGCGCGATCTCTTCGAGCTCCATGGCGATGTCGAGTTGCTCGTTGGACTTGCCGAGCTTTTCGAGCACGTCGTGGGCGGACTGCTTCGCGATCGAGGCACGCGGGTCGTAGGACTTGTAGACGCGGTGGCCAAAGCCCATGAGGCGGACGCCGTCTTCCTTGTTCTTCACCTTGGTGACGAAATCCTGGACCGACATGTCGGATTCCTGGATCTCGGTCAGCATGCGCAGCACGGCCTCGTTGGCGCCGCCGTGCAGCGGGCCGGACAGGGCGCCGACGCCCGCAGCAACCGAAGCGTAGATATTGGCCTCGGAGGAGCCGACCATGCGCACGGTCGAGGTGGAGCAGTTCTGCTCGTGGTCGGCGTGGAGGATGAGCAGCTTGTTGAGCGCGTCGGTGAGGATCGGGTCGACATCATGGTTGGCGTACGGCATGCCGAACGTCATGCGGATGAAGTCCTCGATGTACTGCAGCGAGCTGTCGGGGTACATCAGCGGCAGGCCCTGAGCGCGGCGCGAGATGTAGGAGATCATCGTCGGGACCTTGGCCATGAGGAGCACGGTCGCGAGCTCGATCTGGTACTTGTCCTTCGGGTCCAGCGTGTGCTGGTAGTAGGTGGCGAGGCCCGAAATACCGGCCTGCAGGATCGCCATCGGGTGGCCGTTGGACGGGAAGGCAGTGAAGAAGGCCTTGAAGTCTTCGTGCAGCAGGCGGTGGCGCTTAATGCGACGCACGACCGCGGCATAGGTCTCCATGTCGGGCAGGTCGCCATAAATCAGCAAGTAGGCAACCTCGAGGAAGCGCGAGTTATTCGCGAGTTCTTCGATCGGGTAGCCGCGGTAGCGCAAAATGCCCTCGCCGCCATCGATGTAGGTGATCTTCGATTCACACGATGCGGTGTTGACGAATCCGGTGTCGAGGGTGACAAGGCCCGTGTCCTTCAGCAGCGTGTTGATCGCGACACCGTCGTTGCCTTCGGTCGCTTTTACACGGGGGAATTCCAGGGTCTTGTCGTCCACGGAAAAGGTTGCCGGCGTCAGCTCGGACTCAGTCATTCAGTTCCCTCCTCGGAACAGGTCAGCGCACAGGGGGACGCGCGATTGCACCCTTCTAGCCTAGGCCAGAAGTCCTAATCTGTATTGCCGAGGTTCCAGTATCTGGCGGCCAGCTAGGTGGCCTTGGTCTCACTCAGCCGTTCGGCGGCGTTCCGGATTTGTGAATCGGATGCGCTGAGCGCGATCCGTACCCAGCCGAAACCGGCCGCGCCGTAAAACGATCCGGGGGCAACAAGGATGCCGCGGGCCGCGAAGTCGTCGACCAGCTCAAGCGAGGCAGCCTCGCTCGGCGGAACGCCCGGGTGCCGGGCCCACAGGTAGAGGCCTGCATCGCAGTGGGGATCGATCTCGAGTCTGGCGCGTATCAGGGCCGCGGCGAGGACCTCGCGGCGATCCTGGTAGGCCGAGCGCTGGCGCGCGACGTGCTCGTCATCGGCGAGCACCGCGACCATCGCGTGCTGGACGGGGGTGGGCAGGAGGAAGCCGGCATGCATACGGATCTCGCGCAGGCGCGCGATGAGGCCGGTATCGCCCGCGATGAAGGCTGCGCGGTAGCCCGCGAGGTTGGACTGCTTCGATAACGAGTACAGGGCGAGCAGGCCGCTCGCGTCCGCGCCGCAGACGTCGTCGGACAGGACCGAGGGGACGCCGTCGGTGAGATAGGGCTCGGCCATCGGCAGTTCGGCATAGCATTCGTCGCTTGCAATGATGATGCCGCGCTCCCGGGCCGCAGCCACGGTCGCGGCGAGTTCCTCACGGCCGAGGTCGTGACCGTGTGGGTTGCCGGGAGAATTGAGCCAGACGAGGGCGGATAGCTGGGCGCGTCAGCTGCCTCGCGCAGCGCATCGCGCGCGAGGGCTGGCGTGGGGTCGATCGGCGTACCGATCGACAGGTCAATGAGGCCACCGGGATGCTGACTCGCCGCAGTCTTAGCGCCCGTGAGCGTATCCCACGGGAACTACGGTAGTGCCTCCCCGTAGAGAGTCACGCTCTAGTCCTGGGACTGGGGCGGCAACTCTTCGACGATGGGGTGGTCCTTCGGGATCACGCCGAGCTTCGCGGCGCCGCCAGGCGAGCCGATGTCGTCGAAGAACTGGACGTTGGCGTCGTAGTACTGGCTCCACTGATCCGGCACGTCGTCTTCATAGAAGATCGCCTCCACCGGGCATACGGGTTCACAGGCACCGCAATCGACGCACTCGTCGGGATGGATATAAAGCATCCGTTCGCCCTCGTAAATGCAGTCGACCGGACACTCATCGACACACGCCCGGTCTTTAATGTCCACACAGGGCTGGGCAATGATGTAGGTCACTGGTCCTCCTTAGAAGGCGGTTCGGCTGGCTCTAGTCTATTAGGGCTTGCCACACTTGACGATTGGCCAGGCATTATAAGTCCAGGTCCAGGACTTCTTGTCATGCAACTTGCCATCCTTGTAACGTTCTCGACCGAAGTCGACCGTGAAACCAGGGGTGGTGCCGTGCTCAGGTTTGCAGTCCGGGCGCTGGTTGTACACGACCTGGGGGCTGGTGATGTTGCGTCGCGGCGAAGTCCAACTCTTTACCTCGAAGGTCTTGGTGGACCATAGGCGCACATGCACGCGGTTATTTGCGACATATGCATCAACGAGCACACCGTATTGCGTCGGGTTCTTCCACTTCATGTCGAGGCTCGGGCCCCACAGCGTGGCTTCCCGGCCTTCGGGGTAGCGGGAGAAGTAGCGCGAGTGCTGGCGGAATTCGACGAGGTCCATGCCCGCGAAGAACGCGGCGTTGAACGTCGTCGTCGACAGCTGGGACAGGCCGCCACCGAGCGCCTTGGTGGCAAAGCCCGACTCAACGACACCGGAGTCCACGAAACCACGCTCGTAGGTGACCGGGCCGAGGGCCTGCAGCAGCGAGAAGGTTTCACCGGGTTTGATGAGAGTGTTGGAGATGATCTTGGAACCGACGATCAGGTTCTTGGTACGCACTCGGTCGGCGGTGAGCGGGGTGTCGAATTCGCCGATGATTTCCTTTACGCCCAGCTTGTTCGCATCCTCGGTCGTGAATTCGGCATCGGACTCGCTCATCTCGACATTGGCCGTCTTTTCGCTCGACTGTGCGGCGGTCGTCACCTTCGCGGCGAGATCATCAGCGTTCAGGGCGCGACCGGGCTTGGATGGGACGACGACGGGCTTACCGCCTTCCATCACGATCTTGGCATCGGTTCCCGACGAACCCAGCTCCGGGGACTTTTCGACGACGAGCTCCTTCAGTTTGTCCTGATCGAGCGTGAGCTTATTGCCCGCGACGTCGACGGTCGCGATCGCGGTGAGTTCCGCGACGGGCAACTCCACGCTCGTATCGCCGACCTTGACGGTGACGGGGCCGGAGGTCATCGGGTCGATGATGTCGCGCTTGGCGGCGTCCAACTGCTCCTGACCGACCTTGGGGGCAGTTGAGGTCGTGGGAAGCTTCAGCGGTCCGGTCGCCGACAGAAAGTTACTCTTGACCTCGGGCACCGCTTCGTCAACGTTGAGCGTATTGCCGTCCTTCGGCTCGGTGATCGAAGGCTTACCGTCTTCAAAGACGACGCTCGCGTCCACGGGATCGGTCTTCAGCGAATCGCCGATCGAGGTGAGGGCCGAGGTGAGCTTCGCATCATCGCTCGTGACCTTGGGGTCAAGCTTGGCGCCGCCGGTGAAGTGCGCGAACACGACGCGAGGGTCCAGCGTGAATCCGGTCAGCTTCTTCACCGTCGAGTCGATATCGACACCGAGTCCAGCATCGGCCGGAACGAGTTCGCCCTCCTGGTCGCCCACGGCGAGCTTCAATGGCGCGGCGAGTTTTTCTTCAAAAGCGGAGTTCAGCGTCGAGCGGGCTTCGCTCGCCGACATGCCGCCGATCTGGACACCGGAGACCGTCGTATCCCGCGGGACCTTCGAGCCCGCGAACGCGGCAGCCGCGACATATGCAATGAGAAGAACGGCAACGACAGCGCCGATAATGACGGGCACCCGTCGATACCAGGGGGTCGCTGCCCCAGGATCTCGAGACGTATCGACGTCTTGATCAAACTCCGCTGAACTCATCGTGCCCCCGTGCCTCGTGAACTGGATTTAAACGCGGTCGTGTTCATCATACGGCGGGGTTAGCGATTCATCCTTTGCTAACCGCACAATTCCGCCAAGTAGCACCGTGAGGGTAGCCACGGTAATCGACCCGATATACCAGGTCAGACTCCGCCAATCCCCCACCATCAGCGCCGCCGCATCGGAGCTCAGCGACTGCGCCAGCGGCGGCAGGCCAATCACGACGAGGGCGTAGACGAGGCTCGGGATCCTGCCGTGGCCCGAGCGAATGTGGATGCCGCCCGCGCCAACGAGCAGCCAGGCAAGCCCGATCCCCCACGGGATCTCGCCGTTGCGACCACGGTGCACGAGCAGCGCGAGATAGGCGACGAGGAGCCCGACGATCAGCGCCCACGCGATCGACCGGACCGGGAGCGAAGGACGGCTCACGACTCAGCCTTTTCCGCGCGGCGACGCGCCGCGGCGATCTTGAACCGTTCCGTGGCGGGCAGGACGACCTTGCGGATGCGCACGTCGTTCGGCGTCACCTCGACGCATTCGTCGGCGGCCGCAAATTCGAGCGACTCTTCAAGCGTGAGCTGGCGCGGCGGCACGAGGTTTTCGAACGCGTCCGCGTTGGCCGAGCGCATGTTGGTCTGTTTCTTTTCTCGGGTGACGTTCACGTCCATATCCTCGCCGCGGGAGTTCTCTCCCACAACCTGGCCCTCGTAGACCTCCGAGGTCGGCTGGACGAAGAAGGAGCCACGCTCCTGCAGGTTGATCATCGCGTAGGGCGTGACGGCGCCCGCGCGGTCGGCCACGAGCGAGCCGGTCGTGCGCGCGGTGATCGCGCCGGCCCACGGCTCCCAGCCTTCGAAGATCGAGGCCGCGATACCGGTGCCGCGCGTCTCGGTAAGGAAACGCGTGCGGAAGCCGATAAGCCCGCGGGCGGGCACGAGGAATTCCAGGCGCACCCAACCGGTGCCGTGGTTCGTCATCGTCTCCATGCGGCCCTTGCGGGCGGCCATGAGCTGCGTGACCGACCCCAGGTACTCCTCCGGGATATCGATCGTCAGACGCTCCATCGGCTCGAGGACCTGGCCGTCGACCTTGCGAGTGAGCACCTGCGGCTTGCCGACGGTGAGCTCGAAGCCTTCGCGGCGCATCTGCTCGACAAGGATCGCGAGGGCGAGTTCGCCGCGTCCCTGGACCTCCCAGGCATCGGGGCGTTCCGTCGGCAGGACGCGCAGCGACACGTTACCGATGAGTTCGCGATCGAGCCGATCCTTCACCTGACGGGCCGTAACCTTCGCGCCGCGCACGCGGCCCGCGAGCGGAGACGTATTAATACCGATCGTCATCGCGATCGCCGGCTCGTCAACCGTAATGAGCGGCAGCGGCCGGGGGTCTTCGAGGTCGACGAGCGATTCGCCGATCATGATGTCTTCGATGCCCGCGACTGCGACGATCTCGCCGGGGCCCGCGGACTCCGCGGGCACGCGAGTGAGGGCCTCGGTGCGCAGCAGCTCGGAAATCTTCACGGGTGCGACGCTGCCGTCCTGTTTGGCCCAGCCGACCTGCTGGCCCTTGCGGATCGTGCCGTTGTGCACGCGCAGCAGCGCGAGGCGGCCCAGGAACGGCGAGGCGTCAAGGTTCGTCACGTGCGCCTGCAGCGGCGCATCCTCGTCATAGCTCGGCGCCGGGATGCGCTGAAGGATCGTATGGAAGACGGCTTCCATCCCCTCGTCTACGGGCAGCGTGCCGTCCGTGGGCTGGGTGAGACTCGCACGCCCGGCTTTCGCCGAGGCGTAGACGACGGGAACATCGAGAACGGTATCCAGGTCGAGATCCGGGTGGTCTTCGGCCAAGTCCGAGGCGAGCGAGAGCAACAGGTCCATCGTCTCTTCTACGACCTCGCTGATGCGCGCGTCCGAGCGGTCGACCTTATTGACAACGACGATGACGGGCAGCGACGCGGCGAGCGCTTTGCGCAGCACGAATCGGGTCTGCGGCAACGGGCCTTCCGAGGAGTCGACTAGGAGCACGACGCCATCGACCATCGACAGGCCGCGTTCGACCTCTCCGCCGAAGTCGGCGTGGCCCGGGGTATCGATGACGTTGATCGTCACGCCGCCGGGGGCGCCGTTTTCGGCAGCGGCGGGGCCCCGGTAGTGGACGGCTGTGTTCTTCGCGAGGATCGTGATGCCCTTTTCGCGTTCCAGATCTCCGGAGTCCATTGCACGATCATCGACATGCTCATGTTCCCCGAATGCGCCACAGGCCCACAGCAGGGCATCGACGAGGGTGGTCTTGCCATGGTCGACGTGAGCGACGATGGCGACATTGCGCAGATCTAGGCGCTGGGGCATGAAGGTAACTTCCGGTTCGGGTTCGACGAAACACCCGCGAGGTTCGGGCGACGGTACATCCTAACGCTTAACTCGTGTCAGACCATAGCAAGCGCACTAGTACGTAGCGGAAAACACTACCCAGCAAATCGAGGCAACAAAGATCGCCACCGCCGGCGTGTTCCAGCGCCAGCCAGTTTCCTCAGCGACGCTCACCCCGCCGCGAGAGACGACCTCGCGGCGGTAGGTCGAGGCCGTGCGAATGATCTTTTCTTCGTCGATCAACCGCGCAGTCGTCGCAGCATCGGCCGAGATCGTCTGCAGCTCGGTGCCTTCCGAGATCGATGGCGATGCCGCCGGCGGCCGGGTGGACTCCCGATAGCCGCCGCGAGCCGGGGCGGCCCAGGCCGTGTACTGCTGGCGCTCGGTTCGCACCCGTAGTGCGCCGCGCGAGGAGGTCTCGGTGATGACATCGAACGGAATGGCAACGGAGCGCAGCGGGTTGGCGATCGCAACTCCCGTATCGGAAATCTGCACGCGCGGGTAATACCAGAGCAGCCACACCACAACGAGGACGAACACGGGATAGGCCGCAAGGCGGGCTGCAGAGGCAATGCCAGCAGTCCACAGCGCCTGAGCGATGAGGCCGACCGCGAGTGCAGCAACCGCAAAAAAGCCGACTCTACCCAGAGTCGAACGTACGAGAATGGTGGGGCGCATGAGCGCTATTGTTTCACAGCATGAGGCGGGCCCCACCCGTAGGTGGGACCCGCCTTGGCAGTGTCAGCTATCCGACGTGGTTACTTCGTGTAGCCGATGTCTTCCGGCTTGCCACTCGAGAGACCGAAGGCGCCGTAGTTTGCGAGGTTCTTCGGGGTCGCAATCATCTGCGCACGCTGGTAGATCGGAACGGTGTGGACAGCTTCCCAGATCGCCTTGTCGACTTCATTGGTGAGGTCGATGCGCTTCTTCTTGTCCATCTCCTTGGCGATCTCGGGGACCAGTTCGGTGACCTTCGGGATTTCGAGCTTCGCGAAGTTCGAGGAGCTCTTGGCGCCGTAGATCTGGTCGATATTGGCCATCGGGTAGTTCGTGCCAACCCAGGAGAACGTGGCGATTTCGTATTCGCCGCGCTGCAGCTGTTTGAAGAATTCGTTGGACGAGGTCGGGACAATGGTGACCTTGATACCGATCTTCTTCATCTGGTCCTGGAGCATCTTGCCCTCGTTCTCCGAGGTCGAGATACCGGAGATCGCGAGGTACTTGATTTCAAGTTCCTTGCCACCCTTGGTGCGGAATTCCTTGCCCTCTTCGAGCTTCCAGCCGATCTCATCGAGCAGCGCGCCGGCCTTCTCGGGATCGTAAGGGGTCACGTTCGAGTTATCGACGTAGCCTTCCTGGTCCGGCATGAAGAAGTGGTTACCGAGGACGAGCTCCTCGGGCTTGATGATGTCGATGCCCGCGAGGTCAGACTTGGTGGTCTGGACGCGGTCCATGCCCATGGCGATCGCCTGACGCACCTTCTGATCGCTCATGACCTCAGCCTGGGAGTTGATCGTGTAGTGGCGCCAGGTCTTACCGGTGCCAACACGGACCTCAGCGTCTGCGCGCTTGATAACGGTCTGGTAGGTGTTGGCATCGATGATGCCGCCGGTCACGTCAAGCTCCTTGTTAGCGAAGGCGCCCGGAATCGCGTCCGCGCCCAGGGCCTTGAACTCGACCTTTTCGAGGAGAGCCTTGTCGCCCCACCACTTGTCGTTCGGGACGAGGGCAACGCGGCCAGCCGACCGGTCAACCGACTCGAACTTGAACGGGCCAGCCAGCCAGTCGTCGTTCGGCATATCGGTCTTCCAACCCGTGTTGTAGGTCTCGGGATCCTTGATGGAGTCCTTCTTCAGGACGCCGCTGAAAGTACCGGACCAATCCGGGTAGGGGTTCTTGAAGGTTACGACGACCTCATACTCATCCGCGCCCTTTTCGACCTTTTCGACGGACGTCCAGCCATCGGTTGAGGCGCAGACGTACTTATCGGTCGGCTCTGCGTCGCTTTCAGGGTCAGCCTCGGCGACGTTCGAGCCGTCACAAACCTTAGCGGTCTGCGCGTAATCTTCCCAGGTGATCGGATCGCCGTTGTTCCACTTAGCTTTCTTGTTCAGCTTCAGCGTGACAACCTGCGGTGAGTCTCCGGTCGCGTCCTTAACATCGTAGGACTCGAGGAAGTTCGGGTTGACCTCGAACGTGCCGTCCGGCTTGTACAGCCAGTTGGATGGAAGCGTGTAGCCCAGCATATCGCTGATGTCGGCTTCGTTGCCATCAATGTGCATGCCGTTCCAGTTCGAGGGAAGCTTGGAAATCGGAATTCGAAGAACGCCGCCCTCTTGCAGCTCGCTACGATCCTTAGCATTGATCTGGGTGCCGGAATCGTTAGCCGGGCCACCAGTGCCCTTATTGCCGTTGTTTCCGCCGCCGGAGCCACCGGAGCAGCCAGCGAGGGCGAGAACGCCCGCTGCGGCCACGGCGGTCATTGCGCGAGTAATCTTTCGCACAGGAGTTGAGTCCCTCATAGTGGTGTAGCGGGGTGGTCGTGCTGGACAGCAGGGCGGTCACCGCGTGATCCTCGAGTTCATCTTC
>NZ_MQVR01000031.1 GCF_001907295.1 Bowdeniella nasicola
TCTGCTGGATGTTTTGACACCACCCATCGTGCAGTCAGGGGCCCGTTCCTTCATCCCCGGTCGGTGACTACAACGTCATGACCCACAACATCTAGGGCCGCTTACTTCGACGGTTGTGTGCCTCGGACCTCGACCGCGAATCCGTGCGCGGGTAGATCCTCCGCGTTGGCGAGCGTGACGAGCGATTCTGTCACGCTCGCGAGCGCGGCCTTCGAATACATCACCTGCTGGACGGGCTTGAGGTAGGCCATGACCGACAGGCCGGACGCGTGCCGCGCGGTGCCCCCGGTCGGCAGCACGTGGTTAGAGCCCGCGACGTAGTCCCCCAGCGGCACGGGTGTGTAGGGCCCGAGGAAGATCGCTCCCGCGTTCCTGATGCCCGCCGCAAGCGCTTCCGGGTCGGCGGTCTGAATCTCGAGGTGTTCCGCGGCATAGGCATTCGCGACACGCACGCAGTCATCGAGCGAGTTCACGAGCACCGTCGCACTCTGCGGGCCGGATAGCGCGGTTTCGACGCGCTCCCGGTGCTTGGTCGCCGCGACCTGGTCGGCGAGCGCCTGATCGACTGCGTCGGCGAGCTCGGGCGAATCGGTAATGAGAACGGAGGCCGCGGCCGGGTCGTGCTCGGCCTGCGAGAGCAGGTCGGCCGCGACGTATGCCGGGTTGGCATGCTCATCGGCGATGATCGCGATCTCCGTCGTGCCCGCCTCCGCGTCGATCCCGCAGCGGGATGCGACCGCGCGCTTGGCGGCCGCCACAAAAATATTTCCGGGCCCGGTCACGACGTCGACCGGGCGGCACAGGATCGAGCCGTCTCCGGTCTTCGCCCCGTAGGCGAACATCGCGATCGCGCCCGCTCCCCCGACCGCGTATACCTCAGTCAGGCCCAGTAGGTGGCAGGCCGCGAGCACGGTCGGGTGGGGAAGCCCACCGAATTCCTTTTGGGCCGGGCTCGCGAGCGCGATGTCTTTCACGCCCGCGACCTGCGCCGCGACCGCGTTCATCACGACCGAGGACGGGTAGACCGCGAGCCCACCGGGCGCGTAGAGGCCGACGCGCTCCACCGGGATCCAGCGCTGACGGATCTGACCACCGGAGACGATCTCGGTTACGACCTCGGCGGGCAGCTGCGCGCTGTGGCCCGCGCGCGCGTGCGCGATCGCGACCTGCAGCGCCTCGGCGATCTCCGCATCGAGGCCGGCTGCGGCCTTTTCCAGCTCTTCGGCCGGCACCCGCAGGTGTTCGGGGCGCACCCCGTCAAACTTCTCGGCCTGCTCGACCAGCGCCTCAGCCCCGCGCTCACGCACGTCATCGATCACGCCCTGGACCTGATGCAGCGCGCCCGACACGTCGAGCGCCGCCCGCGGCAACAGCTCATCAATATCGCAGGCAGCGAGATCCCTAGCACGCAAATCGATCCGGTTCAGCATGCACCCGAGGATAGTTCAGCGGCCGAAAAAGTTTTTCGGCCGTCCAGCATGGCAGATCAGGGCGACTTACGATCGAGATATGAAGATCACGGCAGTCACTGGGGACCTGACACAAACGGACACGGACGCGGTGGTCAACGCCGCGAACTCCTCGCTCATGGGCGGGGGCGGCGTCGATGGCGCGCTGCACGCCGCGGCCGGCAACGAGCTCCTCGGGGCGTGCACCGAAGTCCGGCGCACGCAGTACCCGGACGGCTTACCCGTCGGCGAGGCCGTCTCGACCCCGGGCTTCGATCTGCCCGCACAGTGGGTCATCCACACGGTCGGGCCGAACAAGCACCGCGGCGAGACCGATCCCGAACTCCTCGCCGCGTGCGTGCACTCCTCGATGCAGGTAGCACGCGCCCTGCGCATCAGCTCGATCGCGTTCCCCGCGATCTCTGGCGGCGCCTACGGCTGGGAAATGGACGAGGTCGCCGAGGTGCTGGTTAGCGCGGCGAAGAAGGAAGCGGAGAACCCGGATAACAACGGCATCGAGGAGATCCGTTTTGTCCTGTTCTCCCCCGAGATGACCGAGGCTTTCACCGCGGCGCTCGAGAAATAGATCGGTTCCGGCTAAATGCTCTAGTTCGAGCTGTACCCGTACCGTCGTGTTTCGAGAACGCGCTTCCAATAGCTCTCGCGCTCCAGTACATACTCCTGCTTTGTCTTCCTGAAGCGAACCCAAAATAGAGCTTTCCGTTGATCCGCTCGGGATCATCGTCGAACACAGGAGTCCCTCCTTGGTCGACTTTAACGCAAGCAGTTAGCTCCGAGCAGGGCCTTGAGGTCGCCGAACAGGGCGGGGCTTGGCTGGACGCGATACGCATCGGCGAGCGCGACGACGGTTCGGCGTCCCGCAGACGTGACATGTACGCGAACCTCCGACTGGCCCGAGTGGTTGCCCAGCACGCGCTGCAACGACGCGATCGTCGGTCCGGTGCAACGGTGGCTCGGCAGCGAGATATCGACCGGCGCACTGCCCACGACGTCGACGTCAGGGATGGACATCTCCATCGCGGCGATGGTCGGCGACTGGCCCTCCTCCGCGCGGAACCGGCCCTTAATCGAAACAACAAGGTCCTCGGCGATCTCGGTCGCAACCTGCTGGTAGGTCTGCGGGAAGAAATTCACGGTGACGCCGCCGGTCAGGTCTTCGACTTCCAGGGACGCCCATGGCTTACCCTGCTTGGTCACGCGGCGGTGCACGGCGGAGATGAGGCCGGAGATCTGCACGCGGGCGCCGTCACGGTCCTGCGGGCTGTCCATGAGCGAGGCGACCGTCGTATCGGCATGCATGGACAGGATGTGTTCGAGGCCCGAGAGCGGATGGTCGGACACATACAAGCCCAGCATCTCGCGCTCGAAGGCGAGTTTTTCGCGCTTATCCCAGTCCGGGACCTCGGGCACGACCGAGGTGAAGCTCGTGGCTTCTTGCTCTTCCCCGCCGAGAGCGGAGAACAGGTCGAACTGGCCGACGGCTTCCTTACGCTTGATCGCGATGATCTCGTCGACGAAGTCTTCATGGCAGACGACGAGCGCGCGGCGCGAGGGCGAGATCTGGTCGAACGCGCCAGCCTTGATGAGAGACTCGATGGTGCGCTTGTTGCAGACCTGGACGGGGACCTTGTCGAGGAAGTCCTCGAAGGACTCGAAGGCGCCCTTTTCCTTGCGGGCCTGCACGATGCCTTCGACGACGTGGGCGCCAACGTTGCGGATAGCGCCGAGGCCGAAGAGGATGTCCTTGCCCTGCGGCGTGAAGGTGGCTTCCGAGGAGTTGACGTCTGGCGGGAGCACGGTGATGTTGAGGCGTCGGCACTCGGCGAGGTAGACGGCGAGCTTGTCCTTGTTGCCCTGCTGGCTGGTCAGCAGCGCCGCCATGTACTCGGTCGGGTAGTTCGCCTTCAGGTAGGCGGTCCAATAGGACACGAGGCCGTAGGCGGCCGAGTGCGACTTGTTGAACGCGTAGTCGGAGAACGGCAGCAGGATGTCCCACAGCGTGGTGACAGCATCCTCGGGGTAGCCGCGCTCGATCATGCCATCGTGGAAGGTCTGATACTGGCGATCCAGCTCGGCCTTCTTCTTCTTGCCCATGGCGCGGCGCAGCAGGTCTGCTTGGCCGAGCGTATAGCCCGCGACCTTCTGGGCGATCGCCATAACCTGCTCCTGATAGACGATCAGGCCGTAGGTCGTATCGAGGATCTCCGCGAGCGGTTCGGCGAGCGCCGGGTGGATCGGGGTGATCTCCTGCAAGCCGTTTTTACGCAGCGCGTAGTTCTTGTGCGAGTTCGCGCCCATCGGACCGGGACGGTATAGGGCGCCGACGGCGGAGATGTCTTCGAAGTTGTCGGGACGCATGAGGCGCAGCAGGTCGCGCATGCCATCGCCATCGAGCTGGAAGACGCCGAGAGTATCGGCGTGGCTCATGAGCTCGTAGGTGGCCTTGTCATCGATCGGCACGTGTTCGAGGTCGAGGGGTTCTCCCCCGTTGAGCACGATGTTGTCGAGCGCGTCGGTGATGACGGTGAGGTTACGCAGGCCGAGGAAGTCCATCTTCAGCAGGCCGAGCGTTTCACACGTCGGGTAGTCGAACTGGGTGATGATGACGCCATCGGCGGGCCGCTTCATGAGCGGAATGATGTCCATGAGCGGCGCACTGGACATGATGACCGCGCAGGCGTGCACGCCCCACTGGCGGGTGATGCCTTCGATGCCTTTGGCCATTTCGACGATCTTTTGGACGTCGACGTCTTCGGCGTGCATCTCACGGAATTCGGCGGCCTCGGCGTAGCGCTTGTGGTTCTTGTCGAAGATGCCACTGATGGGGATGTCCTTGCCCATGACGGTGGGCGGGACGGCCTTCGTGATGCGGTCGCCCATTTGGTAGGGGTAGCCGAGCACGCGTGAGGAGTCCTTGAGGGCCTGTTTGGTCTTCATGACGCCGAAGGTGACGACCTGGGCGACGCGGTCCTCGCCGTATTTTTCGTTCACGTAGTCGATGACCTCGCCGCGGCGGCGTTCGTCGAAATCGACGTCGAAGTCAGGCATCGAGACGCGGTCGGGGTTCAAGAATCGCTCGAACAGCAGACCGTGCTGGATTGGGTCGAGGTCGGTGATGCGCATCGCGTAGGCGACCATCGAACCGGCACCGGAGCCACGGCCGGGACCGACGCGGATGCCGTGTTCCTTGGCCCAGGTGATGAAGTCGGAGACGACGAGGAAGTAGCCCGGGAAGCCCATCTGCAAGATGACCTTGACCTCGTAGTCGGCGCGTTCGCGCACGTGAGCGGGCACGCCGTTCGGGTAGCGCAGCTGCAGGCCCTTTTCGACTTCCTTGATGAACCAGGACTCTTCGTTCTCCCCCGCAGGGACCGGGAAGTGCGGCATGTAGTTGGCGCCGTCGGCGGTGGTGGTGAACTTAACGTCGCACATCTCGGCAACGAGCAGCGTGTTATCGCACGCCTCGGGAAGTTCGGGCCACAGCGCACGCATCTCGGCTTCCGGCCGGATGTAGAAAGTGTCGGAGTCGAACTTGAACCGGTCCGGATCCGACAGCGTCGAACCGGACTGCAGGCACAGCAGCGCGGAGTGCGGGACCGCATCCTCGGGTCGCACATAGTGCGAGTCGTTCGTCGCGATCAAGGGGGCCTTGAGCTCTTTCGCGATCTGCAGCAGCTCGCGGCGGACGCGGTGCTCGATCTCGAGCCCGTGGTCCATGAGCTCGACGAAGAAGTTATCTTTGCCGAAAATGTCTTGGAACTCGCCGGCCGCTTTGAGGGCCTCGTCGTACTGGCCGAGGCGCAGTCGCGTCTGGACCTCGCCGGAGGGGCAGCCAGCAGTGCCGATAAGGCCATCAGAATAGGTTTCCAGGAGGTCGCGGTCCATCCGCGGCCACTTACCTAGCTGGCCCTCCAAGGAGGCGAGAGAGGCCATTTTGAACAGGTTGTGCATGCCCTGCGTATTGCGGGCAAGGAGCGTCATGTGGGTGTAGGCGCCGCGGGCGGAAACATCGTCGCCAGCGCGCTGCTGGGCTTCCGTTCCCCAGGTGACGCGGGACTTGTCTTTGCGGGAGGTTCCCGGCGTCATGTAGGCCTCGACGCCGATGATGGGTTTCAAGCCGTGGTCGGTCGCCGTCTTCCAAAATTCATAGGCACCGAAGACGTAGCCGTGGTCCGTCATGGCGACGGCGGGCTGTCCTAGGCGAGCGACTTCTTTGCAGAGGGCATCGATCTTCGCATGACCATCGAGCATCGAGTACTCGGTGTGAACATGTAAGTGAACGAAATCCTCCGAAGCCATGGCCTCCACTCTACCTAGCGGTCCGACATGGACTGGTCCGGGGCGACAAGGACCCTGTGCATGTCGTGATGCCAGATCCCGGCGTCGAGATAACGTTCGCGGCCCATGACTTGATAGCCGAGTTTCTCGTAGAACGGGACCGCGTATTCCTGGGCAGAAAGCTCGCTGATGAGGCCTACTTCCGGATCGGGGGTGAGACGCGCCACCGCTTCGGCTTCTAGCGCCTTCATGAGCTCGGCGCCGAGCTTCTTGCCGCGGTGTTCTTTGCGGATCGCGAGGCGTCCGACGTGGACGCGGCCGGGCTCGTCGTCGTTCACGAGCAGGCGGCCGGTGCCGACGGGCTCGCCGTCCACGGTCATAAGGGCGTGGATGGTGGTGGGCAGTTCGTCGCGGGCGTCGACCTCCATGATGAGGGGGACGTCCTGTTCGAGGACGAACACGTCGTAGCGGATGCCGCGGGCAGCTTGGATGTCCGTGATGTCGGTGATGATCCGGGTCTCGATCATGATTTCTTCTGTCGGTCAGCTGCGGAGCAATTCGAGGGCATGCGCGAGTTCGGGGGCGGGTGGCGCGGTGAACGTGACGGGCTCGGCGGTGCCGGGGTGGATGAATGTCAGTTCGCTCGCGTGCAGCCACTGGCGGATGAGGCCGAGGCGTTCGGCTTCTTCGCGGCTCGCGCCGTAGATGAGGTCGCCGAGCAGCGGGTGGCCGATTGCGGAGAAGTGCACGCGGATCTGGTGGGTGCGGCCGGTCTCGAGCGTGACGTCGACGAGGCTCGCTTTATCGAACTCTTCGATCACGTCGTAGTGCGTGACGGCGTGTTTGCCGTCGTTGCGGATCTTCATCTTCCACTGGTCGCCGCCGCAGTGGCCGATCGGGGCGTCGATCGTGCCGACCGGCGGGGAGACGATGCCGTGCACGAGCGCCTGGTATTTCTTCGTGACCTCACGCTCTTTGAATGCGCGCTTGAGGTCGCGGTAGGCGCGGTCGGAGCGGGAGACGACCATGATGCCGGAGGTGCCGACGTCGAGCCGGTGGACGATCCCCTCACGCTCGGTGGGGCCGAGCTTGCAGACGCGGTAGCCGGAGGCGCGTAGGGATCCGACGACGGTCGGGCCGGACCAGCCGGAGGAAAAATGCGCGGCGACACCGGCGGGTTTGTCGACGACGATGATGTCGTCGTCCTCGTAGATGATCCGCATGCCGGCGACGACGATATCGGGCGGCGCGGGCTTTTCTTGCGGGATCGTGACGTCGAGCAGCATGCTCGCGGTGAGCTTGGTCGAGCGCGCGAGCTGGACGCCGTCGGCGTAGGCGTGGCCGCCTTCGATGAGGTCCGCGGCCTTGGTACGTGACAGGCCGAGCATGCGGGCGAGCGCGGCATCGGCACGCTGCCCGATCAGGGCGTCGGGCACGGGCAGGTAGTGGCGCTCGCCGCTCATCACGCTTCGGCGCTTTCGTCGTCGAAGGTCGTGCCGTCCTCACTCAGCAGTTCGCGGCCCGGGCGCGGGTTCGAACTGAAGGACAAGATCGCGAGCGCGATGGCTGCGCCGACGATGAAGACGTCCGCGATGTTGCCGACGAACCAGTCGCCGTAGGCGAGGAAGTCGACTACGTGGCCCTGCGGGAAACCCGGGGCGCGGAAGAGCCGGTCGATGAGGTTGCCGGCGCTGCCGCCGAGCAGGATCGCGACAACCGTGATCCACAGCGGGTTTGTGATGCGGGTGAGCGCGGCGAGTGCACCGGTGACACAGACGGCGGCGATGATTGTGAAGATCCAGGTCACGCCGGAGCCGAAGGAGAAGGCGGCACCGGAATTGAAGACGAGTTGGTAGCCGAACAGGGTGCCGATCAGGGGGTGGTACTCCCCCGGCTGGAGCGTCTCAAGCGCCCAGATCTTGGTGCCCTGATCGAGCGCGACGCAGGCGAGGGCAATCGCCACTCCGACGCCGAAGGCGGCGCGGGGCCTAGGGCCGCGAACTCGTCGTGTCATCGGTCTCCTTAGGGTTGATAGGACATGGCAACGGCGGCACGGTGAAGTGCCGCCGTTGCGAAAGTGGTGTCGATCAAGACAGGGTCTCGGGCGACGTTTCGACGTCGCGCAGCAGACCTTCGAGGTAGCTCTTCAGGCGCGAACGGTAGTCGCGCTCGAAGGTACGCAGCTCGTCGATCTTGCGCTCGAGCAGCGAACGCTCCTTCTCCAGCTGAGCAAGCGTGTTGTTGTACTTGTCTTCAGCTTCCTTAACGATCGAGTCGGCCTTCTGACGGGCCTCGGTGACGATGCGCTCGCTCTCATCCTGGCCGTTACGCACGTACTCGTCGTGCAGGCGCTGGGCAAGAGCCAGCATGCCGGTCGCGGACTGGGCCTGCTCGCCGCCACCAGCAACGGGGGCTGCGAAGGCCTGGGCCTGCGGCTGCCCGGCCTCGTGGTGCTCTTCGGCGACCTTGACTTCAGCCTCGGCGCCCCCGTGCGAGGACTCCTCCACATGCTCCTCTGGCTTCTGCTCCACCCGCTCTTCGGCGGGAGCGTAGTCGCCACCACCGGAAGCAAGCTCAGAAATCCGACGCTCGGCCGCGGCTAGCTTGGCCTTCAGCTCTTCGTTTTCAGACTCGACGGCACGCAGCGTGTTGACAACTTCATCAAGGAAATCGTCGACTTCGTCCTGATCGTAGCCTTCTCGGAACTTTGTCTGGAGAAACTTCTTGTTGAGGACGTCGTCCGCTGTTAACAGCGCCATTTCGTCACCTCGTGGTCGTAGTTGCAAGTGAGCGCGAATCTAATATTCGCGCGCTGAAATAAACACTACCTGAAACTCTGGTGCAGCGCGGCATAAGTTACGCAAATCTGTAGGCCAGAATGAGGAAGAGTCGTTCCAAGATGATGACACCGAAGACGATCACGAGGAAACCAACGTCCAACGCGATCGCACCGAGCCGCAGCGGCGGGATGACGCCCCGCAGCATCTTCACCGGTGGATCGGTCAAGGTATAGATGATGTTCGCGAGCACCAGCACGACGCCCTTCGGGCGCCACGACTGATTGAACACCTGGATCCAGTCGAGAATCACACGAGCAAACAGGATCAGCAGGTAGATCGCACAGGCGCGCGAGAGTACGTAAAAGAACAGGGACACCGGTCTATCGTACCTGCTGACTTAGCCGAGGTGCTTCGCCGGATCAGCGTCTTCCGTGTCGCGATAGACCTCGACCGTAGCCGGGGAGAGCAAAAAGACGCGCTGCGTCACCTTCTCGATGCCACCTTCCAGGCCGTAGGCGAGGCCGGAGCAGAAGTCGAGCATGCGCTTGCCGTCGGCCTCGGACATGCTGGACAGGTTCAAGATGACCGGGATCCCCTCACGGAAGGCGGTACCAATGACCTTGGCCTCGTTATATGCCGTGGGGTGGAACGTCACGATACGGGACAGCTCCTGGGCGGTGCCTTCATGCACATCGAAACGACCCTGGGCCGACGCGGCGCGGTGGATCGGCGTGACGGGAGCGGCAGGGGTGTTATCCGCGCTGGTGTCCACGCGTTCCTCCAGTTGGGTCGTGAAGTCGTCGTAGGTCTCTTCGGTCTCTTCCTCGGGCTGGCTCAGCGCGAGGAATTCCATGGACTTGCGAAGGATTCCGGCCATGGGATCTCCTTAGGAACTCGTGTGGGTACTCGTGACCATAACGTTAGGGCGCTTTACTCAGCGGATTGGGTAACGGGCTCGGCGTGTCCCCGATCGCCACGACGCACGAGGCAATTCGCCCGGCGGTCCCATCGCGCCGGTAGCTGAAAAGCGCGGGGTTCTCGAGGGTACACTCCGGCGGCGTGACATCCGACAGTGGGACGCCAGCGGCATCCAGCTCGGCGCACGCCATGGCCGTGAGGTCGAGCGCGGGGGTTCCCCAGGACGTCGTGGCGGCGGACCCCGAACGCTCGGCCGTGACCTCGGCGGCGAGCTTTGGGCTCACCTCGTAGCAGCGGGCGCAGATATGGGGGCCGAGCGCGGCATACAGCGGCTCATCGGTCAGCGCCCGTAGCCGCGTGATCGTCTCGGTGATGATCCGCGCCACGAGCCCTTTGCGACCGGCGTGGATCGCGGCGCGGTAGGTTCCCGATTCGCTCGCGATGAGGACGGGCACACAGTCGGCGGTGAGGACCGCGGGCGCGATGCCGCGCGAGGACGGCGGGCTCACGAAGAGGGCGTCGCCCTCCCCCGCGACGCAGCCGCCGGTCTCGGTTTCAAGGACGGTCGCTGAGTGGACCTGGCGCACCCAGGACAGTTCGTGGCCGACGGCCTTGCTAAGTTCGGCGCGCCGACGGGTGACGTCGGCGGGGTCGTCGCAGGGCAGGGCGGAGTAGGAAAGCAGTTGCGGGCCAAGGCCCGTCGCCGAGATGGCGAGAGCGCCTGGCCCGCAACTGCGTGTAATCAGCACCTAAGCGTTGGGTTACTTCAGGAAGTCCGGAATGTCGAGGTCGTCGTCCTTCGACTGGGCCCGGCCACCGTCGGGGAACACGGGCGGAACGTCGAGCTCCGGGGTATCTTCCTTCTCGGGGGCTTCCTCAGCGGGCTTGTCATAGCCGGGCACGGCGGGCGCGGTGCGCGGGACCGAGTGCTGGCCGCTGCGGTCGGCGACCTGGCCGGGGGTCCGCTCGGGGGATTCCTCGGCCTCCGGCTTCTGGACCGGCGGCGAGGCGATCTTGCGCTGCTGGGACTGCGGCGAGATGCCCTCGGGGCTGCGACCCTCGGGCTGCTGGTCGAAGCCCGCGGCGATGACGGTGATGCGCAGTTCGTCGCCAAGCGTGTCGTCGATGACGGCACCGAAGATGATGTTGGCCTCGGGGTGTGCGGCTTCCTGCACGAGCTGTGCGGCCGTGTGGATTTCGAACAGGCCGAGGTCGGAGCCGCCCTGGATGGACAGGAGCACGCCGTGTGCGCCGTCGATGGAGGCTTCCAGCAGCGGCGAGGAGATCGCGGCCTCGGCGGCATTGACTGCGCGGTCTTCACCGGAGGCGCGGCCGATGCCCATGAGGGCGCTGCCGGCGTCCTTCATGATCGACTTGACGTCGGCGAAGTCGAGGTTGATCAGGCCCGGGGTGGTGATGAGGTCGGTGATGCCCTGGACACCGGAGTGCAGCACCTGGTCGGCGGCGCGGAAGGCTTCAAGAACGGAGACGTTGCGGTCCGCGATCTGCAGGAGGCGATCGTTCGGGATGACGATGAGCGTGTCGACTTCCTTGCGCAGCGCATCGATGCCGGCCTCGGCCTTGGCGGAGCGCTGGCGGCCCTCGAAGGTGAAGGGTCGGGTGACGACGCCGATCGTCAGGGCGCCTTCCTGGCGCGCGATGCGCGCGACGACGGGCGAGCCACCGGTACCGGTGCCGCCGCCTTCGCCGGCGGTCACGAAGACCATGTCGGAGCCGCGCAGGGCTTCGGTGATCTCCTCGGTCGAGTCCTCGGCAGCCTGGCGACCGATCTCCGGATCGGCGCCGGCACCAAGGCCACGGGTGAGTTCGCGGCCGATGTCGTGCTTGGAGTGCGCATCGGACAGGACGAGGGCCTGGGAGTCGGTGTTAATCGCAACGAACTCGACGCCCTCGAGACCTTCTTCGATCATGCGGTTGACTGCATTGACTCCACCACCGCCAACGCCGACCACCTTGATGTTGGCTAAGTATTTTTGGGGTGCTGTCACGGGTTTCCCTCTCGTTGCGAGACTTCAACCTTCAAGTTGATGTTGAAGGTGAAACTTCTGTCGTCGTTAGGCGCATGAAAACTACGTGCCTACTTCAGGTGGCACAACCACCGACACGGCGTGTTGAAGAAATTGCCGACACCTTATTTCGTGACCGGGGTGCGGGGCGCGGACACGTCGTACACGGAGGCTTCCTTCGTCAGCAGGACCTGTAGGACGCGTGATTTGAGTTCGATGTCGCTCGCCGATCCCCACACGATGCGGGCACCGGAATCCAGGGTGAAGCTCATGAGACCGTCGCCGTCGATCGCGGCGTTGGTGAGGCGGCCGCGGACTTCGTCGGGCAGTGCGCCGAGGGCGGTGAGGACGTCGTCGATGAGGGCGCCGCGCAGGTGTTCTTCGCCGCCGACGTTGATGAGCGGGATGCCTTCGGGTTTTTCGGGGCGCTGGCCGAGGATGACGCCGTGGGCGTCGAGCAGCTGGAAGCCGCCGTCCTCCCCCGGGTTTTCTTGTGCGGCGACAGCCTCGCGGCCCTTGACCGTGACGATGACTTCGCGCGGCCAGCTGCGCGCGACTTTCACCGTTTCCACGACGGTGAGCGCCTCGACTGCGGACTTCATGTCGGTGGTGGACAGGCGCGGCAGCGGGGTGCCGCGGTAGCGGTCGAGGACCGCGGTCACGGCGGATTCGCTGACCTCGGGGCCTTCGGTTTTCACCTTGATGTTCTTCAGCGCAAAGAGCGGCGAGAAGAAGACGACCCAGACGACGGCGGCGAGCACGAGGCCGATGCCGAGGGCCCAAAAGGCGTGGCGTTTGCGGGCGTGCCAGGTGGCGCGGCGGCGCTCGTCGCGCACGCTTTGCAACAGCGTCACGTTATCGCGGGTGAGCGATTCCTTGGCGCGCGCGGTCAGCGTCGTGAGGACTGCCGTCTTGGGGGCGGGCTCGCGCGACTCGGATTCGGCCTCGACTTCCTCCTTGGCGGCGGCGAGGATTTCTTCGCGTTCGGCATCGCTCAGGCCCGGCCGCGTCGGGCGCGGACGGGGCCGAGGTGGCGGTTTCATGGCGTTACCTGTCCCGAATCCCCGGCGAGGGCCGCAAGGATCATGGGCCCGGCCTCGGTGACGGATCCGGCGCCCATCGTGATGATGATGTCGCCCGGACGGGCGAGGCTCGCGATGCGCGCGGCGGCGTCGGTAAGGTCCGGCACGAATTCGGCACCGGGCAGCTTCTCGGTGATGAGGGCGGAGGTGACGCCCGGCATTGGCGCTTCGCGCGCGGGGAAGATATCGGCGACGACGACGCTGTCCGCGGCGGACAGGGCGCCGGCGAACCGGTCGGCGAAGTTCTTCGTGCGCGAGAACAGGTGCGGCTGAAAGAGCACGAGAACGCGCGAGGAGCCGACCTGGGTGCGGGCGGTCGCGATCGTCGCGGCGACCTCGGTCGGGTGGTGGGCATAGTCGTCGACGACGCGGATGCCGCCGACATAGCCGCGCGGCTCGAAGCGGCGGTCGGTGCCGGCGAAGGCGCCGAGCGAGCGGGCCATGAGCGGGGCGGGCACGCCGAGTTCGATGCCGGCGATGAGCGCCGCGGCCGCGTTCAGGCGGTTGTGGTCGCCCGCGACCTGCAGGGACAGGCGGTAGCAGTCCTCGCCGATGAAGACGTCATCGCCATCGACGATCACGTCGGCGTTCGCGCTGCGCCCATAGGTCGCGACGCGCAGGCCCTCGGAGCGGGCGCGTTCGGCCAGGTGCGCGGAGCCCGCGTCATCGGCGCAGCAGATCAGCAGTCCCCCGTCGACGAGGCGGGAGGCGAACTGCAAGAAGGCGTCGGCGAAGGCTTCTTCGCTGCCGTAGTGGTCGAGGTGGTCGGGTTCGACGTTCGTGACGATCGCGACGCGCGGCTGGTAAGCGAGGAAGGAGCCATCGGACTCGTCGGCTTCCGCGACGAAGACGGAGCCGGAGCCGAGGCGCGCTCCCGAGCCGAGGCCGAGGACGGAGCCGCCGACGGCGTAGGACGGGTCGGCGCCCGCTTCGACGAGCGCGGCGGCGAGCATGCCGGAGGTCGTCGTCTTGCCGTGGGCACCGGCGACGGCGACGAAGTCGAGGCCGCGCGCGGCGCGCACGAGCGCCTCGGAGCGGTGGATGATCTCCTGACCGCGCTCGAGTGCGGTCGCGAGTTCGGGGTTGTCGTCCTTGATCGCGGTGGAGCGCACGACCGTGTGGTCGGGCGGAACCTGGCTCGCGTCCTGCGTCGGATAGCAGTGGATGCCACGCGATTCGAGACGCTCGAGCGTCGCCGATGGCTTCGCATCCGAGCCCTGGACAACGGCGCCGCGTCCGTGGAGCAGTTCGGCGATGACGGACATGCCCGCCCCGCCGATGCCGATGAAGTGGTATCGCTCGCGGTTCACGCCATCACCCGTTCGATCTCGTCGACGAGCTTGCGCGCACCGTCGATCCCGCCGACGCTCGCGGCGGCCTCGCCGGCTTGGCGCAGGGCGGCCGGGTCGGTGAGCCACGGGCTGAGCGCCGCGGTGAGCGAGGCGGTCGTGAGCTCGGCGTCGGGCAGGAGCAGTCCCCCGCCGGCGTCGAGGACGTCGGCGGCGTTCTTGCGCTGTTCGCCGTTGCCGATCGGCAGCGGGATGTAGATCGCGGGCAGGCCGAGGGCCGTGAGTTCGGCGACGGTGCCGGCGCCGGAGCGGCAGATGACGACGTCGGCGGCGGCGTAGGCCTGGTGCATCGCAGACAGGTATTCGCGCACGTGGTAGTGCGTCGAATCCGCGCCGGCGAGGCGCTCGCGCACGTCGTCGGCCTTGCCGACGCCGGTCAGGTGCAATACCTGGGCGCCGCGTTCGGCGAAGTAGGGCGCGATCTGCGCGGCGGCGCGGTTGATCGACTGCGCGCCGAGGGAGCCGCCGGTGATGAGGACGGTGGTGCGATGCGGGTCGAGGCCGAGTTCGGTGGCGGCCTGTTCGCGCGCCCAGGCGCCGTCGCCGCTGCGGCGGCGGCGGGCGAGGTCGAGGACCGGGCCGCGCAGCGGCAGGCCCGTCGTCACGGTGCGGCCGCGGGCGGCGGCGAGCGGCGTCGATTCGAACGTGAGGGCGACGACGGCGGCGCGTTTGGCGCCGAGCTTATTGGCGTAGCCGGGCCGGGCGTTTTGCTCGTGGATGACGAACGGCAGTCCGGCGCGCCAGGCGGCGAGGTAGGCGGGGGTGGCGACGTAGCCACCGAACCCGACGATGAGATCGGCCTTCGTCTCGGCGAGCACGGAGCGCACCTGGGAGATCGCCTCGCGGAAGCGCACCGGGAACATCAGCGCCGACGGGGTGGGCTTGCGCGGCATCGGGGCCTTCGGGATGGTCACGAGGTCGATGCCGGCCGCGGGCACGAGTTCGGTTTCGAGTCCGGTCGCGACCCCGAGCGCCGTGATGCGGGCGGCGGGGCAACGCTCGGCGATCTCGCTCGCGGTGGCGAGCAGCGGGTTGACGTGCCCCGCGCTTCCGCCGCCAGCTAAGACGATGGATTGAATCACTATCTTCTCCTCGCGCGTCGTCCCACGACTGAAAGGGAGCGACGCACCGCAGATGTCGATTGGGCGAGTGCCACACTAGCTCCCGGTTCGGTGCGGGCGCACGCTAGCAGGACACCAATCGCCATTATCGTACTGATGAGGGAGGAACCGCCAGAAGAGATGAGCGGCAGAGGCACGCCGATGACCGGCAGCAGGCCGAGCACGACGAAGATGTTGATGAACGCCTGCCCGATCAGCCACGTGCCGAGCCCTGCAGCGAGCAGCCGCGCGAACGGGTCGGTCAGCACCTGGTAGAGCCGGAAGATGCCCCAGGCGAGGACGGCGAACAGCACGAGGACGAGCGAGGTGCCGACGAGGCCGAGCTCCTCACCGATGATCGCGAAGATGTAGTCGTTGTGCGCTTCGGGTAGGTAGGCCCATTTCTCGCGGCTCGCCCCGAGTCCGACGCCGAAGACGCCGCCGGTGGCAAGGGCCCAGCGGCCGTGGCGCGGCTGGTAGCCGAGCGCATCGGAGGTGCCTTCTTCGGCGTGGGAGACGCCGGGCAAAAATTCCATGATGCGCGCGATACGCGTCGGGTTATCGATGATGAAGAAGACGAGGACAGCGACGCCGACGAGGGCGAGGAGCCCCAAAAACTTGTTCGGGATCCGCGCGCAGATCAGCATGACGGCGACGATCATCGCGAGGATCATCGCGGTACCGAGGTCGTGGCCGCCCAGGACGAGCGCGAGCGAGACGCCGACCGCACCGAGCGGCACGACGAGGTAGTGCCAGTCGTGCAGGCGCTTTAAGTGCGCGGACAGGACCGCGGCGAGAAAGAGCACGACCGTAAGCTTGATGAATTCCGAGGGCTGCAGCGTGCGGTTAATACCTGGGATGACGATCCACGCGGCGTTACCGCCCTTGGACGCCGCGAGCGGGGTGAAGATCAGGGCGCCGAGCAGCCACGAACCGATGAGCGCGGGCAGGGCGATGCGCCGCAGCCACACGAGCGATATGCGCGACAGGATATAGGCGGGAATGATCGCGATCGCCGCATACAGCAGCTGGCTCTTCGCGTCGTTATAGGGTGAGGCCCCGGTGCGGATCGCGGTGACCGAGGACGCGGACATCACCATCGTGATGCCGAAGATCAGCAGGATCAGCGACGAGCCGAGGATGAGGTAGTAAGACAGCGCGCCCGGGTGCGTTCGGGTGATTGCTGGCTTGGCTGAGTCCTGGTTCAACGTCACCGGCATGATTCCCCTTTCTCCCGTGGCCTCCATTGTGCGCCGGACGGCATCGCTTGCGCGGATGCCACGCCCGGCGGCTCGCCAGTTACGCCCGAAGCGAGCGGACGGCGGCGGCGAACTGGTCGCCGCGGCTGGCGTAGTTCGGGAACTGGTCCATCGACGCGCAGGCTGGGGCAAGCAGGACGACGTTGCCGGGCTGTGCCACGCGCTGGGCGAGCGCGACCGCCTCGGTCATCGGATCCTCGCTCGCCGGGTCGACGGCCTGCACCGGGATGTCGGGCGCGACCTTGGAAAGGGCGCTGGTAAGCGGCTCTTGGTCGACGCCGATGAGGACGACGGAGGCGAGCGTCGGCGCGATATCGGCGATGAGGTCATCGAAGCGCGCGCCCTTGGCCAGTCCCCCGGCGATCCACACGACGCTGCCGGTGGACATCGCCGAGAGCGAGGCGCGGGCCGCGTGCGCGTTGGTCGCCTTCGAGTCGTTGATGTAGCGCACACCATCGACCTCGGCGATCGTCTGGATGCGGTGGTCACCCGGCGAGAAGGCGCGCAGCCCCTCGGCGATGGCCTCCGGCGCGACCCCGGCGGCGCGGGCGAGCCCGGCGGCGAACAGGGCGTCGATGACGACGTGCGCGGGCACCTGGCCCTCGGGCGCGAGGTGGGCAAGGTCGGTCAGGGCAGCGAGTTCGACGCCGTGCGTCGCGCGCTCGTTATGGAAGGCACGGTCGACGATGAGCCCGTCGACGATCCCGATCCCAGCGAGCGGCGGCGCGTCGAGCCCGATCGAGACCGCGAGGGCACCCTCGGTGACGTCGGCGTCGCGCACGAGCTGTTCGGTGATCGGGTCGTGGCGCGAGTACAGGCAGGCGCCGCTCGTGCCGAGGTGGACGCGGCCCTTGGCGGCGGCGTACGCCTCGGGCGAGCCGTGCCAGTCGAGGTGGTCGTCGTCGATGTTCAGGCACGCCGAGGCGAGGGCGCGCACCGAATGCGTCGTGTGCAGCTGGAAGCTCGAGAGTTCGGCGGGCATAACGTCGACGCCGCCGCGTTCGGCGACGAGCACGGCCGGGGTTCCGACGTTGCCGATCGCCGGGGCGACGAGGCCCGCGGCGCCAAGGATCGAGCTCGTCATTGTCACGGTCGTGGTCTTGCCGTTGGTGCCGGTGAGCGTCAGCCACGGGGCGTACCCGCCGCCGGGCAGCGGGGCCTGCAGCAGCCAGGCGAGCTCGATCTCGGAAATGATCTGGACGCCGCGCTGGCTGGCGCGCGCGTACAGCGGCGTGTGCGGCGCGATGCCGGGCGAGACGATGAGGAGGTCGACGTCCTCGCTCGCGCATTCGGCAAAGTCCGCCTCGTCGGCGGCGTGGATAAGGTGCGCGCCGGTCGCGTTGTCATTGGCGGCGGCGACGGCGGCTTCGGAGCGGTCGATGCCGCGCGCCGCGATCCCGCGGGCGGCGAGCGCCTTGAGTGCCGCGCGCCCGGACGTGCCGAGCCCGGCGACGCCGATGCGGGCGCCGGAAAGGTCGGGCCGCGGGTCGTGATTGGCGATGTTAGCCACTGAGGGACACCCACTCTGCATAGAACATGCCAAGGCCGAGCGCGACGCACAGCCCGGCAATGATCCAGAACCGGATGACGATCGTCACCTCATCCCAGCCCTTGAGCTCGAAGTGGTGATGCAGTGGCGCCATTCTAAAGACGCGTTTGCCGGTGAGTTTGAACGAGCCGATCTGGATGACGTCGGACATGACGATGATGACGAACAGGCCGCCGATGACGACGGCGAGGACCTCGGTGTGCGTGAGGATTGAGAAGCCGGCGACGGCTCCGCCGAGCGCGAGCGAGCCGGTGTCCCCCATGAAGATCTGGGCGGGGGCGGCGTTCCACCACAGGAAGCCGAAGCAGGCGCCCATGAGGGCGGCGCCAAGGATCGCGAGGTCGCGCGGGTCACGCACCTCGTAACACGCTCGGGTGGGTTCTGCGAGGTACTGGCAGGACTGGTTGGACTGCCACAGCGCGATGACCATGTAGGCGGCGAACACCATGACGGAGGCGCCGGTGGCGAGGCCATCGAGGCCGTCGGTGAGGTTCACGGCGTTCGACCAGGCGGTGATGAGGAAGTTCGACCAGATGACGAACAGGATCATCCCAACGACGATGCCCGCGAACGCGAGGTCGATGCCGGAATCGCGGATGAAGGAGATGCGCGTGGAGGCGGGCGTGCGGCTGTTTTCGTTCGGGAAGAGCAGTACGGCGACCGAGAACGTGATGCCGATGAATGCCTGCCCGATGATCTTGCCGAGCGGGTTCAGCCCGAGGCTGCGCTCCTTGGAGATCTTGATGTAGTCGTCGAGAAAGCCAATGATGCCGAGCCCGATGATGAGGTAGAGCAGCAAGACACCCGAGACGTTCGGCAGGCGGCCGGCGATGAGGTTCGCGCCGGAATAGCCGAGGACCGCGGACAGGATGATGACGACGCCGCCCATCGTCGGGGTGCCGCGTTTGGTGAAGTGGGCGCTCGGTCCGTCCTGGCGGATGAACTGGCCGTAGTTACGCTTGACCAAAAGTTTAATAAAGAGCGGCGTCCCGAGAAGGGCGAGCACCAGGGCGATGGTGCCGGAGTACAGGATCGCTGTCATGCGCCACAGTCCTTTTCCGTAGCAAGTCTGTCAGCTACTGACCATAGTCCGGCTCCGTTGGAACCCTTGATGAGGAGCGTGTCACCCTCGGTGAGCTCCGGGGTGAGGAGGTCCAATGCCTCATCGTTGGTTTGGACCGCATTGGCGCGCACTTCGGTGCCCGCGACGGCGCGCACGCCGGCGCCGATCGGATCGGCTGCGACGCAAATCACCCAGTCCAGGCCCGCCTGGGCGGCTGCTTTTCCGACCTCGCGGTGCTGCTCGTCGGCCTCCCCGCCCATTTCGAGCATGGTGCCGAGCAGGGCGATGCGGCGCTTCGCGGGCAGCTTAGCGAGGACCTCGATCGCGGCGCGCATCGACTCGGGGTTCGCGTTGTAGGCATCGTCGAGGATCGTGATGCCGTCGCTGCGTTCGGTCAGTGCCATACGGTGCGGGGAGATCTTCGCCGCTTCGATCGCGCGGGCAGCGCGCGCCACGTCGAGCCCGAGGGCATCGACGGCGCTGAGGGCCGCGAGCGCGTTATTGACGTGGTGGGCGCCCGTGATCGGCAGCGTGAGCGTCGCGCCCGCGGTCGTGAACGTGGCCCGCCCGAGCGGGTCGAGCGTGACGTCGGTCGCGGCAAGGCCCGGGCGATCGTTAAGGGCGTTCGTCGCCGAGAAGTAGCGGATCTGGCTGGCATCGAGCGCGCTGCCATCGGCGTGCTTCGCGACGCCGGCCATGGTGGCGACGCGTTCGTCGTCGGCGTTGAGGATCGCCCTCGCGCCCGCGGGCAGGCCCTGGACGAGCTCGCTCTTCGCGGTCGCGACGTCGGCCAGCGAGCCGAAGCCGCCGACGTGGGCGTGGCCGACCATGAGGACGATCGCGATATCGAGCGGCGCGATCGAGGTCAGGCGCGTGAGCTCGCCGGGCGCGGAGGCGCCCATCTCGGAGACGAGGTAGCGCGTGTTTTCGTCGCAGCGCAGGGCCGTGAGCGGCATGCCGATGTCGTTGTTGAAGCTCGCTACGGGGAAGACGGTGGGCGCGAATTCGGAAAGGGCCGCGCCGAGGAGGTCCTTCGTCGTGGTCTTGCCCGAGGAGCCGGTCACGCCGATTACGGTGAGGTCGCCGCCCTCGCGCAGACGCGCCAGCACCTCACGGGCGAGCCAGCCGAGCGCAGTGATGGTGGATTCGACGCGCACGTGCGGCGCTTCGACGTCCTGTTCGGCGATGATGACGGCGGCGCCGGCGTGGGCGGCGACGTCGACGAAGCGGTGCCCGTCGATGTTCTCGCCCGCGATCGCGACGAAGCAGTCACCGGCGGCGACCTCGCGGGAGTCGGTGGTCACCGAGCCGGTCACGCGCACGTCGCGGTCGAGGCCGACGAGGGTGCCGCCGGTCGCGTCGGCGATCTCGGATGCGGAAAGTTCGATCACGCCTGCTGCCTTTGCTCGATGGCCGCGCGTGCGACGGGGACGTCGTTGTAGGGACGGTTTTCGGTGCCGACGACCTGGTACTGCTCCGCGCCCTTGCCGGTCACGACGACGGTATCGGCGGGGTGTGCGGCGAGGATCGCGGCCGTGAGCGCGTGCGTACGCGACTCGGTGTCCTCTATGACGCCCGCGAGGTCGGGGCGCACCTCGCGCACCCCGGCAAGGATCTGGGCGCGGATCGCCGCGGGGTCCTCGGTGCGCGGGGACTCGTCGGTGACGTAGAGCAGGTCGGCCTGATCTGCGGCGATCTTGCCAAGGAGGGGGCGCTTGGCCTGGTCGCGGTCGCCGTCGGAGCCGAACACGATGATGAGGTTGCCGGGCGTCAGCGCGCGTAGCTCGGGCATGAGCGCCTCGAGCGCATCGGGCGTGTGGGCGTAGTCGACGATGACGAGCGGGTGGGTCTCGTTGCGGGCCTGGACGACCTCCATGCGGCCGGGCGCGGGGTTCGCGACGCGCATCGCGTCGGTGATCGTCTCCCACGACACGCCCGCGCGGCGGGCCATGCCGATCGCGACCATCGCGTTTTGGACCATGACGCGGCTCGTCAGCGGCATCTCGATCGGGTGTTCGCCATCGGAGGCGAGCACGGTAAAGCGCATCCCAGCCGCGGTCGGTCCGACATCGCGGGCGATGAGGTCCGCGTCCGCGCCCGTGGAGACGGTCAGGTGCGGGACCGCGACGCGCGCGGCGAGCTTGGCGCCCCATTCGTCGTCGATGCAGATGACGGCACTGCGGCACATGTTGGGCTCGAACAGCATGGCCTTGGCCTCGAAGTATTCGGCCATGGTGTGGTGGTAGTCGAGGTGATCGTGCTGCAGGTTCACGAAGCCCGCGATGTCGAACTGCAGGTCGTTGAGACGCCCCAGGTGTAGCGCCTGGGAGGAGGCCTCGAGCACGAGGGTTGTCACGTCGCGTTCGCGCGCGAGCGACATGAGCCGGTTGACGAGGCTCGCCTCGAGCGTCGTACGCGGCGAATAGGCCGCGTCCTCCCCGATGCGCACCTCGACGGTGCCGAAGATGCCGGCCTCACCGCGCGCGTTGCGCAGGATCTGGTGCAGGATCGTCGCGGTCGACGTCTTGCCGTTCGTGCCGGTGACGGCGCACAGCTCGAGGTCGCGCGCGGGATAGCCGAAGACGAGGGCCGCGGCGGTGCCGACGATGGCGCGCGGGTCGGTGACCTCGATGAGGGCGGCGGGCTGGCTCGTCAGGTGCTCGCGCCCGGCCTTATCGGTGATGATGAGGATCGCGCCGGAGGCGATGGCGGCGTCGGCAAACCGGGCGCCGTGGGTGGTGAAGCCGGGGACCGCGATGAAGGCCTCGCCGGGGCGGACATCAGTCGAATCGACGCCGATCCCGACTACCTGGGTATCGCCGTCGCCGATCAGCTCTCCCCCGATAGCCTCGGCAATCTGGTTGGCTGAAACGCCTGCAACCGTCGGCCGGCTATGCAGCACATCGTCACTCACGTGCCTGTCCCTTCCTCCCCCGCACCGGTGTTGTTTTACTCGTACTCGACCGGGTAAAGTTCTGGTGCCGCCTTCGAGGGCGGAATGCCTAGATAGCGTACCGCGAAGGTCGCAATCTCTTTGAACACTGGGGCCGCGACGATGCCGCCCTGGAAGCCTGAGGACGGGTTGTAGACGACGACGGAGATGGCCAGGCGCGGGTTGTCCGCGGGGATGACGGCGTTGAAGACGCCCGCGGTCTGGGTTAGCGCCCCGGTGGGGCCCGCGACCTGCGCGGTACCGGTCTTCGCGGCGACGCGGTAGCCATCGATCGCGGCGCGGATACCGGTGCCGCCACGCTGGGTGACGCCCTCCATCATCTTGAGCATCTGCTCGGCCGTCTCGGGCTTGATCGCCTCGTGGCTTTCCTTCGGCTCGCTCGCGCGGAACACGCCCTTGGCGTCAGTCACGCCGCCGACGAGGGTGGGCGGCACCCACTGGCCCTTGTTGGCGATCGCCTGGACGATACCGACGTTTTGCAAAAGCGTCACGGCATAGCCCTGGCCGAACATGGTCGTGTATTTCTGGCGGCCGTCCCACTTATCGGGCGGCACGAGGATGCCGCCGGACTGGCCGGGCATGCCGATGTCGATGGTCTGACCGAGGTTGAAGCGTTTGAAGTAATCGTAGCGGATCTGATCGGATATGGTCTCACCGATCTTGACGGTGCCGGTGTTATACGAGCGCATGAGGATGCCCGCGACCGTGCGCTTTTCGGTGGCATGGTCGGCGAAGTCCTTGATGAGCTGGCCGTTTTCCGTCGTGTAGCGGCTCGGGTTTTCGATGTGTGTCTCGGGCGTGACGGTGCCCTGCTCGATCGCCGTGGCGTACGTCAGCAGTTTGCCGGTGGAGCCGGGCTCGTAGACGGCGGAGACGGAGCGGGCGCCCTGGTTTTCGGGCTTGGACTTCCAGTACTCGTTCGGGTTGACGGTATCGGAGTCGGCGATCGCGAGGATCTTGCCTGTGCCGACCTCCTGGACGACCGCCGCGGCCCACGAGGCACCGAAGTTGTCTTTGGCTGCCTGCACGGCCTTTTGGGACACGTCCTGCAGGTCGCGCAGCAGCGTGAGGTGGACGGTCGAGCCGGGCACGGCGTCGGTCTTTTCGTTGATCCCCGTCGGGATGTGCGGGCCGCCGATGCCGACCTCGACGCGCTCGACGCCGGGCGTGCCGGTGAGGTCCTTGTTGAAGCTCATCTCGAGGCCCGCGCTCGCGACGCCTTCTTTGTTGACGTAGCCGATGATGTTCCCGGCCGTCGTCCCGTTCGGGTAGGTGCGCTGGGAGCGGAAGTCGGGCTCGACGCCGTCGATGCGCAGGTCCTTGATCTGCCGCCACTGAGCGGGCGTAAGGTTCTTCGCGAGGACGCGGTAGCTCGAGTCGCCGACGAGCTGCGCGCCGAGCACGGCCGGATCCGCATTCAGCAGGGGCGCGAGCTGTTTCGCGGCCTCCGCAGGCCCGACGCCGATGATCTTTTTCGTCTTCGGGTCCTGGTTCACGTAGTTGCGGATCTTGTTTTGGTTCACGCCGACGTGCACGACCTGGGTGGAGGCGGCGAGCACGTTGCCTTCGGCGTCGACGATGGGTCCGCGCGGCGCGGAGATCTCAAAGGTTTTGGTGCGAAAATCGCGCGCCTGCTCGGCGAGCGCCGGAGCGGTAATGACCTGGAGCCAGACGAGGCGACCGAAGCCCACCACGAGCGCGAGCGCGGTGATGAGGATGAATTTATTGGAGCGTTTGATCCAGCTTTTCACGGCAGCGATGCGGGAGGTTGAGGGCTGTGCCATCGCCGCCTCCTTTACTGCTGCACGTCTTCTAGGGCCGTAATCGTGCCGTGTTCGAGGTTCATGATGAACGTGGTGCTGGCCGGAACCATCCCGATTCGTCCGGCTGCTTGCCGCAGGTAATCCGGGGAGCCGAGCGTTTCGACCTCAGCTTTTAGTGTCTGCGCAGTTTCGGTTAACTCGACCAACTGGGCGCGCGTGTCGCGAATCTCGTAGGAGGTCACAGCCATCTGCGTGTTGAGGAACAGCGTGAGTCCCATCGCGGTGGCGAGGATCGCGACGAGCATGACGAGGAAGGGCACGATCGAACGTGACAGCGCCGGCGTGCGCACGACGGTTAGGGCCGGGCGCTCTACTGGGGCGCTGGCCCGCCGCGAGCGGGCGGTGGTGGCGAGCATGCTCATGAGTATCTCCTCGCGGGATTGCGATGGGCGGGTACGGGACGGAGCTTGCGGGCGGCGCGTAGCCGGACGGGCTTCGCACGCGGGTTGTCCTCGGCCTCGGCATCGCTGGCGCGAAGTGCGCCGCGAGTGACGAGTTCGAGGTAGGGCTGATCGGCTTCGGGAATGACCGGCAGGTCGACGGGGGCGCTCGAGGTGGCACCGGCCGCGAAGGACTGCTTAACGATGCGGTCCTCGAGCGACTGGTAGGACATGACGACGAGCGTGCCGCCGACATCGAGGGCATCGATCGCGCGCGGCAGCGCCTCGGCGAGGATGACGAGTTCGTCGTTGACGGCGATCCGCAGCGCCTGGAACGTGCGCTTGGCGGGATGACCGCCGGTGCGGCGCGAGGAGTGCGGGATCGCGTCGTAGATGATCTCGACGAGCTCATCGGTGGTGGTCAGCGGGCCGCTCTCGCGCTGCTTAACGATGCGCGCGGCGATCCGGTTGGCGAATTTTTCTTCGCCATAGGAGCGCAGGATGCGGGTGAGTTCCCCGACGCTCGCCTCGGCCAGCAGTTGCTTCGCCGTGAGCGGCGCCGACGGGTCCATGCGCATATCGAGCGGGGCGCTGCGTGCATAGGAAAAACCGCGGGACTCTTCATCGAGTTGCATCGAGGAGACGCCAAGGTCCATGAGGATGCCGAGGATCGGGCGACCGGTGCGCTCGCGCATCTGCTCGGCCACGACGTCGATCTCGTCGTAGGTCGTGTGAAACGGCGTGAAGCGCTCCCCCGCGCTCGCGAGGCGCTCACCGGCAAGGGCGAGCGCGTTTTCGTCACGGTCGATGCCGGCGAGCTGGAGGTTCGGGAATCGGGTGAGCAGCGCCTCGGCGTGACCGCCGAGCCCGAGGGTCGCATCGATGACAACGCCATCGGAGCCGCCGGAGGTGAGGAGGTCGACGCAACGCTCAAGCATCACGGGGATGTGCCGCGGCTGCGTCGTCATCTTCACACTCCTTTCAGTGCCTCATGTGCTGTCCAGGAATGAGGACCTTCTCCGCATGATCCGGCGATGGGGAAGTTCGTCGGAGCATCGGAGAAAGTCCACGTCCCTGGCTAAAACACACCGGGTACGATCTCTTCTTCGGTGTCAGAGAATTCGGTTTCCTGCTCGGACAGGTAGTCCTGCCACGCCGCCTGATCCCAAATCTCCACCCGGGTCCCCATGCCAATGACGGCAAGATCCCGACCGAGTCCCGCGTAGGTACGCAGGGCGGCGGGAATGGTGATCCGGCCTTGCTTATCTGGCTGCTCATCGGCCGCTCCGGACAAGAACACGCGCAGGTATTGGCGCGCCTGCTTGCTCGTGAGCGGGGCCGCTCGCAGTTGCTCGTGGATGGCCTCGAACTCCCGCATCGGAAAGACGTAGAGGCATCGTTCCTGTCCGCGGGTGATGACGAGACCGCCAGCGAGCTGCTCGCGGTACTTGGCAGGCAGGATGAGTCGACCTTTGTCATCGAGCTTGGGCTCATACGTTCCGAGGAACATCCAGGTCCACCTCCGCTCCGCCTAGAACCACCGACTGCCTCCACAATACTCCACTTTGCTCCACACGCAAGCCTTTAGTGGGGTAAATTCCAGAATCGTCCATGCATTTTGCCCCGATCTTGTAGGGTTTTAGGCAGGTGGAGCGAGGTGGAGGGATTTTTTCGCGAAAACACCCGTACCGGTCAGATCAGGGCAAAAAAAGAACCGCCCGGCGAGCGGGCGGTGAGAGGTGGGGAGGAAAGTGGAGCTACCTGCCGGACTGGTCCTTGCGGTTATCCCAACGCTGGGCCTGCTTGTCCATGAAGGACGAGGATCCGGAGGTAGGGGCCTTCGGCTTGGGCTTCGCAACCCCCTTGATCGTGCGGCCACGGTTGCCCGAGGACATGCCGTATAGGACGCCGCCGAGCATGACGATGAAGCCGAGGACGCCGAGCCAGATCTGGGAGGTGGCGACGCCACCGATGAGGCCGCCAAGGCCAATCATGAAAGCAAGGATGCCAAGGGAGATCCGACGCACGTCAAGGACGCCTCGGGCCGATCCCATCTGCTGGGCGAGCTTCGGATCATTGGCCCGCAGCTGGGCTTCCATTTCTTTTAAGACGCGCTGCTCGTACTCAGATAGAGCCATGCCGTCCTCCTTGCCGCGGTACGTCACTGGGCTTTTATGGTACGTCCTTGGCGTCCCAATTTCCACCGGGGTGCCTCCCGCCGGAAAGCAGCCTGGCCGGGCCGATGATGTCATCGCCGAAGCGCGCGGCGATCCGGTCGGCCACGGACTCCGCGGCGCGCTCCCGCCCATCGTCATCGAGCGCGAGTTGCACGCCAGCCGAGCGGGGGCGCAACTGCTCCACTTTGGTCCCCACGAGCCGGATGCCGCCGGGCGGGATCGAGACTTTTTCTAACAGTGCGAGCGCCGCGCGGGCGATCTCTTGGCCGACATCGGTCGGCTGCGACAGCGTCGTCGAACGGGTGATGGTGGAAAAGTCGGAAAACCGGATCTTGATCCCGACGGTCGAGCCCACGATGCCGGAGGTGCGCAGCCGCCGGGCGAGCGCATGGGATTGGGAGACGACGCGCGCGCCGAGCACCTCGGCGTCGGTGACATCGTGTTCGAAGGTCTCTTCGGAGCTCACGGATTTCTCGGCGCGCTGCGGGTGGATGCCGCGCACCTCATCGCCCGCGGCATAGCGTCGCAGCGCGGCCGCCTGGGCGCGACCGAGCCAGGCCCCCAGGCGCGCGGGCGGCACGGCGACGAGGTCGGCGACGGTGCGCAGGCCATAGCGCTCGCAGATCTCGGCGGCACGCTGGCCGACCCCGGGCATGGTCGAGGCGGGCAGGGAGTGCAAAAACTCGACCGTGTGCGCCGCGGGGATCAGGAGGTAGCCGTCGGGCTTCGCAAACGTCGAGGCGAGTTTTGCCACGTGCGTGACCGCAGCGACGCCGACGCTCGCTGGCACCCCGACCTCTTTGCGCACGGTCGCCCGGATCCAGCGCGCGATCTCGACGGGCGAGCCCATGCGACGCACCGAGCCGGCGACATCGATGAAGGCCTCATCGACGCTGACCTTTTCGATCACCGGCGAGACCCGCGATAAAACGTCCATGACCTTCGCGGAGACCTCGGAGTAGACACCCTTGCGGTTGGGGACGACCTCGGCCTGCGGACACAGGCGCCGGGCGCGGGCGATCGGCATCGCCGCATGCACCCCAAAGGCACGCGCCTCATACGTCGCGGATGTCACGACCCCGCGGTTGCCCGAGCCGCCGACGATGAGCGGCTTACCAACCAACTCGGGACGATAGAGCAGTTCGACGGAGGCAAAGAAGCAGTCCATGTCAACGTGCAAAACATGGCAGCCCGTATCGTCGCTCCCCCAGTCGCGCGTGATCGCGGGACGTACTCCCTTCGACATCGCACCTCCTGACCGAACGATTACCGCCGCTACTCGTTAGGCTATCGCCATGGCCCGTCTGAAAACATCGACGACTGCGTTCCCCTCCGGCCCCCTTGCTACCTCCACCGGGACGCTCGGTCAAGTCCCTTGTAGTGGTGTAACGGCGTTTTCCTCTCGTTTGGGGTTTTAGCTTGCTAGTGCGGGCGTGTCGGTATCGGTCATGGTC
>NZ_MQVR01000032.1 GCF_001907295.1 Bowdeniella nasicola
ACAACTATCATCGGCCTCATACCGCCTGTGCAGATCAGCCACCGGCCAGCCGAGTCCACGAACGTGTAGACAACGTCATGACCTCATACACCTAGTCTGCTTTTTCGACCTTGGCCAACATCTCGCGCAGCTGATCCAAGGCCCAAGCACGGCTGCGTGAACTCGGGTCGTTGATCGCCTGCACCAGCGTCGTATCGCCGAAGTAGGTGCCGCCGGAGGCCACTTGCCGAAGCGCTGCAAAGCCGGGCGTCGCACGCAAGTCAGCTTCGCTGCCCTCCTGGGCGTAGATGGCCATGAAGTCAGCATCGAGCACCGAAATATTTTCGGCGGATACGATCGCCCGCCCGGAACGTCCGGGAAGCGATAGGACGGACTCGGGAACCTTCATCCCGAGATCGTAAAGGAAGGAGTTTCCAGGTTCCTTCGGGTCCGTGACGACCCCGATCCCGCGGGACTTTACGTACTGGGCGATGAGGCCAGTCTTGCCCGCCAGCTTCGGCATCTCGTCCTTGGCTTTCTGGAACAGCGCCTGATCGTCGGTGATGACCTTTTCCGCCTCGGCCGACTTGTTGAAGAGCGTGCCGAGGGCAGTAATCTGCTTCTTCCATCCGAGGTCTTCGCCCTCTTTACCGATCGCCCCGAGCGTCGGCGCGATCTTCGACAGCGCCTGGTAGTTTTCTTCGGTAATTCGCCAAAAGTCACCAATGATGACGTCGGGCTCGAGCGCCGCAACCTGCTCGGTGGGGACGGTCGCAAAATCCGTAACTTCGATTCTCTTCACCGACGCTAGCTCTTTGCTGCGCCAGGGAGCGTTTTTGTCAAGGGGAGCTTCGATGACCGCGTCGGGAGTGATCCCCAGCGCTAGCAGGTTATCGACTGCGGTCCCAAGCGCGACGATCTTTTTCGGATTGGCGGGATACGTGTCGGTCCCCCACGCATGGGTGATGGAAACTTGCTCCTTTTCGGACGAATCTGGCTTGTCGGCACCTTGGGCTTTGCTGCAACCAGCGAGCAGCAAACTCGCCGCGCATACCGCGGCCGCAATCTTTCCAACGATGGGCTTCATAGCTGAGGATCCTCACTATTTGGGAATAGGTAAGCCTAACCTTATATGCATGGTAGCCTGTGGGGCGAACCACCCCGATTTGCTCTGGAGAGTCATGGCCGCTGCCCCCACACCACCGTCGCCGGACACGGCGATCACCGTGCCGTACCGGATCGGTTGGCTAGGAATTCTGGTGGTGGGGGTCGTAATCGCCAGCGCACTCAGCTTAGCGATTGGCTCGCGCCCGATGGATGTCAACCGGCTGCTACAGGCCCTGGGTCCGGCGCTGGAATCCTTGCGTAGCGGCTCTACCGGCGGAAGTGACGGTGAGATTATCGCGAACCTCCGTCTCCCGAGGACGATGCTGGCGCTGGCGATCGGCGCGGCCCTGGGAGTTGCTGGTGCGATCGCGCAAGGACATACGCGAAACCCGCTGGCAGAACCTGGCCTCTTGGGGATTTCGGCCGGGGCTGCCTTTGCCGTCATCGTCGCGAACTTCGCGATGGGGTCGGTGAGCACGACGGGAACCATCGTGGCGGCCTTCGTGGGATCGTGCCTGACCGCGGCTCTCGTCTTCGGGATCACGTCGATCGGTGGCGGAACAAAGGCGCTCACGCTCATCTTGGCCGGCGCCGCCGTGACGGCATTGATGACGTCGTTGACATCGGCGCTCGTGCTGTCCGATTCGCGCTCCCTCGACCGGCTGCGCTTTTGGACCATCGGCTCGGTGGCAGGCGTAGACCTCAGCGTCGCCACAATCATCGCTCCGCTCCTTCTCATTGGGTTGCTCGCCGCGTTGGCTACGGCGCCCACGCTGAACCTGTTGAGTCTGGGTGATGACGTTGCCGCGTCATTGGGCGTCAACACGACGGCTGCCCGCTTCCTGGTGATCGGTCTGATCGCTTTCCTCGCCGGCACAGCCACCGCTGCGGCGGGCCCGATCAGCTTCATCGGCCTCTTCGTTCCGCACCTTGCCCGTTCCTTCACCGGCCCGGATCACCGCTGGCTCTTGCCAACGGCCGGCCTTGTCGGCGCAATCGTGCTGACCCTCGCCGATGTGGCAGGGCGAGTCATCGTCCCGAAGGGCGAAGTCGAGGTCGGGGTGGTCCTCGCATTCATCGGCGCCCCGTTTTTCATCACCATCGTTCGTCGTCGAAAGCTGGTATCGGGATGACCACTGCTCATGTCGTACCGGGCCGACGTACTGTCCGTTTCCGATCATTGTCGGCTTCGTGGCGTCCCCGGACCGTAGCTGCTGCTGCCATGTTGTTCGCTGTCGCCGCCGCCGGATTCGTTATCAGCCTGGGCGTTGGGGAATACGGGATCAGCCCGTCAGCGGTGCTCTCGGTGTTGGGCGGGGGCGGTGACGGGTTGGATCAAACGATTGTGCTCGAAACCCGGCTGCCACGGGCTCTCGGCGGGATCGTCGTCGGCGCCGGCCTCGGGATGGCTGGAGCGCTCACGCAAAGCGTGGCCCGCAACGCGCTCGCGAGCCCGGATGTCATCGGAATTACCTCGGGCGCATCCGCCATGGCCGTCACGATCATCCTCGCCGGGTCCGCCCTAGGCGGCGGAGGTTACGGCAGTGCGATTGCGCCCGCCTTAGCGAACGTCGGCATCCCCCTGTCGGCGCTGCTGGGCGCTCTGCTCGTACCCGTGGTGATCTGGCTGCTTGCCTTTCGGCGCGGGATAGAGCCGCTGCGCCTCGTCCTCATTGGCGTCGCGATCTCGGCTCTCCTGCAGGCCTACATCGTCTATTTGATGGCCGCCGCCGATCTGCGTGATGCTACGACGGCACGTCGCTGGTTGTCGGGTTCACTCGTCCATGTGTCGTGGACGGGCGTCCTTGTCATGGGTGTCGTGGTCGTGGTTGCGCTCGGGTTGGCGGGGCTGATGACATTCCGGCTGTCCGTTCTTCAACTGGGTCCGATCGTTGCCCAGTCCCTGGGAGGCCGGGTCAACTCCAGCCAGCTCGTCACCCTGGTGGTGTCGGTGGTCCTCGCAGCGGCAGGTGTCGCGACGGCGGGTCCCATCGGATTCGTGGCTTTCGTGGCCCCGCAGGTGGCATTGCGCCTGGCCCAAACCTCAGCACCGCCACTGGTGACCTCCGCGGCGGCCGGCGCCGCACTGCTCACCTGTGCAGACATCATTTCCCGCTGCATTTTGCCGTGGGAGATCCCGGTAGGGATCGTCACATCAGCCATTGGCGCACCATTCCTGATTTACCTGGTGGTGCAAGCGAATCGAAAGGTCACGGTATGAGTACGCCGGGAATCCAGGCGCGAGGCCTGCGGGCAGGCTATGGCCGCCACCGTATCCTCGACGGTGTCGACATCGACATTTCTGCCGGCAAGGTGACGACCATTATCGGGCCGAACGGAAGCGGAAAGTCGACGCTTTTGCGCTCTCTGTCGAGGACTCTGCCAGCTGACGGGACGCTGCACATTGCTGGCCGTGATGTCCAGCGAATGCCCCGCCGTGAACTTGCTCGGATCATCGGAATGCTGCCTCAAACCCCGGTTGCACCCGATGGAATTATCGTGGCCGACTTGGTCTCGCGCGGACGCCACCCACACCAGAGCTGGCTCAAGCAGTGGTCCACTCAGGATGAGCGCCACGTCGCCCAAGCACTCGAGCTCACCCGCATCACCGATCTAGCGGGTCGACCGGTTGCTTCGCTCTCTGGCGGTCAGCGTCAACGCGTGTGGATTTCGATGGTGCTGGCACAACAGACTCCGCACGTGCTATTGGATGAGCCAACGACATACCTCGATTTGGCGCACGCTATCGATGTCCTCCAGCTCGTGGGTCGGCTGCGCGACGAGTTAGCTCGCACCATCGTTATGGTGTTGCACGATCTGAATCTTGCGATCCGCTTTTCCGACGAGCTGATCGTGATGCGCGACGGTCTGATCGTGAGGCACGGACCGCCCGCGGAAGTGATCTCGCCGCCGCTCCTCGCGGAAGTATTCGGACTCACTGCGTTGGTCGTCCCTGATCCGGTAACTGGCGGGCCGCTGATTATTCCCCGCTAATCGCGCCGCTCGCCGAAAAATCCGGCCATGAGGGCGGCGGCCTCGGCTTCGCGCAGACCCGCGATGACCTCGCAGCGGTGGTTTGAGCGGGTATCGCGCACGACGTCGCGCAGCGAGCCGCAGGCGCCCGTCTTGGGTTCCCACGCACCAAAGACGACCTGGTCGACGCGGGCGAGTACGGCGGCGCCCGCGCACATCGTACACGGCTCGACCGTCACGACGAGGCTGCACCCGGCAAGGCGCCATTCGCCACGTTGTGCTGCGGCCTCACGTAGCGCGAGGACCTCGGCGTGGGCGGTCGGGTCGCCGCTCGCCTCGCGCTCGTTTTTGCCACGGCCGATGATCTGGCCACCCGGATCGAGAACGACGGCACCGATCGGAATATCACCTGCGAGCCCGGCATCGCGGGCGAGCACGAGGGCGTCGTCCATCGCGGAACCGAACCGCTCCTCGACCCAGGCTTGGGTCCTTGTGCCATCACCGTTGCTCACGCATCCACGGTACCGTTAAGACATGCGCTTGCACGTTGCTGACCACCCGCTCATTGCCCACAAATTAACGGTTCTTCGCAAGAAGGACACTCCCTCTGCGACGTTCCGGCTACTCGTCGACGAACTCGTCACGCTGCTCGCCTACGAGGCCACTCGTGATGTCGCCACCGAACCCATCGAGATCGAGACCCCGGTCGCCAAGACGACCGGCACTCACCTCTCGCTCCCGAAGCCCGTCGTTGTCCCGATCCTGCGCGCCGGGCTCGGCATGCTCGACGGGATGACCCGCATGCTACCGACCGCGGAGGTCGGCTTCCTCGGCATGAAGCGCGATGAGGAGACCCTCCTCGTCGACACCTACGCCAACCGGCTGCCCGAGAACCTGTCGGGCCGCCAGGTCTACCTGCTCGACCCGATGCTCGCGACGGGCCACACCCTGATCGACGCGATCGAGTTCGTGCTTGAACGCGGCGCCCGCGACGTCACCTGTGTCTGCCTGCTCGCCGCACCGGAGGGCCTGGAGAACCTCGAAAAGGCCGTCGGCGACCGCGCTGAGGTCACGATCGTCACGGCATCGGTCGATGAGAAACTGAACGAACAGGCCTACATCGTTCCGGGCCTCGGCGATGCGGGCGACCGCCTCTACGGCATCGTCGACTAACAACGAGCGCGGGCCCCGAGGACAACGACATGTCCTCGGGGCCCGCTGCGTGAGCTGGTGCTAGTTCTTGGAGGAGATGACCTCGCCGTTCGGCCAGGTCTTCTTGATGAAGTCGGCGACTTCCTGGCCGTGCAGGATCTCGTCGAGCTTCTTGAGCGCATCGAGCTTTTCGGTGTTCTTCGCGTAGGCGACGAGGTTCGCGTACGGGTTGCCCTCAACGCTCTCGAGCACGATCGCGTCCTCGGCCGGCTTCAGGCCGCCTTCGAGCGCGAAGTTGCCGTTGATGATCGCAATGTCGACATCGGGCAGGACACGCGGCAGCGCCGGCGCTTCGGTCTCGACGAACTGGAGTTTCTTCGGGTTCGCTTCCGCGTTGCCGTCGTAGTCGACGATCGACGCGTCTTCCTTGCCGAGGTCCTTCAGCACGCCTTCCTTCACGAGCAGGCTGAGGGCCCGCGCCTGGTTCGACGGGTCGTTCGAGATGCCAACCTTCGCGCCCTCGGCAAGCTCGGAGATGTTCTTGATCTTCTGCGAGTAGATGCCGTACGGCTCGATGTGGACGCCTTCGAAGTGCTCGAACTCGTAACCCTTGTCAGCGATCTCGGCCTTCAGGTAGGGCAGGTGCTGGAAGTAGTTCGCGTCGAGGTCACCCTCCGACAGGGCGACGTTCGGCTGGACGTAATCGGTGTATTCGACGACCTTGAGGTCGATGCCGGCGGCCTCAGCGAGGCCCTGATCCTTCACAAAGTTCAGGATCTCGGCGTGCGGGACCGGGGAGGCGCCGACGGTCAGCCGGACCGTGCCGCCCGCCGAAGACTCGGGCGCGGTGGTGGAATCGGTCGAGGAGGAGCCGCCGCAGGCGGACAGGGCGAGGGCCGCGGCGGCGATCGCCGCGAGGGAAACACGAGAGGTAATGCGAGACATTGGACAGTCCTTTCAATGCATGAAGGTAGGGGAAAAGAAGGTATGAGGGGGTGCTGGCGAAGCGGGATAGCTCCGGTTGGCGGGTGCCTAGCGGTGGTCCACCAACCGGCTGAACATATCGCCTAGCATCTGGACGACCTGCACGATGAGGACGATGACGACGACCGTCGCGATCATGGTGTCCGACTGGTAGCGCTGGTAGCCGTAGTTGTAGGCGAGGGTGCCCAGGCCACCGCCGCCGAGCACGCCGGCGATCGCGGAGTAGCCGACGATCGTGATGACCAGGACCGTGATCCCCTGGACGATGCCGGGCAGGGCTTCTCGCACCTGGACGCCGAACATCACCTGGCGGCCGGTCGCGCCCATCATCGTCGCGGCCTCAACCTTGCCGGGGTCGACGGCGAGCACGCTCGTTTCCACGAGGCGCGCGAAGAATGGGATCGCGGCGACCGCGAGCGGCAGCACCGCCGATGTCCAGCCGATCGCGCTGCCCATGACGAGCCGCGTGAACGGGATAAGGGCGATCATGAGGATGATGAACGGGATCGAGCGCCCGATGTTGACGATCGCTCCGAGGACCGAGTTCACCGCCTTGTTGGCGAGCACACCGCGCGCCGACGTCGCGACGAGTAGCAGCCCGAGCGGCAGCCCGAGCGCAACCGTGATGAGCGAGGACAGGCCCGTCATGTAGAGCGTCTCGAGGGTCGCGGGCCATAACCGCTTCGAGATGGCCGGGTTATCGAACCACGTCGGCTTATCGGCGGCGAGCTGGGCGATCGTTGCCACGCCCGTTACGTGCGTCGTGGCGTAGGCGGCAGCAGCGGCAGTAATACTCACAGCGCGACCTCCACTCCGTCTTTCCGACGCACCTGCACGGCATGGCCATCACGCCACAGGGCATCGCGCGCCTCATCAGCCCGGTTCGGCGGCACGGACACGGCGAGTCGGCCGACCTGCGCGCTGCCGATCGTCTCGAACGTTCCGGCCGCGATATCGCCGCCGAGGTTCGCTACGGCCGACAGCACGCGCGCGCCCGTCGGCTCACCGGGGTGCGAGGTGAACATGACGTCGAAGATGGTGTAGCCCGACAGGTAGTTATCGTCGGGGATCGCCGGCGGCGGCACGAGCGAGCGCGCGAGCTTGCTCGTCTGGTCCGCGACGATGTCCTCGAGCTTGCCGGTCTCAGCGACACGGCCGGAGTCAAGCAGCGTGACCGAATCGCAGATCTCGCGCACGACGCTCATCTCGTGCGTAATGATGACGACGGTGACGCCGAGAGCGTCGCAGACCTCGCGCAGCAGGTGCAGAATTGCGTCCGTCGTATCGGTATCGAGCGCCGAGGTGGGCTCGTCGGCGAGCAGGACGGGCGGCCGGGTCGCGAGCGCCCGCGCGATGCCGACGCGCTGCTTTTGCCCGCCCGACAGCTGCGAGGGATACGAGTCGCCGCGGCCTTCCAGGCCGACGATTGTCAGGAGTTCATCGACGCGTTCGCGGATCTCCACCTTCGGCGCCCCCATGATCTGCAGCGGGTAGGCGATATTCGCCGCGGCCGTGCGCTGGTCGAAAAGGTTGACGTGTTGGAACACCATGCCGATGCGCCGACGCAGCGCCCGCCGGGCGCGCGTATTCGCGGCCGAGACCTCAACATCGTCGACGACGACCCGCCCGCTCGTGGGGCGCACGAGTCCGGTGAGGCATCCGACGAGCGTCGACTTACCGGCACCAGACGGGCCAACGATGCCGTGGATCGTCCCGCGCTCGACCTCCAAATGGACATCATCAAGCGCGGTCACGGGGCCGTAGATCTTGCCGACCCCCTCGAGCGTAATCACTGGGTATCCTCCATCGGTCCCGGCCTTAGCACCCTCACCCGAATTCGGGGGGTTGCTGCAGCGTCAACGAGCCGGGTCTCTCAGCTGCTCTGGATGGCTTCCACGGCCCAGCTTAGACGACTTTGCCGCGTCATTGCGACGCCGTTTCGTCCCGGCCGGGCTCGCTAAGCTATCCGCCGCACAAAACTACCGAAAATCCCGTGGTTTGCGCGCGAAAATGAGGCGTACCTCGCGCCCGTCCATCATGTGGAACGAGCCAAAATTCGCCCTCGCAGATTCTTGCCTAACCTCTGTGCCTCCGCGGATAATGAGCGACGGGAGGAGTTCGCCCCCAGCGCGAATCTGGAACGGAAGGCCGCCATGACGACGCCACACGGACAGCCGCATCACAACCGCGAGCCGCGTTACCGCTCGCAGACGCCGCCGCCTTACGTCAACTCGAACGCGGATCAGTATCCGCAATCCGGCCCCTACCAGCAGCCCTACCCGCAACAGCCTTATCCCGCGTACGCGGCACAGAAATCGGGCGTCGCGGCCGGCATCCTCGGCATCCTGCTCGGCGCGCTCGGCATCCACAACTTCTACGTCGGCCGGATCGGCCTCGGGATCGCCCAGATGCTCATCACCGTGCTCTCGCTCGGTTTCCTCGCGTTCATCCCCGCGATCTGGGGCCTCATCGAAGGAATCTTGTACCTCGTCAGCACCGAACCGCGCTGGCGCCACGATGCCCACGGCTTACCACTCACCCGCTAGACAAAAGTGCGAGAGGATTAGGGCATGGACTTAAGCCAGCTTGCCCTAATCGACGATATCCTGCCGGATTTCGTATCCCGGCCGTTGCCCGTCAGGGTGACCGACGCGATGCCCGGCGCCGACCGTGCGACGCTCGTCCACCACCGTGAGCTGTTGCCCGACGCGCAGCGCGCGATCCTCTACCTGCCGGGCTATTCGGACTATTTCTTCCAGTCGCAGCACGCCCGCGACTGGCGTGAGCACGGCTTTGAGTTCTTCGCCCTCGACATGCGTGCCCAGGGCCGCAACCTGCTGCCCGACCCCGACGCGCCGGATGGGCCCCTGCCCGAGTACGTGCCCGACCTGCGCATCCGCCACGAAGAGATCGCGCTCGCGATGGATACGCTGCGGCGCCGCTATGACAAGATCGCGATCCTCGGCCACTCCACCGGCGGCCTCCAGGCGGTCATGTACACCTACCGCTATACGCCCGTCGCGCACCCGTCGGTCCGGGCCGAACGCGGTGGGGCGCTGCGCTACCGCACCCCGCACCGCCTCGCGCCGGATGCGCTGATCTTGAACTCGCCGTGGTTCGACCTGAACGAGAACGTCGCTAAGCGCACGCTTGGCACGTCGCTCATCTCCGCTGTCGCGCGCATCGAGCCCCGCCAGATCATTTCGGGCCTCGACCCGGCCTATACGGAGGACCTCGTCGCCCAGGAATCGGGCCGCTGGAATATCGATGCGCGGATCAAACCGATCGATGGTTTCCCGATGCGGGCCGCTACCTTCGCCTCGATCCGGGCCGCGCACCGTCGCCTGGCGCGTGGGCTCAACCTCGACGTCGCGACGCTCATCTGCCATTCGGCGCGCTCGGGCGCGAACTCGAAACCCACGCCGCAAGAGGTCGCGACGAGCGACGTCGTCCTCAATGTGAAGGACATGGTGCGCCTGGCGACGGCGGTCTCCATCAACGCGCAGACGTACGCGATCGAGGGCGGCAAACACGACCTCGCGCTATCGGCCCCGGAGGCGCGCAAGATCTACCTGCGCCGGATCACCGACTTCGCAGAACTCACGCTGTACTAAGCGAGCAGGCCAGATACACGCAGTTCGGCAGCGATATCCTCGACGAACTCGATAACGTCCTTGCTGCCCTTCACGGGCCCGCCGGCGAGCTTGGCGTCCGTGCCGAGGAGCACCGCGCCAGGGTTGCCGAGCCGCATCACGCGTGCGACGCGCCGCTGCGGATCGCGCAGGACGATGACGCCTTCGGCGCCCCCAGGTAGCTGGAATTCGTCTCCGTCCTCGATCAACGCGTAGACGGCGACGATGCTGCCAATACGCTTGCGGATTCTCGGCAGCTGGTCGATCACGTCCTGGCACGCCGAGCACGAGCTCGACAGCGAGATCACGAGGCCCGCCTGTTGCGTTAGGAACGTCAGCAGGGAGCGCGCCTCGCCGTTCGCCGTGACGACGTCGAGATCCGGGACCGGATGCCGCACGTAGGCGACCTCGAGCTCGTCGCGCTGATCGGCCAGCGCCCGATATAGCTGCTGCTCGTATTCCTGGGTCGCGCGCACCTCTCGCAGGTCGGCGTCGTCCCGGTAAAAACCCCAGGCCGACAGCGCGGCAGCGGCGACGACGAGGAGTGCGATCGCCGCGGTTCCGGGCGCGCGCAGCGCAAGGTCGATCGGACCATCGCCACGCAGGTGCCCGACGAGGGCGAGGGAGGCAAGCACGAGGAAGCCGATATTGCGAAAGACAGTCGCTTGCGACATCGGGGCCGACGCGGCCCCGAAGCAGTGGCACGGCACCCCGCGCCCGGTCGCGACGGCCGACGCGACGAGCAGGGTAAAGATCGCCACGAGGATGACGGCCGCGACCGCAGCGATCGTCCCCGCGATGCCCGGCAGCAGCAGGCCGAGCGCGATCGCGAGCTCCCCGTACGGCAGCGCCGTCACGGCCCACGGCTTCGCGAGCGCCTTCGGCACCGCGAGTCGCCGCCACGTGGCAATCTGTTGCCCCATTGGCGTGGGGCTCACCAGCTTGCCGATGCCGCTGGCACACAAGATGGCCACCATAAGCAGGGCGGCGATGGTCGTAGGCACGACGTCAGATTATAACACTTGAGCCAGCATCTGCCGCGCGGTTTCTCGCAAGTCTCGCCCTTCCGAAATCGCGGAGACGGCGGACCCATCGACGACGGCGACGATGAGCTGCGGGGACTTCGTAATCCCGAGGTGGGTCAGCACCCGACCGATCGCCTCATCGAGCCGTTCACGCCCCGCGGCATACGCGGTCGCGACCGGAGCGGTACTGGCCGCCTGCAGGAGCTGGAGGTAGTGGTTTTCTAGGTTGTCGTTCGGCGGCAGGCACGCCTGCAAAATTGCGCCCACGACCCCATCGAGAGTTGTGGGCGGCGGCTCCTTTTCCACGGCGATCGCGACCTGTTCGGCGCGGTGCGCCCACAGCCGGATATTCACCTTGCCCGCCTCGGCGAGCAGTTCATCGAGCCCGGAGAAGTAGTACGTCGTGGCCGACAGGGAGCACCCCACCTTCCGCGCAACCGACCGATGCGAGACGGCGACCGGGCCTTCTTCGCGAATCATCTCGGCGGCGGCTTCCACGATGGCCATGCGGCGGAGTTCGCCGCGGGCCCTGCGCTGGACGGGCGCTGCGTCATTGTCAGCCATACTTTTTACCTTACTCAGTGCGCAGCGGTTGGTGCGACCACTCCTTCGTCAGGATCATCCCGATCATCGCGAGCGCCGAGATCCCGACGAGATACCAGGCGGGCGCGAGCGTGCTCCCGGTGACGGAGATGAGCCACGTCGAGATCGCGGCCGCCGTCCCACCGAAGATCGCGTTGGCGAGGTTGAAGCTCAGCGCGAAGCCGGTGTAGCGCACCTTGGTCGGGAACGTCTCTGCGAGGAAGGTCGCGAGCGTCCCGTCGTTGGCGGTGAGCAGGACGTTGAAGACGATGAGCACCGCGAGCACGGGGATGAACGTCGGTGTCTTCAACATGAGGAACAGCGGAACCGTGAAGATGATGAACCCAAAGCACGCGGAGATGAGCATCCGGCGCCGCCCGACGATATCGGACAGGTGTCCCATCCCGAAGATCGCCCCGACGTAGACGACGAGCGCGATTGATTGCGCGACGAACGCGGGCTGTTCGTCCATGCCGAGCTCCTGGGTGAGGTAGGTCGGCATGTAGGACAGCACGAGGTAGAACGCGACCGCGTTCAGCGTCGCGACCCCAAACGAGATCGCGAGCTCACGGAAATGGTGCTTGAACACGTACGTGACGGGCACGCGCACGGCGGGCGCCTTGGCCTTTTCTTCACTCGCCTCCTGCATCTCGCGGTAGACGGGCGAGTCCTCCAGGTGCGTTCGGATATAGCGCCCGACGAGGCCCAGCGGCAGCGCGAGCATGAACGGGATGCGCCACCCCCAGCTCTCGATCTGCGCATCCGTGAGCATGGCGTACATTCCCGTAATAAACAGCGAGCCGACGAGCAGCCCCGTTGCCGTGGAGGCCGGCACGAGCGAGGTGTACATGCCGCGCTTTTCGCTCGGCGCATACTCCGACAGGAACGTCGCCGCTCCCGCGTACTCCCCCGAGGCCGAAAACCCCTGGATCATGCGCAGCAGCAACAGCAAGATGGGCGCCGCGATCCCGATCGTGGCGTACGGCGGGATCAGCGAGATCGCCGCCGTCGCCATCGTCATGATGAGAATCGACCAGCTGAGCGCCCATCGGCGACCGTATTTATCCCCCCACGTCCCCCACAGCATGGCGCCGATCGGACGCAAGATGAATGACAGCGCGAAGATCGAAAAGGTCGCGATCCGTTGGGCGACGGGGTCCGCCTGCGGGAAGAACACGTGACCGATGACCACCGCGAGGTAGCCGTAGGTCGCGTAATCAAACCATTCGACGAAGTTCCCGATAAAACTCGCCGTGGCGGCCTTGCGGAGCGCCGAGTGTTGCTCGGCGTTCCTGTCCGTGCCAGACATTCGTACTCACCTTCCCGTGGGCTCGTTAGCGGATGGGGTCGCCTTCTTCGATGGTGTGTGCGCCCGCGTCACGCCGACGTGCCTTATTCAGCAGGTCGACGATGATGGGGCCGACGCCACCGGCGATGATGAGCAGACCACCGATCGCGGCGAAGAAGGTCATGGCTTCCTTGAAGAAGAAGACGCCGAAGAAGAGCGCGACCACGCATTCCCAGTAAGAAATACACGACATCTCAACGGCGGGAAGGTTACGTCCAGCGACGACGAGGAAGCCGAGCGCGATGAGGCCGCAGAAGAAGAACAGGCCGGCCGCCCACGTCCAGTTGGTGGTGCTCAGCGCGCTGATCTGCGGGCGCATGACCAGCGACATAATTCCAGTCGCGACGGCGGCCCACAGGAAGTTCCACGTGCCGCGCACATCGGAGTCCATGTCCTGGCGGTAGCCGTAGAAGAACAGCGCGAGGCCGTAGAAGACGCCGGACAGGAGACCGACGAGGTCACCGAGAGCCTTTTGCGGGAAGTCAGGGGTCGACGCCGACAGGTCGATACCGAATTGGATGCCCTCGGGCGTCATTTTGACGAACTCGATCGTAAACAGCATGCCGAGGAACACGAGGGTGAGGAACAGTGCGTTGAGCGCAGAGATCTTTTCCTTGCGGAAGATTCTCGCGAGTAACGTACAAAACAGCGGACCGGTGTAAATCAGGAAGACGGCGTTCGCGATCGACGTCAGCAGCGTCGAGGTGATGTATAGCGCCAGCGAGGTGCCAATACAGACACCGCCGGCGATCACCGCGAAACTCAGGCGAGACTGGCGAAACGCGTAGAAACGCTTCGTCACTAACAAAATAATGAGGAAACCGATTAGCCCGACGGTCATACGGCCGAAGGCGAGGAAGCTACCCAAATACTGTTTAATCTCGGGGTCGATCCCGCCGGTCGCGCCGCGGGAGAAGAACCCGACCATACCCATGCCTGTCGCGGATATGAGCATCGCGATAAAGCCGAGCTTTTTATTCATGACATACGGCTCGGTGGCCGTGGTGTTTTTCGTCGCCGTGGACATCGTTGTGGCCTATCTGTGGATTCGCGAGGGTACCGCTGGCCACGGCCCATCCGATTTCCGTGGCCAGCGGGGTCTGAAAGAGGTCCAAAGGAGCAGGACCTGGCGAGTTTTCGTCGTCGAAAACCTCACCAAAAAGCTATGGGAAGTCGCTGCCATGGGGCAGCAGGCGTCGCTCGCGCGCACCTAGTGAGGGGCACGGTGGTGGCGCAGCGCAGGCCACGCCACCACCGCTATTGAGGTGTGTCAGCCACTCACGCGGCTAACGGGAGCGAACTAGACGAGGGTGGGATCCTCGACCTGGTTCGGGAAGTAGTCCTCGCAGCCGCCCTCGCGATAGACGTCCGCGGTCGCGCAGTGCAGCGCACCGCCGAACGCGTAGGCATCGCGGAACGGAACGGGGATCGGGTTCATGCCGAGCTTGTCCATCTGCTCGAGCTGGTTGTGCTCGGAGGCTTCGACGATGACGTTCTTGTGGTCGAGCACGAGGCAGTTCATCGACAGCCAGACGGACGAGTAGCACAGCGGCGGCGGGGTCTCGTGGGCCGGCATCGCGGCGTCGACGATCTCCCAGTCGTTGGCTTCGAAGATCTTGCGCTGCTCTTCGGGCAGACGACGATGCGGGTTGTTGATGATCAGGCCCGGGCGCAGCGGCACGAACGTCGCGTCGATGTGGATCGGGTACGGGTCGCCGGGGAAGTTCACGGCATGCACGCGCAGATCCGGGTACTTGCGCTTCATCCACTCCATGGCCTTGCGGTTGGTGGTCAGGCCGTGCTGGACGAAGAGGTCCTTGCCGAGGCGCAGCACGTCGGCCGCGTCGAACATGATTTCTTCTTCAGTGGTGACGAAGTCCTTGTTGGCGGTGCGCTCCAGGCGCTCTTCCAGCGAGACCTTCTCGTCGTAGTAATTGTGCTTGTAGGACTTGTCGGTCAGGCGCGGGCGGGGAGCCTGCGACCACAGGAACTCCGGGTCCTCATCGAAGTACTTGCTAAGCAGCGGCCAGTAAGCGAGGTATTCCCAGTAACGGCAACGGAAAGACATCGGGGCCGCAATAATTTCCGAACCAATGGTAAGCAGCACGTCGCGAGGCGGCATGCAGGTCATCATCGAATCAGTACGGAAATCCGGGGTAATAACAGGCTGATTCCACTGCAACGGAGTCGGACGATCAACCTTAACGCCATGATCTTCCAAAACCTTCGCCAGATTATCTAGCTGCGCATTAGCCTTCTCAACGGTCTCGAGCGGACGGGGTCCCCACATACCGCGCATCTCGGAGTCAACCGGCACCTTTTCCGAGGTAGCGGGCTCTTCGTTCGGGATGACCGAGTTATCGGCACGACCCACAATGACATGCTTCAGTGGATCAAAGTCGTTCCATGAATTGACGATCTTCGCCATGGTTGTAACTCCTTTTTTCTCTGGCGGGCTTCGTTGCCGCCAGGACGGGTGACGCATGACGCTCATGCGTCGGCTTGTCACCGGCTGCCGCGTCGGTGCGGGGCCGGACGAAGGTGGGGGTGTGGGCGGGCGGGATCACCCGCCCACACCGGGTGGGCTAGGTGCCCGGGTTGTACTCGCCGTCGCGAGTGATGATCGTACCGGCTTCGCCAGCGATGATCTTCTGGGCATCGGCCAGGCGGCCGATGGCGGCTACGCCGCCGGTGGCTTCGACGAACTGGATCGCAGCCTCGACTTTGGGGCCCATCGATCCTGCGGCAAAGCCCTTGTTACGGAGCTCATCCGGGGTGGCCCGGTTGATCTCGGTTTGTTCGGGGGTGCCCCAGTTTTCCATGACCGCCGGAACGTCGGTGAGGACAATGAACATGTCCGCGCCAACTTCCTGCGACAGGACGGCACCCGAGCGGTCCTTGTCGATGACGGCTTCGACGCCAACGAGCTTGCCGTTGTCGTCCTTCTTCACGGGGATACCGCCACCACCGACGGCGATCACCGTGACGCCGGCATCCACGAGTTCCTTGATCGTCTTGATCTCGACGATTCCCTGCGGGATCGGCGAGCCGACCACGCGGCGGAAGTACGGGCCGTCGGGCTTCATGACCCAGCCACGCTCGGCCTCGAATTCCTTAGCCTGTTCTTCCGTGTAGACCTCCCCGACGAACTTCGTCGGGTTATCGAATGCCGGGTCATCGGCGTCGACGAGGGTCTGGGTGACGGTGCAGACGACTTCCCGGTCCGGCAGCGCGTTACCGAACGCGTGCTGGAGCCAGTAGCCGATCATGCCCTGGGTCATGGCGCCGAGCGTGTCGAACGGGTAAGGCTCGGAGAGCTTTTCATCGTTCGCGGACTGCAGCGCGATGACGCCGACCTGCGGGCCGTTGCCGTGCGTGACGACAAGCTCATGCTCGGCCGCGACCGGGGCGAGGGCATCGACCGCGGTGTTGACGTTATCGATCTGGATCTGGGCGTCGGGCTTCTGCCCGCGCTCCAGCATGGCGTTTCCGCCGAGGGCTACAACGATGCGCATCTGGCTACTCCCCGAGGGTCGCGACCATGACGGCCTTGATCGTGTGCATGCGGTTTTCCGCCTGATCGAACACGACCGACGCTTCGCTTTCGAAGACCTCGTCGGAGACCTCCATGGACTCCAGGCCCGTCTTCTGGAAGATGTCTTCGCCGACGGTGGTGTTGCGGTCGTGGAAGGCCGGCAGGCAGTGCAGGAACTTGGTGTTCGGGTTGCCAGTGGCTTCCATGAGTTCCTTGTTGACCTGGAAGTCCTTCAGCAGCGCGATGCGCTCGTCCCAAACTTCCTTCGGCTCACCCATCGAGACCCACACGTCGGCGTACAGGAAGTCACAGCCCTTGACGCCTTCCTTGGGATCGTCGGTGTGGGTGATCTTCGCGCCGGTTTCCCTCGCGATCTCGTTGGCCTTTTCGATCCACTTGTCCTCGTTCCACAGGGACTTCGGACCGACGATGCGCACGTCCATGCCGAGCATCGCGCCGGAGATCATGAGGGAGTTGGAGATGTTGTTGCGGCCATCGCCGAGGTAGGCGAAGGAGATCTCGTTGTACTCCTTGCCGGAGTGCTCCTTCATCGTGAGCATGTCACAGAGCATCTGGGTTGGATGCCAGTCGTCGGTCAGGCCGTTCCAGACCGGGACGCCGGACATTTCGGCGAGGATCTCGACGTGTTCCTGCTTCTTGCCGCGGAACTCGATGCCGTCGTAGTAGCGGCCGAGGACGCGAGCGGTGTCCTGCACCGACTCCTTGTGACCCATCTGCGAGGAGACCGGATCCAGGTAGGTGATCTGTGCACCCTGGTCGTAGGCTGCCACCTCGAAGGAGCAGCGGGTGCGGGTCGAGGTCTTTTCGAAGATCAGGGCAATGTTCTTGCCCTTCAGCGTCTGCTCTTCGCGGCCTTCCTTCTTGGCGGCCTTCAGTTCGGCCGACAGTTCGAGGAGCGAAAGCCACTCTTCAGGGGTGAAATCGAGTTCCTTCAGGAAGTGGCGGCCGTGCAGTGCGTGCTTCATAGTGTGGATTCCTATCGATGGGTAGGGATGGGATTAAATGCCATCGCGGTCAACCGGGCAGCTCATGCAGCGTGGTCCTCCACGACCACGGCCGAGCTCCGAACCGGGAACTTCGATGACCTCAATTCCCTGCTTCCGCAGGTACGTGTTCGTGGCGACGTTGCGTTCATATCCAACGACGACGCCGGGGCTGACAGTCAAGAAGTTGCAGCCGTCATCCCACTGCTCACGCTCGGCCGCGAGGGAATCCTGCGGTGTCGTGAGGACGCGCACCTCGGGCAGGCCGAGGGCAGCGGCGATGACATCGAACATCTTGTCTGGAGAGTTGTAGGTGACATCGAGCTTGCCGGAGGATTCGCCGGGGCGAATCGTGTTCGAGACGAGCATGCCCAGGTTGCCGTAGGCGGTGAAGGATTCCTCATCCAACATCGTCATGACGGTATCCAGGTGCATGAGCGCTCGAGCGCTCGGCATGTGCAGGGCGACGATCTCGTCGGCGCGGCCGGCATCAAAGAGCCGGTGTGCGAGCCGCTCCACACCTTGCGGCGTGGTGCGTTCAGACATTCCGACGAGGACCTTGCCCTTGCCGATGACGAGGACGTCGCCACCTTCGATGGAGGCAGGTCCTTCGTCATTCGCATCGGACCAGCTGTTGAACTCCTCGTTCGCGAACTTCGGGTGCCAGCGGTAGATGGCCTCGTAGTTGACGGTTTCGCGCTGGCGCGCGTCCATCTTCATCGAGTTCACCGCCACCCCGTCGTACACCCAGCACGACGTGTCGCGAGTGAAGAGGTGGTTCGGCAGCGGGGTCAGCGCGAAATCATCGGGGCCGAGCATGTCAAAGACGACCGACTTCGGGTCTCCGACTTCCTTGAATACCTCTTGCTTGGTCATGCCGGCGACGAGGACTTCCGCAAGCTTGTCGGACTCTAGGCGGTCTGCATAGTTGCGCAGTGCATCGGTGGCCGACAGGCCGTAGCGACGTTCGTCGAAGACGTGATCCAGAATGTGGGAGCGGGCTTCGGGAATATCCAGCGTCTCGGACAGCAGATCCTGGAAGTACAAGACCTCCGTGCCCTGCTCTCGCAGCACCTCAGCAAACTGATCGTGTTCTTTTTGCGCTTCCTTCAACCAGACAATGTCGTCGAAGAGGAGCTGATCCTTGTTTGTGGGGGTGAGGCGAGCAAGTTCTTGACCGGGGCGATGAATAATTACCTTGTGAAGCTTTCCAACTTCTGAATCAACGCGGTACGTCATCGTTCCTACGCTCTCTCGTGATTATCACGTGGTCGGTACGGTTTTAGTGTGTCGGTTCTGGTACGCTCGTACCAGGGACCTTGGTCCCGGCGGTATCAAAACCAGCCGAAATTTGAGCAAACTTTTGGGACGCTCTCCCACCTCGCTTCCATGTCTTGGGACGACGTCGTTATCGTTCCGTTACCCCGAGTCTGACACATTCCGGAGCAAAATACAGGAAACGAAAGCTGAGAAAACCCTGAAAACCTGCACAAATCCGGGCCATTCACCCTAATGTGCAGATTCCCACCGGCATTGATCGGCGTGTTCACTTGCACTTGAGAGACGACCTGTCGGGACATTCGCACAGTGAAATTAGTGACAGGACATCTATACGCGCGTCGTGCGTCATTTGATTACTACGAAGTCTTGACAGCGTCAGCGGCCCTTGATCCACAAAAAAGCGACGGCCGCCACAGCGATGCCACCAGCGGCGACTGACGCCCGACCGGGCAGCGCGCGTGGGCGACTGCTGCGGAATGCTCGGCGACAGAATCAGCGATTGCTACAGCGCGCACCCGCGGCATTCGCACACAGGTCCAGATACGCAAAAAACCGCGAAATCGCGGGCTTTTCAAAAGCGCGCCCGGAGGGACTCGAACCCCCAACCTTCTGATCCGTAGTCAGATGCTCTATCCGTTGAGCTACGGGCGCTGGGCCTTTCGGCACCCTCAACAATACCTGCCTAGTCCCCGCGCCACCAAATTCTGGGGACGGTGATTCCGGCGACATTTCGAAAGCGGTCGGCGGGCGGGACTTACCCGCGCACGCCGACCGCTTTCGAGCGGTGACGAGAGATCGCTAGAGCGATATGCCAAGAACGGCGACGCCGAGCGTCATCGTCACGAGCGTGATGAGCACGATGCCGATGATGTTCAGCCAGACACCGCCACGGATCATGTCGCTGATCCGGATGTAGCCGGTGCCGTAGGCGATGGCGTTCGGCGGGGTCGCGACCGGCAGCATGAACGCACAGGTCGCGGCGAGCGCCACCGGGACGACGAGGAGCATGACGTCCTGTCCGATGCCCATGGCGACGCCACCCATGATCGGCAGGAATGCCGCAGCGGTCGCGGTGTTCGAGGTCATTTCCGTCAGGAAGATGACGAGCGCGGCGATTGCGACGACGAAGAGGATGATCGGCAGGCCATTGAGTCCCTTGGCGTTTTCACCGATCCAGGCCGACAGGCCATTAGCGGAGAACATCGCCGACAGCGACAGGCCGCCACCGAACAGGAGAAGGACGTCCCAGGGGATGTGCTTAGCGGTATCCCAGTCGAGCAGCGCGACGCCGTGCTTGGGGTGGACGGGGATGATGAACAAGATGAGCGTGATCGCCATGGCAATGAGCTCATCGGTGATACCCGAGTCCTTGAACAGGGTCGGCAGGAAGATCCACGAGAGTGCGGCCAGGACGAAGACCATGCCGACGAGCTTTTCACCTCGGGACATCGGGCCCATCTTGTTTAGTTCCTCGCGAATGAGTGCCTTGCCGCCCGGAATCTCGTCGATTTCCGACTTGAACAGGACGTTGGTCAGCAGGTACCACGTGATGAGCAGGAAGCCCCACGCCAGCGGGACACCGAAGAGCATCCACTGGCCGAAGCCGATCTCGATGTCATGGTTGTCCTTCAGGTAGCCGCGCAGCAACGCGTTCGGGGGCGTACCGATGAGCGTGGACAGCGAGGCGATCGACGCGGCGTACGCGATGCCCAGGACGAGCGAGATCGCGAAGTTCGAGCGAACCTTGCCTTCGGAGTCCGTCTTCATCTCCCCGATGAGTGTGAGCACGGAAATACCGATCGGCAGCATCATGACGGCGGTCGCGGTGTTCGACACCCACATGGACATAAAGCCGGTCGCGACCATGAAGCCCAAGATCAGCTGCTTCGGTCTCGTGCCGACGGCAAGCACCGTAATCAGCGCGACGCGACGGTGCAGGTTCCAGCGCTGCAGCGCGAGCGCGAGGAAGAAGCCGCCCATGAACAAGAAGATGGTACCCGACGCATAGGGCGTGGCGGCCGCCTTGAAATCGGCGACCTTGAAGGCGGGGAACAGCACGAGGGGAATGAGCGCCGTGGCCGCCAGCGGGATCGCTTCGGTCATCCACCACACGCCCATGAGGACGGCGACTGCGGCTGTGAAGGCGAGGCCATGCGAGGTGAAACCAGGTTTGCCCGCTTCTACCGCCTTATCGGAGGCTGCCTGCAGCGCGTCCGACAGGTTTTCGGGCATCAGCAGGTACACGATGACCGCGAGGACAACGCCGACTGCCATACCGATGAGCTTTCGAGCCAACGGCTTTCCGGTAATGATCGGGGCATCCTCGCCAGCCGCATGGGCTGTACTGGGAACAATTTCTGGTGTACTCACGCGAACCTCCACGTCACAGGGGAACTGGTAGGGCAAGGATACGGTGATACGGGTTACATTGTGCGAAGCCAATGGTAACGAAGTGATGACGATTCACAACTCAAGCCGCGCCGCCTGATTAACGCCCCACGTTAGTGCGTTTGCCTTGAGTTAATACGTCATAAGACATAAGAAAACCCCCTTTTCGGGGGTTTTCTTTGCTGGCGGAGACGAGAGGATTCGAACCTCCGAGCGGGGATCACCCGCTACTCCCTTAGCAGGGGAGCGCCTTCGGCCACTCGGCCACGTCTCCTTTAGCAGAACTAGCCTACCGGGTTCAGCGCGAGATCGAAAAATACAGATTGCTCACGCACACGCCATCTGACCAGTTGCTGGGCGGAGGGTAAGGGATTCGAACCCTTGGTACGGTTGCCCGCACAACGGTTTTCAAGACCGTCACCTTCGGCCGCTCGGTCAACCCTCCCGGTCCCAGGAGGCATTCACCACCTGAGCCGATCGCCAGTGTACCGCTTTGCGCCCACCTGGCCCCAACCGAGTCGTTTGATGACACACTGACGCTATGCGTGCCATTGATCCCGACAGTTTTGCCGTCGCCGATCTGCCCACTCCGACTCCGGCCGACGGCGAGGTTCTCATCCAGGTTCGCGCAGCAGGGGTGAATCGCGCCGACCTCCTGCAGCGAGCCGGCCACTATCCCCCGCCGCCGGGCGCTAGCCCGATTCCCGGACTCGAGGTCGCCGGCACGGTCGTCGCGGCGCCGCACGCATCGAAGGTCAACGTCGGCGATGATGTCGTCGCGCTGCTCGCGGGCGGCGGGTACGCAGAGTATGTCGCGGCCCCCGCCGAGCAGTGCCTGCCGCTGCCGTCCGGTCTCACGATGGCCGAGGGCGCGGCCCTCCCCGAAGCGGTCGCAACGTCGTGGCTGAACCTCGTCGAACTCGCCGGCCTTAGCGAGGGCGAGAACGTCTATATCCACGGCGGCTCAGGCGGCGTCGGCTCGGTCGCGATCCAGCTCGCGGCGTCGCTCGGAGCGCGCGTCGTAACGAACGCGGGCAGCGACGACAAGTGCGAACGGTGCCGCGAGCTCGGCGCCGAGGTCGCCATCAACTACCGCGCCGAAGACGCGGCCGAACAGCTGCGGGAAGCGGCGGGCGAAGCGGGCTTCGACGTCACGCTCGACATGTTGGGCGCGGGCGCGCTCGAGGCAAGCATCGAACACGCGGCGCGTGATGGCCGGATCATCATCATCGGGCTGCAGCGCGGGCGGCGCGGCGAAATCGATCTCGGGGCGGTCCTTTCCAAGCGGCTGCGGATTCAGGGCTCGACGCTGCGCTCGCTATCCGAAGCGCGCAAGGCGCAGATCGTCACCGCGATGCGTCATGTCGTGCGCGAGATCCACCCGGTCGTCTCCGAGGAGGTTCCGCTCGAAGACGTCGAGGCCGCGCACGCCCTCATGGACGACGACGCGACCTTCGGCAAGGTCATCTTGACCCTCTAGTCCCCCAGCTGCGCGACGGCCGGCGCGAACGCGGGAGCGAGCGGCAGGTCGGGGAAGAGCATCGCCTGCAGCGCGTGATAGATATCGGGCTTGCCCTCCCACGTGCCGGCGGCCGGCAGGTTGTCGCGGTCGAGCTCATGGACCCACTGGCCCGGCTGCTCGATGAGGAACTCCTCGATATAACCCCACGCCTGGGCGGCGACATCGCTCCACCGCTCGGCTGCGCTCGGCTGCGCGAGCGCCGCCGCAATCCCCGCGGCGTAGGCCTCGCAGGCCACCCAGTGCATGCGCTCGTGCACGACGGGGGTGCCATCGAAGTCGGTCGTGTAGACGTAGCCGGGTGTCCCGTCGACGCCGAAGGACTCCTTCGCTCCCGTCGCGATGAGTTCGTAGGCGCTGCGCGTGATCCGCGGGTCGGCGTCGATACCGCGCGCGTCGCATTCGGCGGCGGCCTGCAGGGCGAGGCGTCCCCATTCGAACCAGTGCCCGGGCGTTGCGCCGTAGGGACGGAATGGGTCGGCCGGACGGTCGCGGTTGAAGTCCGGCATCGGCTGATACTCGACGTCGAGGTGCTCGGGGAAACGCCAAGAGTAGGCGGGGGCGAGCTCGCCGACGACGCGCTCAATGATGCGTACCGCGCGTTTGAGGTACGTGTCATCGCCTGCGACGGTGGCCGCGGCGAGGTAGCTCTCGACCGTGTGCATCGCGGCGTTCACGCCGCGGTAGGGCTCGCAGTCGGAAAAGTCGCGCGAATACGACTCGTAGACCATTCCGGCGTCCTCGTCCCACCAGCGCTCGGTCGACAGGGCGAGCGCGTCGTCGAGCAGTTCGCGAGCGCCCGGGATTCCGGCGGCAACGCCGCTGGAGGAGGCGAGCACGACGAAGGCGTGGGCGTAGGCGGCCTTGCGCTCTCCCCCGTCGGCGGCGGGCTGGCCCGTGGCTGCGTCGAGGGCGGAGAAATAGCCACCGAACTCGGCGTCGTGGAAGTGGTTCTTCAGGCACGAGATGCCGTGCTCGGCGAGTTCGCGGTAGCGGCCGGGATCGGCGTCACCGAGGTAGTCCTTCGGCAACATCGAACCGAGCGCGAAACAGTGCGTCATGCGGCAGGTGATCCACAGTTCGATGCCGCGCTCGGTAAGGATTTGGGCATCGTCACCGAGATAGCCGAAGCCATACTCGTGGCGGGATTGGAACCCGAATGCTAAGAGCGCGGCGATCTCGCGGTGGCGGCGGACAGCGGACGGTAAAGACTGCGACATCGGCATGCTTCGAGCCTACCGAATGCGAAGCGGCGGGCACCGAAGTACCCGCCGCCATGCTCTCGTCCGTCGTCGTCGCTAGCCCTTAACGGAGCCCGCGAGCAGACCACGGACGAAGTACCGCTGGAGCGCGAGGAACACGCCGATCGGGATGATGATCGACACGAACGCACCCGCGGTGAGTAGATGCCAGTCCTGGCCACGCGAGCCCGCCATTTCGGCCAGGCGCGCGGTCAGCGGCTGGATTGCGTTATTGCCACCGGTGAAGGTGAGACCGACGAGGAGGTCGTTCCACACCCACAGGAACTGGAAGATCGCGAACGACGCGATCGCCGGAACCAGCAGCGGCAGCATGATCTTCATGAACACGGTGACGTGTCCGGCGCCGTCCACCTTCGCGGCCTCGATGAGATCGCGTGGGATCTCGGCCATGAAGTTGTGCAGCAGGAAGATCGCGAGCGGTAGCGCGAAGATCGAGTGCCCGATCCACACCGCAATGAACGGGAAGTTCGCGAGCAGCGAGGTGCCCGAGAACAGTCGCAGCAGCGGGATGAGGGCCATCTGCAGCGGCACGATCTGCAGCGCGAACACGGTGATGAACACGACGTCACGTCCCCGCCACTGCAGCACCGAGAACGCGTAGGCCGCGAGGACCGCAACCGCGAGCGGGATCAGCGTCGACGGGATCGTGATGACCAGCGAGTTCATGAAGTAGTTCGACAACGCGCCCGACGAGGCACGTCCGAAGAGCACCTCGTTGTAGTTGTCCAAAGTGAACTGCGGGTCGGCGAAGAACGTCCACCACCCGCTCGTCTTGATCTGGCGCTCGGGCCGGATCGAGGAGATGAACAGGCCGAATGTCGGCACCGTCCAAAACACGGCAATGAGCAGCGCGACGAGGGAGCCGAACCGGTTCGTGAGCAGGCGCTTGGCGGCGCTGCCCAGTTGGTCGTCCTTGTTGCGCACGCGCTTGCCCGGCTTATCGGCGGGCTTGTCGCCGTCAGCAACCTTAATGTCGGTGGTTCCGGCGCCTTCCAACGTGGTCGTGCCGGTCGCGGCAATGTCCTCGGGCACGCCGTCGACGGGCGAGACGCGTTCCATGTCTGGGGTGTCCTTACTCATGCCCCACGCACCTCCCGGTTGATCAGCATTTGTCGCACGTTGTACACGACGATCGGGATCACCAGCACGAAGATGATGACCGACAGGGCCGAGCCCGTGCCGTTGTTACCGAACGTGAACGACTGGTCGTACATCTGGTTCGCGAGCACCTGGGTGCCGTATTTCGCGCCCGTCATGGTGCGCGGAATATCGAAGATCTTCAGCGTCGCGATGGTGATGGTCGTGAGGACGACGACGAGCGTCGGCCGGATCGAGGGCACGGTGATGTTTTTGAACATCTGCCAGGAGCTCACGCCATCGAGCAGGGCGGCTTCGACGATATCGTCGGGCACCGCCTTGATCGCGGCGGACAGGAGCACCATGGCGAAACCGGCCTGGATCCAGATCATGACGACGATGAGGAAGAACGTGTTCCAGGGGGCGTCTTGCAAGAACCGCACGGGTTCCCCGCCGAACATCGTGATGATCGCGTTGCCGAGACCGATCTGGCTTTGGGACGCGCCCTTGTAGTCGTAGACGAATTTCCAGATGATACCGGCGCCGACGAACGAGATCGCCATCGGCATGAACAGCAGCGTCTTCGCGACCTTCTCGAAGCGCGACTTATCGATGAGGATCGCGTAGACGAGGCCGATACCGGTGGACAGGGTGGGCACGAGGAGCACCCACCAGAACGTGTTAGCGAAAGACTGCAGCGAGTCGGCGTTGGTGAAGACCCACTTGTAGTTATCGAGGCCGACGAACTCGGCACTGCGGCGATCGTAGAACGACATCACTGTCGTGCGGATCGCGGGGTAGATGAGGCCGACGCCCAGCATGGCGAGGGCGGGGCCAGCGAAAATCAGAGGCGCAGCCCAGCGGCGGAGCTTTTCGGGTAGTCGATCCGCAAGCTTCGCGAGCAGCATGAGGAGTGCGACCACTACAATCAGCGCCACAATCGCTGCGACCATTTGGCCGATCTTGGTGTTGAGCATGGCGAGACTTCTTCTGTTAGGAGGCGGAAGGTGCGACTGTGGGGGCGACACTCAATGGTGCCGCCCCCAAGAGTCGATCAAGTGACAGGACTAGCCCTTAGGCCAGGAGTTCTCGATGTCGTTCAGGACGGTGTCGAGATCCTTTTCCTTGTTCAGCCACTGGGTCATACCAGTCCAGAAGGAGCCGGCACCCACTTCGGAGGGCATGAGGTCGGAGCCGTCGAAGCGGACGACCGAGTTCTTATCCTGCAGCAGTTCGATGGCCTGCTTGAGGAGGGGCGAGGACGCCTTCGAGGCATCCACGGCCTTGTTCGCACTCGTCACGCCACCGATGCCAACGCGGGTGTTCGCCCAGGTGCCGGAGGCCATGTAGGCCTGGACGGCCTTGGTCTCGTCCTTGCCGTTGAACGCGCCGACGAACTCGCCGCCGACGAGCAGCGGAACTTCGCCTTCCTTGACCGGGGGCAGCGGGAACGCGAAGACGTCGCCGTCTTCCGCGACCTTGGTGCCCTCGGGCCACTGGGCCTCGTAGAAGGAGGCCTGGCGGTGCATGTAGCACGCCTTGTCGAGGATCTGCAGACCGCCGTCGTTGAACGAGGTCGACACGATCGAGCGGGCGTCGCCGATGCCGCCGTTGACGAACTTGTCGTCGGTGAGGATCTTGCCGACGTACTCGGCGGCTTCCTTCACCTTGGCGTCGTTGAACGGAATCTCGTGGGTGACCCACTTGTCGTAGACGTCGCCGCCGCCGACACGCAGGACGAGGTCCTCAATCCAGTCGGTGGCCGGCCAGCCGGTCGCACCGCCGGATTCGATGCCCGCACACCACGGGCGCGTCGAACCCTCGGAGTGCTCGGAGGCGATCTTCTCGGTCAGGGCGGTGAGCTCATCCCAGGTCTTGGGGATCTCGTAGCCACCCTCCTTGAACATTGCCGGCGAGTACCACACGAAGGACTTCACCGACGCCATGAGGGGCGCGGCGTAGAACTTGTTATCGACGGTGCCGTAGGCCTTCCAGTCCTCGGACCAGCCTTCGTCGACGTTCTTTTCGACCTCAGCGGGGGCTTCCTTGATGTAGCCCTCCTTCACCATGCGCTGCAGCAGGCCGGGCTGGGGGAAGATCGCGAGGTCGGGAGCGTTGTTGGACTCCGCCTGGACGACGATCTGGGTTTCGAATTCGCCGATGCCGTTGTGCTCGACGGTGATGCCCGTGCACTCGGTGAACTTCTTGAACGTGTCTTGGAGCTGGTCGGGGTCAAGTCCCTTGTAGTGGTGTAACGGCGTTTTCCTCTCGTTTGGGGTTTTAGCTTGCTAGTGCGGGCGTGTCGGTATCGGTCATGGT
>NZ_MQVR01000033.1 GCF_001907295.1 Bowdeniella nasicola
CGCCGGGTCGTGGCTTTTCTTCGGTGACACCGTAGTCATTATCGGTGAAACTCCTTCTAGATCAGAGCCTCACACACAAACTTCCTGACAGCCTCGCATACGAGGATCGCCCACGCGGATGTTCCTGGCTCTCGCCACGGCAGGTCACGGCCGTGCTCGGTGAACCACTCGATGAGCTGGTCGGTCACGTCCTTTTGCATGCCTCTCATTGTGCCGCCAGCGCTCTAGCGTGGCGTGCTCAGGCGGAAACTAGAGCATCAAATAAGGTGGGAAGCGGAGGTATGACATGGCGAAGACGAGCGGAAAGAAACCGGTCAAACGACCGGCTGCGGCGACCAAACGTCGCCCCAAACGGCCCACCCGCCGCCAGATCCTCGTCCGTCGTGTCGTTGCCGCCATCGTCCTACTCGCCCTCGTGGGTCTGGTGGCGTGGGGAGCCTGGGCGATCGCGAAGGCCATTACCGAGTCGTTCTCATCCTCTTCGACCCCGACAATGGAAGAGACGGTCAATCCGTCCCCGTCGTCCTCAGCTGAATGGGCGGCGCTCGATGAACAGGATCGTCTCAAGGCGCTGAAGGGCGTGAAACCCGAGGTCTGTCCGTCGGGCGATGTGGCGCTGACGCTCGATGTCGCAAACCGCTCCGGTGGTGACTACAACCTCGTAGCGAAGCTGACGAACAAGTTCCCCATTCCGTGCCTGATCGACACCCCGGATCAGCGAATCGACGTCGTCATTACGTCGGGGGACGAAACCATCTGGACGAGCGCGTCGTGCCCGGGGGAGGCCGTGACGTTGTTGTTGAGTCCTGACGAGGAAACTACTCGCACGATCGTGTGGCCGGCCCAGCACCGCACCGCGGGCTGTGAAGCAGGGGAGGCCGCGAAGCCTGGCGTCTACAAGGCGAAGGTGAGTATCGGGGGCACGTCGGAGACGACGTCGTTCGAGGTACGTTAGCGGCGCGCGAACATCGCTAGCTCGGCAAGACGCTCGAGCCCATCGTGGATCGCGCGGGCGCGCTGCGGACCCACGCCCTCGACCTCCTGCAGATCGGTTGTCGAGGCTTCGAGGAGTTCCTCGATCGAACCGAAGTGGGCCGCGAGCCCCTCAACGACCGCGGAGGGCAGTCGAGGAATCTTCGACAGGAGCCGTAATCCACGCACCTGAAGGGTTTGGTCCATCCCGCGTGCTTCGGCACCGAGTCCCATCGTCGCGGCCACGAGCTGAGGCTCAAGGAGCTGGACGGAGCTGAGGGCTGAGAGCTCTTCTAGTGCCTGTTCCGGTGGGACGCGGGAGTATTCGGCGAGGACGAGGTTGGCATCCTTCAGTACGCCGGTTACGAGCTCATCGAGTTGGAGCTTGAGCAAGCGGCCATCGATGCCGAGTTCGATGACATAGGACTCGATCTCGTCCCAAATCCGCACGACCATCTCGAGGCGCTGCATCACCGTCGCCACATCCGAAACGGCGACGAGGCCGCGCAACTCTAGCGAAGTCAACGTCGAGAGCACTTCGTCGAGACGGGAGCGGTAGCGCTCGAGCGTATCGATCGCCTGGCTCGCCCGGGAGATGATGACATCGGAGTCTTCGAGGACGTGGCGCGTTCCTTCGACGTAAATCGCGATAATCGACATCGATTGGGATACCGAGATGACGGGGAAGCCCGTCTGCTTGGCGACCCGGTCGGCGGTGCGGTGACGCATCCCGGTTTCCGTTGTCGGGATATCGGAGGCGGGTAGCAGCTGGACGTTCGCACGGGTGATCGTCTCGAGTTGAGAATCGAGGACGACGCCGCCATCCATCTTCGAAAGCTCGCGCAGCCGGGTGGCGGTGAATTCCGCATCGAGGCGAAACCCGCCCGAGCAGATCGAGCCTACGGTCTCGTTATCGCCAAGGACGATGAGAGCGCCGGTGCGGCCCCGCAGGATGCGCTCGAGGCCGTCGCGAAGCTCCGTGCCGGGAGCGACCCGAGCGAGGGTGGAACGAAGGTCATGGGCTACCACCGCGACCCTCCTTCACCTGTGTGCGGCTGAACACTCCTATCGTAATGCCCACTACCGGCTTAGGCTTCCATCGCCAGCCCGACCCGCAGCGCCTGTGCGATCGAGTCGACGGGATGGATGCGGATTCCGGCCGGGGCCTTCGTGCGGGCAGCGTGTTCGGGGACGATCGCATCCGTGAACCCGAGGCGAGCGGCCTCGCTCAGCCGGCGGTCCAGGCCCACGATCGAGCGGAGCTGGCCGGTCAGTCCGACCTCGCCGAGGGCGATGAAATTCGGCCGGAACGTCTTGTCCAAGGCGGCGCCCGCGACCGAGGTCGCGATCGCGAGGTCGACCCCCGGTTCGCTCGTGGCGGCGCCCCCGACCGTCGAGACGTAAATGTCGAAGCTGCCGAGCGGAAGCTTCAGCCGCGCCTGCAGCACCGCGAGAGTCATGAGGGTCCGGGACTGCGACAGTCCCGAGGTCGTGCGCCTGGGGGAGGAGAACGTCGTCTCGGCGAGCAGGGACTGGATCTGCAGCGGCATCGGGCGGCGGCCCTCGAGCGTGATGGTCGTGCAGGTGCCCGGCACCGTGACGTCCGCGCCCTCCAAGAACAGTCCCGAGGGGTCGGGTAGTTCGACGACACCGGCGTCCGTGAGGTCGAAACAGCCGACCTCGTCGGTCGCGCCATACCGGTTCTTCAAGGCACGCAGCATTCGTAGCCGCGAGTGACGTTCGCCCTCGAACTGGCAGACGACATCGACGAGGTGTTCGAGCACGCGGGGACCCGCGATGGAGCCATCCTTTGTCACGTGCCCGACGAGCACGATCGGGACGCCCTGCGTTTTGGCGACTTCGATGAAGGCGCCGGCGGTGTTACGGACCTGGGTCACCGAGCCGGGCACTCCGCTGACCTCGGCGGAGGCGAATGTCTGGACCGAATCGACGATGACCATCGAGGGGCGAGCCTGCTCGATGTGTCCGAGGGCGGCCGCAACGTCGGTGAGGGAGGCAAGCAGGAGGTTCGGCGACAGCGCGCCAATGCGATCGGCGCGGATGCGCACTTGGGCCTCGGATTCTTCGCCCGTGAGGTACAGGACCGGTCCCGCGCCGCTGTCCGTGGCACTGCGAGCGGCGCGGGCGGCGACGTGAAGCAGGAGCGTGGATTTGCCGACGCCCGGCTCTCCAGCCAGCAAAATGACGGCCCCGGGGACGATACCGCCGCCAAGGACTCGGTCGAGCTCGGAAAGGCCCGTTGAACGTGCCCGTGCATCATCGGCGCGAACCTGGTCGATCGGTTGCGCGGAGCGCAGCGGGGCGAGTGCCTCAACCGCCCGGACGGATTCGGCAGCGGGGGCCGCTTCTTCGACCGTGCCCCAGGCCTGACACGAGGGGCATTGCCCCGCCCATTTCGTCGTCGTCCAGCCGCAGTCGGTGCAGCGGTATTCAGCCTTCGCTCGTGCCATGTATTTAAGGGTAGGGGGTGGCTGCGACATGGTGTACTTGAAGCCGCTCGCGAGGCGCGAAACAATGGGGGAGTTAGGCGCACGTTTCGAAACGAGGATGTTATGCCGACCGCTGTACTCACCGATGAGCTACTTGCCACTATCCACTCCCGGGCCGAACAGATCGACCGCGAGAACCGATTCTTCGACGATGACCTCGCCGACCTGAAAGAGGTCGGTTATTTGTCGGCCTTCGTACCAGAGGAATTCGGCGGCGCCGGCCTGAGCCTCGAAGAGATCGTGAACGAGCAGATCCGACTCGCCGGGGCTGCCCCCGCGACGGCGCTCGCGGTCAACATGCACCACATCGTCGTCGGGGTCGGGCGGATGCTCAACGAGGCGGGTCTGGAAGCCGGCGCACGAATCCTCAAGGACGCGGGAGACGGCCACCTGTTCGGTTTCGGGATCTCCGAACCCTCCAATGACCTCGTCCTGTTCGGCTCCATCACGGATGCGAAGCCCGACGGTAAGGGCGGCTTCACCTTCACCGGCACGAAGATCTTTACCTCGCTCGCCCCCGCCTGGACGCGCCTGATGACCTTTGGCCGCGATGATTCCGAGGGCGAGCCCATGAGCGTGTTCGCGGTGCTCAACCGCGAGGACGGCGGCTTTACCATCGAGGAGGACTGGGACGTCCTTGGCATGCGCGCCACCCAGTCGCACACGACGAAGCTCGAGGGCGCACACGCTCCGGCCGATCAGGTCCTGTGCCGGATCGAGCCGGGCCCGAGTGCCCACCCGGTGGTGTGGGGGATCTTCTCCCACTTCGAAATCCTGCTGGCCGCCTGCTATACGGGCATCGGCAAGCGCGCGCTCGAGGTCGCGGTTGAGACCGTGAAGAACCGCGACAGCGTGAAGAACCAGACGACGTACGCGAACGATCCGGATATCCGCTGGCGCCTCGCCGACGCCGCGATCGAGATGGATGGCATCTACCCGCAGCTCACGCTCGCCGCTCGCGACATCGACCAGGGCGTCGACCGTGGCGCCCTGTGGATGCCCATGGTCTCCGCGATCAAGGTGCGCGCGACTGAAGCCGCGAAGAACACGGTCGAAAAGGCGATCCGTGCGTGCGGTGGGCGTTCCTACTACAACAGCCACGAGCTCTCGCGCCTATACCGCGACGTCCTTGCCGGGCTCTTCCAGCCCTCCGATGATGAGTCGACGCACGCCGCTTGGGCGAACGTGCTGCTCGGCCCGATCGAGGAGTAGCGTTACGGTCGCTGGGCAAAGCGTTCGAGGAGTTCGGTGTTGCCGGAGACGATGAGGATATCGTCGCGGTTGATCCGAGTGTGCTCGGTCGAGTATTCAAACGGTTCGCCCGGCGGCTTCACGCCGATAACGGTGATGCCGTACTTCTTGTGGATATCACTCTCGGCGAGCGTAAAGCCCCACGTCTCCTTCGGCGGGCGCATCTTCACGATCGTGAAGCCGTCCTCCATCTCAATGAAGTCGAGCATGCGTCCCGAGACCATGTGGGCGACCCGCTGGCCCGCATCATGCTCGGGATAGACGACGTGGTGCGCGCCGATCCGGCGCAAGATACGGCCGTGCTCGGCAGAGATCGCCTTCGCCCAGATCTCGGGCATCCCGAGGTCGACGAGGTTGCCGGTAATGAGGACGGAGGCCTCCAGCGAGGTACCAACGCCGACGACGGCGACGGGGAATTCGGAGGCGCCGAGCTGTTCGAGGGATTCAGGGTTCGTCGCGTCCGCCTCGACGAGGGGGAGCCGGCCCGACCACTGTTCGATCAGTTCGGGGTTGCGCTCGACGGCGAGGACCTCGCGGCCCGACTTTTCTAGGGTGATCGCGAGGGCGGAACCGAAGCGGCCGAGCCCGATGACGAGCACGCCCGAATTGGTGCGACGTTCCGGCATGAATTCTCCTTTGTTCTGACCGTTAGCCTACCGCCGGGCGCTCTTCCGGCATGCGGATAACGCGGCGGCGCGATCGGAGCGCGAGGGCCGCGGCGAGCGTCATGGTGCCGACGCGTCCCATGAACATCAAACCGGTGAGCACGTACTTGCCCGCATCGGGTAGGTGGCCCGTGATCCCCGTCGAGAGGCCCACCGTGCCGAACGCGGAGATGACGTCGAACAGCACCATGTCCAGTTGCAGGTTCGTGATCGACAGCAGGATCAACGTGGCGATGCCGACGAGGGTCGCTCCGATGAAAGCGACCGCGACGGCGACGCGCACCGTGCCGGCCGGGATCCTCCGGTGGAAAGCCTCGATATCGCGGTCACCGCGCGCCTCGGCGACGATCGCGAGCAGCAGGACGGCAAGCGTCGTCACCTTGATACCGCCGCCCGTCGACGCCGTGCCGCCGCCGACGAACATCAGCGCGTCTTGGAAAAACCAGGTCGCCTCCCGCATGTGCGCCACGGGGATCGTCTCGATACCGGAGGAGCGAGCGTTGACCGAATAGATGAGGCCGGTCAGGATTTTCTCCGACGTCGTCATCTGTCCGAAAGTCGCCGGGTTTGTCCACTCCATCGCGGGAATGACGAGGAATGCGAGTCCGGCGAGGGAGAAATAGACGACGAGCGTGAGTTTCGTGTGCAGCGACCAGTGTCGTGGGTGGAAGAAATGGCGACGCAGGTTCAGTAGCACCGGGAAACCGATCGCGCCGATTGCGGTACCCACAGCGATCGGCAGGCCGATCCACCAGTCACCGAGGTGGGGTTGGAGACCTTCGGGCAGGATGACGAAGCCCGCGTTATTGAAGATCGAGACCGCCATAAACGAGGCGTGCCAGATCGCTTGAGCGAGCGGTTCGCCAAGCGCTATGAAGCGAGGGACGAGGATGAGGGCGAGTGCGATCTCGACCGTGAGGGAGACGATGATGACGGCCGTGATGAGGGAGCCGACCTCTCCCAAGCGGTCGGTCTTCGTCTCGCGCGCGGTCAACATGCGCTGCGTGAGGCCGATGCGGCGGGAGACCGCGAAACCGAGGATCGAGGCGAGCGTCATGACGCCGAGGCCGCCGACCGCCATCGCGACCATGAGCACGGAGTGGCCGAACGTCGACCAGTACGTCGCGGTATCGACCGTGACCAGTCCCGTCACACACACCGCGCTCGTCGCCTGAAACAGGGCATCGGCGAAGGGCGCGCGGTGGCCCGATGTCGTCGCGATCGGCAGCGACAACAGCGCCGTGACGACAAGGACGATCGCCGAAAAGACGAGCAGGGCGAGGCGGGCGGGTGAGGAGTGAGCGATCTCGTCGACCCAGTCACGTGAGCGCCGGGCAAGCGCGCGGGTCCGCGACATGGATCCTCCTTTACCTCCCCAATGGCGGTTGCTATCCCTCAGCGTAGCGCGCGCGGTAGCGTGACCCCATGGCTAAGGTGCAGGTCTATTACAGTGCGGAGCTAACCGAATACCACTTCGGTCCCACCCATCCAATGGCCCCCGCTCGCCTCACCCTCACCATGGATCTCATCGAGGCGCTCGGCCTGCTCGACCTCGAGGCGATCTGCGTGCTCGCCCCACCGATCGCGACCGATGCCGAACTCGCACGGGTCCACGCGGGCGAATACATCGCCGCGATCAAAGCGGCCTCCACCGGTGAGCTCCCGTCCGGCGGCGAGGTATTCGGACTCGCGGATCCGGACTGTCCGCCATTCCGCCACATGCACCGCGCGGCCGCGCGCCTGGCCGGGGCGAGCCTCGCCGCCTGCCGGGCCGTCGCGAGCGGCGAGGCGAAGCGCGCCATCAACTTCGCCGGCGGCATGCACCATGCAATGCCCGCGAAGGCCGCCGGCTTCTGCGTCTACAACGACGCCGCCGTCGGGATCGCCGATCTCCTCGCGCATGGCGCGTCCTCGGTCCTATACATCGATATCGACGCCCACCACGGCGATGGCGTCGAAAAAATGTTCCGCGACGACCCGCGCGTCACGACGATCTCGATCCACCAGCACCCCGACTCCCTCTTCCCCCACACCGGTTACCCACAGGATGTCGGGGGCACGAACGCCAAGGGGCACGCGATCAACCTGTGCCTGCCGCCGCGCAGCGACGATGCCGCCGCCCTGCGGGCCATCGAAGCGATCGTTGAACCCGTGATCGCCGAGCTGAAACCCGACGTGGTCATCACCCAGCACGGCTGCGACGCGCACATCGCCGACCCCCTGACCGACCTCGCCTGGTCTGTCGACGGGATGCGCAGCGCCGCGATCCTGCTGCGCGACCTCATCGAGACGCACAGCTCGGGCCGCTGGGTCGCGCTCGGCGGAGGCGGCTACGCCGTGTGCTCGGTGCCGCCGCGCGCCTGGAGCCACCTCGTGGCGGTCGCCGCGGACCATGATCTTGCTCCCACTGTGGCGATCCCCGAGTGCTGGCGGGCTGCCGCTCAGAAGAGTGGGCCCTGCGCTGGCGCCGATATTCCGACGACGATGGGCGACGGAATTGACGTGAACGTTAAGCCATTTTCGTGGGGATACGATCCGGCCGATCCAATCGATCGCGCGATCATGGCGACGCGGTCGGCCGCGTTTCCCGAATTGGGGATAGATTCACTAGTGATCTGAGCCCCCGAGGTTGAGTTCGACGCGATAATCTGGGAATATCACCACAGGGAGTACGCCCGCCGACCCCTATTTTCGTCGGCGATGGAATCGAGAAACGGACAGTCATGGCCCAGCTTGAAGGAGCCCCGCGCTTTGTCACAGTCGCGGAGGTCGCTGGACTCATGCGCGTTTCACGCATGACGGTCTACCGCATGGTTCATGCCGGTGAACTACCCGCCGTGCGGGTGGGACGCTCGTTTCGCGTGCCCCGAGCAGCAGTCGATGATCTGATCGCCTCCGGGCTCGGTAGCTGGGAGCAGGATCGCGATATCGAAGCAAGCGGGTAAACTAGCTCCTTGTACCTGCGGCTTCGCCGTGAAGCACCATAATTTGTGAGGACCATATGGGATCTGTAGTCAAGAAGCGCCGCAAGCGCATGTCGAAGAAGAAGCACCGCAAGCTGCTTCGCAAGACTCGTCACCAGCGCCGCAACAAGAAGTAAGCACGCACACCGGCCCGGAAGCCTCCGGGCCTTTTGTGTCTCTAGTGCTGCCTGCCGCGCAGCGATTTGATGACCGCAGCGCCGGCCCACAACAAGCCCGCGAGCGACGCAGACTGCACGCCGCGACCGATCCCCGTCATGAGGCGGCGACGCGATTGCTTAAACGCCCGAATCTGCCAGCCGCGCTTTTTCGCATACGCGCGCAGGCGCGGCTCTGGATTGATCGCGACCGGGTTGCCGACCGCGGCCAGCAGCGGCACGTCGTTGAGGGAATCGCCATACGCAAACGAGGCGGCCAGATCGATATTGCGTTCGCGCGCGAGCACCTCGATCGCCTCGGCCTTGACCGGCCCGTGCAAAAACGGCGCCGACAGGTGACCGGTGTACACGCCATCGATGTGTTCGGCCTGGGTGCCAAGCGACCCGGTCGCCCCCAGGCGCGCCGCGATATGGTCCGACAGTTCGATGGGCGTCGCCGTCACGAGCCATACCTCGTGTCCCGCGTCGAGGTGGTCCTGCAAGATCTTCAGCGTGCCGGCAACGACGCGCGGCTCGAGCACGTTGGAATAGACCTCTTCGCCGACGGAAACGACCTCGGCGACATCGTGGCCCTTGATCGCGGCCAGCGCGCGGGTGCGGACCGCTTCGACGCGGGGGACCGTCTCGCCGAACAGGGCGTAGGTGAGGGCGTGACGGCCAGCGAATACAATGTCACGAGCCCGAAAGAATTCGCGTCGATACAGCTCGCGGGCGAGATGATAGGCACTCGCGCCGCGGATGAGCGTGTTATCGACATCGAAAAATGCCGCGACCGTCCGTTCCACCTCTTAACTGTATGACACGCTTTCTGCCCCGCCGCTTCCGCCGCCCCGACCCCGGCCCCTGGCCCGCTGTGACCGTCTACACCCGGGCGGGCTGTCACCTGTGCGACGACGCGATCGCGACCGTGAAAGCCGTGCTCGCGACGCGCGAGCAGCACCCGATCCTGATCGACATCGATGCCGATGCCGAGCTGCGCGAGCGCTTCACCGACCGCGTCCCCGTCATCGCCGTGGGGGAGCGGATCATCGCCGAGTACACCATCACCGAGCGCGCGCTGCGCACGGCGTTGGAAACCGGCCGCTAATTGTTGAGAGACTAGGACCATGACGCGTACGACCATCCATCTCATGCGACACGGCGAAGTCCACAATCCCGAAGGGATCCTGTATGGCCGCCTGCCCGGGTATCGGCTCTCCGAGTTCGGGGTCGCGATGGCGCAGCGCGTCGCCGAAGTCCTTTCCGATGGGGGCCACGACATCACCCACGTCGGCGCCTCGCCGCTGCAGCGCGCGCAGGAGACGGCGCGCCCGACGGCCGAGCGGTTCGGACTCGAACTGCACACGCACGAGGGACTGATCGAAGCCGGGAACGAATTCGAAGGTTTCGACGTCAACCGCAACCGGCTGATGCTCGCGCACCCGAAGTTTTGGTGGCGCTACCGCAACCCCCTCATCCCGTCGTGGGGCGAGTCCTACCGCGACCAGGTCCACCGCATGACCGACGTCATCCGCGAGGTCCTGCACTCGTCGGCCCGCGGGCACGAGGCGCTCCTCGTCTCCCACCAGCTGCCGATCTGGGCGACGCGGCTATTCCTCGAGCGTCGCCCCCTCGCTCACGACCCGCGCAACCGGCAGTGTTCGCTCGCCTCGCTCACGTCGCTGACCTTCCACGACGATCGCCTCGTCGGCCTCGCCTACTGGGAGCCGGCCGGCGACCTCCTCATGAAGGCGAGCGATATGGTGCCCGGAACCTCGGTGGCGCAGGCCGCCGGAACGGACGAACAGCCGTGAGACGACGCGCCCTAGCTGCCCTGTGTCTCACCGCCGCTCTGCTCGTCGGCTGCGCCGATACGAGCGGCGGCACCGCCGCGCCCACCGCGGGCGCGGGCTACCAGGCCGGGGACGGGTCATTCACGGTCTGGAAGGAAGGTGAGCGCGGCGCGCCCGTCGAGATCACCGGCACGGACCTGGCCGGCAACGCCGTCGACTCGAGCACGTGGCGGGGCAAGCCCGCCGTCGTGAACTTCTGGTACGCCTCCTGCCCGCCGTGCCGCGCCGAAGCCCCCGACCTGAAAGCGCTCGCCGAGGAATTCACCGACGTGCCCTTCCTCGGGATCAACCCGCGCGACGATAAGGCCGCGGCGAGCGCCTTCGACGACACGTTCGCGATTCCCTACCCGACGGTCCTCGACCCGCAGGCGACCCTCGTCGCCGCGATGCAGGGCAAGGTTCCGCTGCAGGCGATGCCGACGACCCTCGTCCTCGACGCCCAGGGCCGCGTCTACGGGCGCATCCTTGGCCGCATCGACCCGAAGGTGCTGCGCGGCCTCATCGAAGACGCGAAGGCTGAGAGCGCCTGATGGACCTTGTCGAGTTCTTCCGCTCGACCGTACTCACGGGGTCGATGCTTGCCGCGCTGCCGGTCGCGCTCATTGCCGGACTCGTCTCCTTCGCCTCCCCGTGCGTGCTGCCGCTGCTACCCGGCTACGTCGGCTACGTCTCCGGGATGGCCGGCGCCGCCGTCGAGGCGGGCGGCACGAAACGCAAGGCCCCGACCCGCAAGGTCGTCGGCGGCCTGAGCCTCTTCGTCCTCGGCTTTACGACCGTGTTCGTCGGCCTCGGGATCGCGTTTGCCTCCCTCGGCTACGCGCTCGCCCCGTACCTCTCGCTCATCACGCGTATCCTGGGCGTGCTCGTCATCCTGCTCGGTCTTGCCTTCGCGGGCTGGCTGCCGTTCGCCCAAACCGAGCGTCGCCTACGCGTCGACCTTGCCAGCGGTCAGGTCGGCGCGTTCGTGCTCGGTCTCGTCTTCGGCTTCGGCTGGACGCCCTGCATCGGCCCGACGCTGTCCGCGGTCCTCACGCTCGCCCTCGACGGCGCGAACCCCTGGCGCGGCGCCTTCCTGGCCCTCGCCTACTGCCTGGGCCTTGGCATCCCCTTCATCGTCCTCGGGGCGCTGTTCACTCGCTCGACGGCGATGCTGACTGCGCTACGCCGCCACCGCGTCGCCTTCATGCGCATCGGCGGGATCGTCCTGATCGCCCTCGGAATCCTGCTCGTCTCGGGCCTATGGGACAGCGTGACCGCGTGGCTGCAGGGCCTCATCGGCGGCTTTGAGACGGTGGTATAGCGTGAGCGAAGTCATCGCCTGGCTGCGCTGGAGCTGGCGCCAGCTGACGAGCATGCGGGTCGCGATCTTCCTGCTGCTCGCCCTCGCCCTCGCAGCCCTGCCCGGCTCCCTCATCCCGCAGCGCGCCCAGTCCCCGGAGAAGGTCGCCGAATTCCTCTCCTCCTACCCGCGCCTCGGGCCGGTGCTCGACTGGCTCGGCGCCTTCAGCGTCTACACGTCGGTGTGGTTCTCGGCGATCTACCTGCTGCTGTTCATCTCCCTGATCGGCTGCATCCTGCCGCGCACCCGCGACCTGTACCGCTCCCTGACCTCTCCGCCCGTGCGCATCCCCTCGCGGCTGTCGCGGTTCGAGGCCTACCGCCACGTTCAGACCGACGACGCGGATGCCTTAAAGACGCTCGAGGACCGGCTCTCCCGCCGCTATCGCCTCACGCGGTTTCCCGACGGCATAAGCGCCGAGCGCGGCTACGTCAAGGAGATTGGCAACCTCCTGTTCCACTACGCGCTCGTCGGGATCCTCATCGCCTTCGCGTGGGGCCAGCTCGCGACCTACCGCGGCCAGGCCATCGTCATCGAAGGGCGGGGTTTCGCGAACGCGCTCGTCGACTACGACTCCTTCGAATCCGGGGCCTGGTTCCGCGAATCCGACCTCACCCCGTTCTCCTTCACGCTCGACCGCTTCGCTTCCGCGTTCGCGCCGAGCGGCCGACCGGAAGCCTTCCGCGCCGACGTCACCATCCGCGATACCGCGCCCGACGGTACGCCCCGCGAACGCGCCGAGGTCATCACGCCGAACCATCCGATCGAGGCCGGCGGCGCCGCGATCACGCTGTCGGGCAACGGCTTCGCGCCGATCGTCAAGGTGACCGATGCCAAGGGCAAGGTCTCCTTTAACGGCCCCGTCCCGTTCATCCCCAAAGACGCGACGTACACCTCGCGCGGCGTCATCAAAGTGCCCGACGTGAGCGCCGGCCTCGACCAGCTCGGGTTCTCCGGCGTCTTCCTGCCCGCCGCCGCGCAGCAGGACGGGACGTGGGTCTCGGCGCATCCAACGCTCCTGCAGCCACTGCTCGTCCTCGACGTGTGGCGTGGCAACCTCGGCCTAGACGACGGCATCCCGCGCAACGCCTTCGAGTTGCACACCGAGAAGCTCACGCAGGCGCTCGGCAGCGACGGTACGCCGGTCGCCCTGCAGCTCACGCCGGGTGCAAAGGCCGAACTGCCCGGCGGCCTCGGCACGATCGAATTCGTCGATCTCGCACGCTTCGCATCCTTCGACGTCCGCTCCGACCCGTCGCTGCTGTGGCTCCTCATCTCGACCGTCACGGCCATTTCGGGCCTGTGTATCTCCCTGTTCGTGCCGCGGCGCCGCATGTGGGTGCGGGCCGAGCACTCCGGGGGTATTACAGTGATCGAAGCGGCAGCGCTCTCCCGAGGGGATGACGCGGGCCTTCAAGCCGAACTCGACTGGCTCCTCGCCGCGCTCCCGCAGCCCCCGACCCCAGCCCAGGAAGACTAGATGCAGTCCCTCGCCCAAGTATCGACACTGTTGGTCTACGCCGCCATCGCGGCGTTCGTCGTCGCCATGATCGCGTTCGCGGTCGACCTGTCCGGACGGTCCGCGACGCGCGCACAAGACGCCCGCCGCCCCGCGGCCGGTATCGGCATGACGGTGACCTACCTGGGCACGGTCTTCCTCGGCATCGGCGTCATCACGCGCGGTATCGCGGGCGGCCACGTCCCGTGGTCGAACATGTACGAGTTCACGATCTCCTTCACGTTCGTCGCGCTCGTCATCTACCTCGTGCTCGCCCGCAAATGGGATCTGCGCGACGTCGGCGTCTTCGTTGCGCTGCCCGCCTCGCTCATCCTCGGCCTCGCCGTCGTGGTGCTGTATACCCGCTCCGACGGTATCGCCCCGATCCTCAACCACTACTGGCTGACGATCCACGTGCCGCTCGCGATCGGAGCCGTCAGCGTCTTCGGGATCGCTGCCTTTATCGCCGCGCTGCAGCTCGCAAAAGACTTCGCGGGGGATAACCACGGCCTCGCGACGAAGGTGCTCGGCGCCCTGCCTTCGGTCACCGCGCTCGAGCGGCTCGCCCACCGCCTCGTCGCGGTCGGCTTCGTCCTGTGGACGTTCACGATCGTCGCCGGCGCTATCTGGGCGAACTCCGCCTGGACCCGCCCCTGGGGATGGGACGCGAAGGAAGTCATGAGCTTCGTCGTGTGGGTCATCTACGCCACTTACCTGCATGCCCGCTCGACCCGCGGCTGGGACGGGCGCCGCTCCGCCTACCTCATCCTCTTCGGGTTCGCGGGCGTCCTGTTCAACATGTTCGGCATCAACTACTTCTTCGACTCGATGCACTCCTACGCCTAAAAAATCGGCTGAAAGATTCTTTGCGTACCCTCTTGCGCATGTGAGGCTAACGGTGTTAGCTTGAGGCGTGGCTACTTCCATCACAGTCCTCAAGTTCGCCGCAATCGCCGTCGCTGCATTGCTCGGCCTTGCCCTGACCCTCTCCGTCGTCTCCCTCGCTTACACCCGCCTGATCTCCCCGGTCGCCCGCCACACCGAACGCATCATCGACGCCAGCCCCGAACAGGTCTGGGAGGTCCTCGCCGACCTGCCGTCCTGGGGGCAGTGGTCCCCGAACTTCGTCTCAATCGCGGGCACGCTGCAAGCGGGGGAGCACCTGGAAAACCACGTGTGCGCCGGCGGCAACGAGCTCGTCTTCCGCCCCCGCGTCCTTGTCGCCGAGTCCGCGCGCGAGCTGCGGTGGAAGGGCACGCTCTACGTCCCCGGCCTTGCCGACGGGGAGCACTACTTCGAGCTGACCGAAACCCCGGACGGGCGCACCCGCTTCGTCCAGGGCGAGGACTTCACCGGCGCGCTGGTCCTCTATGCGGGCTCCGCCATCGACGTCGAAGACGATATGCGCGCCTTCAACGACGCCCTCGCCGCCGAGGTCGCACGCCGACACGTTACCGTTACCCCATGACCGATCGACCCGAACCCCGCATGCTCACCGCGCGCCAACGCGATATCGTCCGAACCGCCCAAGCGGTCCTCGAATCCGATGGCTGGGACGCGGTGAGCATGCGGGGTATTGCCGGGAAGCTGTCGATCAAAGCGCCCTCGTTGTATAAGCATCTGGCGGGCCGCGCGGAGCTGTGCGCCTGGCTCGTCGAAGACGCCCTATTCGAGATGGGGGACGCCCTGTACGAGGCGATCGATTCCGACCCCGACGCGCCAGTCGAGGCGCTGCTGCGCACCTACCGCGAGCAAGCCCTGGCGCACCCGGAGCGCTACCGCCTTGCGACCGGCCGCGAATTCAACCGCGCCGACCTGCTGCCGGGCCTCGAAGAATGGGCGGGAACCCCGTTTTGGCTCGTGACCCGCGATGAGCATCGCGCGCAGGCCCTGTTCGCGATGGCGCACGGGCTGGTGACGATGGAGATGGATCTCCGACTCCCGGAAGAGTCCGACCTCGATGAAACCTGGCGCGCGGGCGGTCAGGCGTTTACCGGCCGCTAGGAGTCCTCGCCGTTGGGTTGATCCGAGGGCTCGTCATCGTCGTGAGCCTCTTTTTCCCGCTGCTCGCGGCGCTTCTTGCGCTCGGCTTCCTTGCGGGCGGCCTCGGCCGCTTCCTTTTCCTTCCGCTGGCGCTCATAGTGCGCCTTACGGGCCTGCCAATCGAGATCGGCGAGGAAGGATTCGTCATCGTCGGGCGCCATCGGCTTGGGCTTGCGGCCAAACGGGCTACCGCCCGGCCGGTTAAAGGGCGACCGGCCCGACTGATAGGGCGCCGCACCCGCCAGGCGAGACATGAACAGCCACGCGAGCGGACCGATAACCGGCAAGATGATGAGCACGAGCCACAACCCCTTGGGCAGCCCGCGGGGCACGCGCTCGCGGGGCGTCATCGCACAGTCGACGAGCGCATAGATCATGAGCGCGACGACGAGGATGATCGGAAGGACTCTAGCCATATCCCCAGGGTACGTCGTATCCAGCGCGTTGACGTGACGACTTCGCCGCCCGCGTACGCCGCCGGACTACCATAGGGGCGTGGCATTCCTTCGGTACACCCTCTATCGCATCCTGTTCGTCCTCGGCGCCGCCGGGCTGCTCTATCTCGCCGGCATGCGTTCCTTCCTCATGTGGGCGGTCGCGATCGTCACCGGCGCGCTGCTGTCCTACGTGCTGCTCGACCGGCCGCGCCGCCAGGCCGTCGCCGAGATTGCCGCCCACGATCCGCTGAAGAAAAAGCGTCGCGAGCCGAAGCCCGATGCCGCGAGCGCCGAAGAAGACTCTCTCATCGACTCGACCCTTTCGGACAACGACAACCGCGAGCGCAGCGAGGAGCCGCGCTAGATCGCGTAGGCGATCGCAAGCAGGACCGCGTAGGCGAGTTCGAAGAACCCGGTATTGCGCAGCACCGCGATGAGCGGTCGGCCGCGCTCGCCCGCGAGCACGGGCCGCACGATGACCCACACAGCCGGCGCGAGCACCACAGCGATCAGCGCCCATGGCGTATGGAGCGCCGTGAGCAGCGCGAGGAGGATCGCGCCGAGCAGCATCGCGGCGAATGCGACGCGCGCCCCGCGCTCCCCGAGCCGCACCGCGAGCGTGCGCTTGCCGGAGACCGAATCCGTCGGAATGTCACGGATGTTGTTGACCATGAGGATCGCGCAGGCGATGAGGCCGATGCCGCAGGCCGCCACCCACACGTGCCACGGCACGGTGAGCGCCTGAGTAAACGTCGTGCCCGCGGTGGCGACGAGCCCAAAGAAGATAAAGACGAAAACCTCGCCAAGGCCGCGGTAGCCGTAGGGGTTCGTACCTCCGGTGTAGTACCAGGCGGCGATGACGCAGGCGACGCCGACGACGAGCAGCCACCACTGGCCTGACAGTGCCACGAGCACGAGTCCGGCGAGCGCCGCGATCCCAAAGCACGCGAACGCCGCGAGCTTCACGTTCTTCGCCGCCGTCAGCCCGCCGCCCGTCAGCCGCGGGGGACCGGTCCGATTGTCGTCCGTCCCGCGGATCCCATCGGAATAGTCATTGGCGTAGTTGACGCCGACCTGCAAGGCTAGCGCGACGATGGCCGCGAGCAGCGCGCGCTGGGCCGAGAAAGCGCCGAGCCCCGAGGCCGCCCCGGACCCCAGGATGACCGGTGCCACGGCCGCCGGCAGGGTGCGTAACCGGGCTCCTTCAAGCCAGTTAGCAGCAGTAGCCATACCTGCATTCGTCCTTTCACTCCGGGTGCGCAAAGCCCGCCCAAGTCTAACCCCGCGCTAGTCAGCGCCGATCGCGTCGCTCGCCTGCGCCGGCGGCCAACGCATCCGCAGCGAGCTGGGTCAACCGCCGACGATCAATCTTGCCCGGTCCCCGCGTCGGGAACTGGTCTACGGCGACAACGGCGCGGGGCCGGAACTCGGCCGGCTGGTCTGCAAGCGCCGCACGCAACGCGTCCAGCCCAGGGGCCGCCCCTTCCGCGACGAACGTGACAAGCGCGCCCCACGTCGGGTCGGGCACTCCGACGATGTGCCCGGTGAACCCGGTCGCGGCGAGGAGCTGCTCGACGGCAAGCGGGGCGATGTTGGCGCCGCCGGAAATGATGACATCATCGGCCCGCCCGAGCACGGTCAGCACGCCGTCAGCGAGCCTGCCGAGATCCGAGGTCAGAATCGTGCGACCGTCGCCGCGTTGCGGATTGATCGCCGCGCCCGAGGTGAGATAACCGTCGATGACCATCGGGCCCGTGAGCCGAATCCGGCCGATGCCGGACGCATCGGGCTGTTCGATCGCGACGTCGACGCCAGCGAGGGGAACGCCATCGTAGACGCAGCCGCCGCCGGTCTCGCTCATGCCATAGGTCCGGACGACGGGAATCCCCGCGGCAGCTGCGGCCGACGCCGTCGCGGTCGGAAGAGCCGCGCCGCCTACCAGCACGGCATCGCAGGCGCTCGCGATCGCGTGCGCACGTGGCTCATCGGCGACGACGCTTAGCAACTGGGTGGGCACGAGCGAGGTGTACAGCCGCGTCGCGCCGTCATGGCCCGCCGCGGCCGCCGCGAGCGCAGCCGAACGAAAACCGTCGCCAACCGGCAGCTCGATCGGAGCCGAGTTCGCCAGGATCGAGCGCGTGATGACCTGCAGCCCCGCGATGTGGTTCACGGGCAGCCCGGTGATCCACGTCGCGCGCGCCGCATCCGGCAGTTGCGCGCGCGCTTCGGCAAGCGTCGCGGGGGTGTGCAAGCCTTCCTCGGGGCAGCCGGCCAGCCGCAGCAACGTGGCAAGCGCCGAGGACAGCAGGTTCGTCGCGCTAAGCCCGACGAGATCCGGCACTCCCTTGCTCGAGCCGGAGGTCTGCACGATGACCTCGACGTTCCGTGGCAGGCGCGCGATACGCGCGATGATGTCGGAGGCCTCGCGCTCGGGTGCCTCTGGGGCGAGCATCACCAGCGGGGGGAGCGTCCCGGGTGCGGCAAGCCGGCCCGTGAGCTCCGGGACCAGGCGGGCGATAGCGTCGGCGTACCTGCCCCCACGCAGCACCGCAACATCGCGGCGAGCGAAGCGAGATTTGGCGGGCACCCTTTAACGATAGCGACGCCCACGTTATACCACAGTATGATCTGGCGTCCATCTGACATGGGAGGAAGTAGGGGAGGATTTCAGTCCAGCGATGAGCCTAAAAAATATGCGACCTACGGCACTATAGAGATGTCGGCGCGATCAGCCGTAGCGCTACTCAGGAGGAGGGCCTGAAGCTACGCACGCGACTTCCCGTCTGGTCTCCGCAGGGGGAGACCAGACGGCAAAGACCCGGCCACGGGGGTGGCCGGGTCTTTACTTTGCCCTAGTAGTAATACGGGAAGCTCGACCAGTTCGGATCGCGTCGCTCGACGAACGCATCACGCCCCTCGAGCGCCTCATCGGTCATATACGCCAGCCGCGTCGCTTCGCCCGCAAAGACCTGCTGACCCGCGAGCCCATCGTCGGCGAGGTTGAACGCGAACTTCAGCATCCGGATCGCCTGAGGGGACTTCGTGGAAATGATCCGCGCGTATTCGAGCGCGAGGTTTTCGATCTGATCGTGATCGGCGACCTCGTTGACGACACCCCAGCGCTCGGCGTCCGCCGCCGAGTATTCGCGGGCGAGGAAAAAGATTTCCCGCGCGCGCTTATCGCCGATCTGGCGGGCGAGCAGCGCCGATCCGTAGCCCGCATCGAAAGAGCCGACGTTCGCGTCGGTCTGCATGAAGCGCGCGTGCTGCCGCGAGGCGATCGACAGGTCCGCGACGACGTTCAACGAATGCCCACCGCCCGCCGCCCAGCCGGAGACGACACAAATGACGACCTTCGGCATCGTGCGGATCAGCCGCTGTACCTCAAGGATGTGCAGCCGGCCCGCACGCGCCGGATCGATCTGCTCGCGCCGCTTGGCCAGATCCGCGCTCGCATCGGCGCCCTCGACCTCATACTGGTAGCCCGCGCGCCCACGGATGCGCTGATCGCCGCCGGAGCAAAACGCCCAGCCGCCATCCTTCTTGCTCGGCCCGTTGCCGGTGAGGATGACGGTGCCGACGTCGCTCGTCATCCGCGCATGATCGAGTGCGCGATACAGCTCATCGACGGTGTGCGGGCGGAACGCATTGCGCACCTCGGGGCGGTCAAACGCGATCCGCACCGCGGGCAGGTCCTGGCCCGACTCATCAATCGCGCGATGGTAGGTGAGGTCGGTGAAATCGAAGCCTTCGACGGGGCGCCAGCGCGCGGGATCGAAGGGTTGGCCGGCATCGGGCATCTCTAACATCGTTCCTGCTTTCCACGTTTTTCGCCGCTCATTGGGTGGCTTTGCGTCTACGCATTAGAGTAGTTGAGTTAGTCAGCTAGCACTCAAAGGACCCCGCGTTGCCCGAGCCCGTCATGCCCGACTTGGCAGCCCTCACCGCCAAGGACAAGCCCACCTTGTGGCGACACGGCTCCGGCTCGAGCGCCGAAACGATCGTCGGGATCGGTGAATACGCGCGCTTTACCGCGAGCGGGCCCGACCGGTTCGAATCGCTGCAGCAGCAGTTCTCCGCATTTTGCTCGACGCTGCGCACCTCCGGCGTGCGCGCGTTCGTCTCGGTGACGTTCTCGCCCGTCTCGCGCTACTCCTCGGTGCTCATCGTCCCGCGCGTCCAGTGGCATATCAGCGAGCGCGGCACTCGCGTCATCGACCTGGCCAACGGCACCGACACGATTCTTGATCTGCCGCCCGCATCCCCGACGGCGCCGCCGCCCGCCGTGGCCCAACACGTCCTCTCCCGCACCGAAGGCGACCTCACGGGAGAGCAGTTCACTGCTGCCGTGCGCGAGGCCGTCACCCGCATCGTCGCGGGCGAACTCGCCAAGACCGTCCTCGCCCGCGACGAGGTCATCCAGCTCGACGGCGCCGTGCCCGTCGGTGCGCTCGCCCAGGCCCTCACCGAGGCCTATCCGACGTGCTGGACGTTTTACGTCGATGGCCTCATCGGTGCGAGCCCCGAGATGCTTGTGCGCGTCACGAACGGCGAGGTGCGCTCCCGGGCGCTCGCGGGTTCCGCGCCCGTCACCGGCGACCTCGACATCGACCAGGCCGCCTCCGATGACCTCATGACGAGCGCCAAGGACGCCTCCGAACACGCCTACGCCGCCCGCAGCATCATCGAAGTCCTGCGCACCATCGCCGACGTCGAGGTGAGCGACACCCACGTCCTGCGCCTGCCGACGATCATGCACCTGGCCACCGACGTCACCGGCTTCCTCACCGGCGAGCACTCCGCGCTGCAAGTCGCGGGCCTGCTGCACCCGTCGGCCGCGATCTGCGGCACCCCGCGCGATGCCGCCGCCCGCGTCCTTGCCGAACTTGAGGGCTTCGACCGCGGCCCCTACTCCGGCCCCGTCGGCTGGGTCGACGACGCCGGCAACGGCGAATTCGTCATCGCGCTGCGCTGCGCCCTGACCGAACACCGCGACGAAGGCGACGCCCTGCGCCTGTATGCGGGCGCGGGCATCGTTGTCGGCTCCGACCCGCAAACCGAACTCGCCGAAACCGCGACGAAAATGCTCCCCATGCAGCGCGCCATCGCGCAGGTGCTGCCATGATCCGCGTCTACTCCACACCGCTGCGCGCCCGCTTCCGCGGCCTCACCCGCCGCACCGGCATCATCCTCACCCACGGGCAGCGCGCCGCGGAATTCTCGCCGTTTATCGAATACGATGACGCCTACGCCGCCCGCTGGCTGAAAGCGACCACGAGCGCACTGCTCACGGACGTGCCGCCTGGGCGCCGCCAGACCATCAACGTCAATGTCACCGTCCCCGCAGTCAGCCCCGAACGCGCCCACGAGATCGTCTTGGCCTCCGGTGGCTGCCGCACCGCGAAAGTCAAAGTCGCCGACGCCGGCCAAGACCTCGCCGATGACCTCGCCCGCCTGGAGGCCGTCCGTGACGCGCTCGGACCGACGGGCCTCATCCGCGTCGACGCCAACACCGGCTGGGACCTGGAGGACGCGATCCGCATCCTGCCCCAGCTCGACCGCGCCGCCGGCGGCCTGCAATACGCCGAACAGCCCGTCGCCGACGTCGAAGACCTCGCCACCCTGCGCCGCCAGGTCAACGTCCCCATCGCCGCCGACGAGTCGATCCGGCGCTCCGATGACCCCCTCGCCGTCGCGCGTCTCGCCGCCGCCGACTACGCCATCCTCAAGGTCCAGCCGCTCGGCGGCATCCGCGCCGCCATGGATTTGGCCGACGCGCTTTCCCTGCCCGTCGTCGCCTCCTCCGCGCTGGAGTCCTCCGTCGGGATCGCCCTCGGCGTCCAGCTTGCCGCCGCCCTCGACATCGAGCTCGCCTGCGGCCTTGCGACCGTCCACCTCTTCGCGCACGACGTCACGAGCGCCCCGCTACTGCCGACCGGCGGCACCCTGCCCGTGCGCGCCGTGACGCCCGACCGGCTGCTCGCAGGCGACCCACACCTTCGCTGCGAGCCGGACGAAGAAGCCTACTGGCTCGCGCGCTTAGAACGCGTCGCGGCCCTCGCCGGCATCGACCTCGACGCGTTTAAGGACGAGCCGCATGTCTGACGCCACCACGACCGCGCGCCGCATCGTCGCGCGCCTCATCGCGGGCGGGGTGCGCGACGTCGTCCTCGCGCCGGGCTCGCGCTCCGCCCCGCTCGCCTATGCCATCGCCGACGCCGAAGCCGCAGGCGACCTGCGCGTCCTCATCCGGCTCGACGAACGCGCCGTGGCCTTCAGCGCGCTCGGCCTCGCACTCGCCACCGACACCCCCGTCGCGATCGTCACGACCTCGGGCACGGCCGTCGCCAACCTGTACCCGGCGCTCGCGGAGGCCGACGCGGACGCCGTCCCGCTCATCGCGCTCACCGCCGACCGGCCCGCCGAACTGTGGGGGACCGGCGCGAACCAGACGACGAACCAGCTCGCCCTGTTCGCCAACGTCGCCCGCCACTGCGGGCACTTATGCGCCGACGAGCCCGACGTCGAGGCGGAGGTCGACGCGGCCTTGAGCGCCGCCCGCGGTCTCACGTCGGTCGCGCCCGGGCCGGTCCAACTCAACGTGTCGTTCCGGCCGCCCCTCACGCCCGACGCGGCCCGGCTCGATGACACCACCGACGCGCCCGCGGGCCCCAAAGCCGTCGCCTCTCCGCAGCCTGCCGACTTAGCACCGCGCGCAGATTCTGCCCCCATCACGGACCTGCTGCGCGCCCTCGACCGCCCACTCGTTGTCGCGGGCGATAAGGCCGACCAGGTCGCAGGCATCCGCGCCGCACTCACCGCTCTTGGCGCCCCGATCGCTGCCGAGCCGTCATCGAACTTGCGTGACCTACCGAGCGCCATCGGCCGCATCCCCGAACTCCTCGGCACGCCGCTCGCGGAGCAGATCGGCGCCGTCATCATCGCGGGCCACCCGACGCTGACCCGCCCCGCTACCTCGCTCATCTCGCGCACCGACATCCCCGTCGTCGTCCTCGCGCCGCACGGAAAACCGACCGACCTCACCGGTGGCACGGCCCGCATCCTGTCCGTCGCCCGCACCGCCGCCGACGACTCTCGCGCCGAACCCCCGCCCGTCTCCGCCTGGCTGCGCTCCTGGCACGACGCCGAAGCCGCCCTTCCCGAACCCGCGCCCACCGCACTGCAGGCCGCGGCGCTCGCGGTCTGGCGCGCCTGCGCCACCGCCGGCCTCGACCTGCTCATCGGCTCGTCCTCGACGATCCGCGCCCTGGATGCCCTCGTCCTGACGGGCCAGCGCTCGCCAGGATTCCGCACGTGGGCCAACCGCGGCCTCGCCGGCATCGACGGCACCATCGCTACCGGCTGGGGCCTTGCCCGCGGCCTCGCACGCCCGGTGCGCATCGTGCTTGGCGACCTGACCTATCTGCACGACGTGTCCGCACTGCTGCGCGGCGCTGCCGAGGCCGACGTCGACCTCCAGGTCATCGTCCTCGATGACCGCGGCGGCTCGATCTTCGACGGACTCGAACACGGGACGTTGGCCGCCACCAGCCCCGCCGCGCACGATCGCTTCACGCGCTACTTCCTCACCCCGCAGGCCGCCGATATCACCGCCATCGCCGCGGGCTTTGGCGCCACCACTCACAGCCTCGCCGTTACCCCCGATGACGATCGCGCCCTAGCCGAGCTCCTCGCCGCCCCCGTCCGCGGCCGTAGCGTCGTACACGTTGATGTCTCAGCAAAGTCTCAGGTGCGCTAAAGTCACGTCCCAGTTCGGCAGGGTTTCCTAACGGGTAGGAAAGGACCGAGATGAACGATAACGACACCCCGCAACTGCCGCAACTACCGCAGCCGCAGCAGCCGCAACCAAAGCCGCAGCTGCCGCAACCAAAGCCGCAGCAATCACTGCCGCAGCCGCCCCAGCAGCCGCAGCCGCAACCGCAACCGCGGCCGCAGCAGCCAGAGCCGCAGCAGTCACAGCCGCAACCGCAACCGCGGCCGCAGCAGCCAGAGCCGCAGCAATCACTGCCGCAGCCGCCCCAGCAGCCGCAACCGCGGCCGCCCCAGCAGCCGCAGTCACAGCCGCAGCCGCAACCGCAACCGCGGCCGCAGCAGCCAGAGCCGCAGCAGTCACAGCCGCAGCCGCAGCCGAGCTGGATCCGCCCCGATACCGGATACCAGACGAGCTACCCCGGCCCCACCCACCCGGCGGGAAGCCACCCCGCGAACACGCATCCGGCGAGCACCGGCCCCACCAAGGCCAGGCGCCGCCCCACCTGGGTGGCGCTCATCGGGACCTCGGTTGGCGCGGCGCTGCTCGCCTCCGGCATCACGTTCAGCGCGGGAGCGCTCACCTCACCCGGGGCCGCCCCCACGCCTGCCGCCACGGTGCAATCGAGCCCGGACGCCTCTTCGACTGCCGAGCCCGCCACGAACTCGTCACTGCCGAATTGGGAAGCCGTGGCGGCTAACGTCAAGAACTCCGTTGTCTCGATCTCCGTGCGCCGCGCCGACGGCTCCGGCAGCGGCTCGGGTGTCGTCCTCGACACAAGCGGCCACATCCTCACCAACAATCACGTCATTAACGGCGCCCAGCAGATCATCGTGACGCTCGCCGACGGCCGGAAGTTCCCCGCGAAGGTCCGCGGCACTGATTCTGCCACTGACCTCGCCGTTGTCACGCTCGACAAGCCGCCGAGCGACCTATCGCCCGCGACGTTCGGCAACTCGTCCAAGCTGTCTGTCGGCCAGCCCGTCGCCGCCGTCGGCAACCCGCTCGGCCTGTCCTCGACGGTCACCACCGGCATCGTCTCCGCGCTCAACCGCCCGGTAACGACGACGAAGACCTCCGACCATGGTTTCGAGCAGGTCGGCGACCGCGTCACTACGAACGCCATCCAGCTCGACGCCTCGATCAACCCGGGCAACTCCGGCGGGCCGGTCTTCGATGCGACCGGCAAAGTTATCGGCATCTCATCATCGATCGCCTCGCTCGGCCCGAAGGGCCAGGCAGGCTCGATCGGCCTCGGATTCGCGATCCCAGCGAACCTCGCCTCGCGCGTTGCCGACCAGCTCATCGCCAACGGCGTCGCCGAACACGCCTTCCTCGGGGTCGGCCTCGCAACCGGTGAGGCGACGACGGAGTCCGGTGTCCGCTCGGGCGCACAGGTGCGCAGCGTGGAGGAGGGCTCCCCGGCTGCCAATGCGGGCGTCAAGATCGGCGACGTCATTGTCGCCGTCGACGGAGAGCCTGTCTCCTCCGCGGACTCGCTCGTCGGCTTCGTCCGCCAGTACGCCTCCGGTGACAAGGTCACGCTGACCGTCGTGCGCGGCGGTAAGGACACCAAGGTCGACGTCACGCTCGCCACCCGTCAGGACCGAACCCAATAGTCGCTTCGCTCACCACGGCCTCCGGCAGGACAGCCCAGCACAGTGCTGTCCTGCCGGTTTTTGTATTAAGGTAAACCGGCTCTTCAGAGTTGAGTGTGGGTTGATGCGTCCAGGCCGCCAGTGATGAGGAGCATTCGTAGCCGGTAGTTCTCGAGGTTGCGGAATCCGCG
>NZ_MQVR01000034.1 GCF_001907295.1 Bowdeniella nasicola
CACGACCATGACCGATACCGACACGCCCGCACTAGCAAGCTAAAACCCCAAACGAGAGGAAAACGCCGTTACACCACTACAAGGGACTTGACCTGATGTCCGCCGAAACCCTCTGCGCCATCAGCGCCCAGAGTGGCGCTACGAACTGCTGGCGGACTCATCCGCAATGAGTCCCGCCTCGACCAGTGCTGCGCATACGGCTTTGCGGTCCACGCCCATCCGACGGCCGACGGCGCGCATCGAGACACGTGCTCGGGCGAGGCGCACTGCCTCTGCCTTCTCGTCGATGCCCAGCCCCGGTCGGCGGTTCGGCACGTTGCGGCGGCGCAAGCGGGAGAACACCGTTGCGCGGTGGATGCCGTACCTCTCAGCGAGCGCCTTGACGCTCATCCCGGCCAGATAGTCGCCGACAAGCGCGTCAACCTCTGAGGCGGTGAGAAAAGTTTGAGCCGTCTCGACAGTCCTCACAACAGGACCACGATCATCCTTCGGAGCGGTATCCTGGGGGCGTCGAGATACCTCGTAGACCCCGCGATTCAAGCGGTTGACCAGGGTTTTTGTCTTGGGGGCCGAGTTGCCGAACGTACTACTCAGGCACCCCAGTTACCATTGCCCCCGGCTTTTCGAGTCGGGGGCAACGTTTTTTCCGAAGGAATTGCGGCTGTCGTCGACTGATTCGACCGCTCGCGGTTAGTCCCGAGTGATGAGGCGCGACGTGGTGGTGAGATCACTATCCATTTCGCCCAGCGCCGCAATCAGCGCGTCTCCGGCGGCTGTGAGCTCCTCATTGGTCATCGGATCTAAGCAGTCGAAGATGAAATACGCCGTGCTTGTCTCATCGCTCAATCCGGTGCGACGGCCTTGCCGCCAGTTCCAGCGTCGGCACGTGACGCCCTCGTCGTCACGCCACACCACTTCGCCTACCTCGGGATGTTCCATGACGACCTCGCCGCTTGCGACGGCGTCGAAGTTCTCATCGCCGCGTGCCCGCACCAACTGTGGCGAGCCTCGGTACTGGTCGAAGTCCTCTCCCCCGATGGGCACCTGGTGCAGGACCGATATCGCGTTGTAGATATCGGTCAGTGCGTTGATCCGCGGCAGGCCCTTTTCCGCTCGGCGGGTCAGCGCTTCCAGCGAGTTTCGAGTGCGCTGCGGTTTCGCCCCGAAGGCACGGTAGGCCTCCCGCCAACTGGCGATATGCGGCAAGTCCTGAACGGCCGTTCCCGACAGCAACTGCACAGCGGACGCCTCGGCCTGGACGAGCAGCTTCTCGGAGGCATCGTTGCTCGGTGAGCCCTTAATGCCTTCGACAACGATAAGCAGGACGCGGTAGTCCGGACGAAGATCGAATACGTCGTTAGCGACGAAGGCTCCGTCGAGGAATTCTTGCGCGGTTAGCTCCCTGGCACTCACCGGCACACTCCTATTTCTCGCTCGCGAATGGGTCTTCGAACCCGAGGTACATCACTTCTAAGTACTCTTCGATGCCTTCGAATCCACCCTCACGCCCGACCCCAGAGTGCTTGACCCCGCCGAAGGGTGCGGCCGCATTCGAGATGGTTCCGGAATTGATGCCGAGCATTCCCACCTCTAGCCGCTCAGCCAGTCGGAGCGCACGGTCGATGGATCCGGTGTGCAGATAGCCTGCCAGCCCGAACATCGAGTCATTGCAGTAGCCGACCACTTCGTCCTCGGTCTCAAAGGGCACGATCGGGGCGACGGGGCCAAAGATCTCGTCCGTCACGAGCTCGGCCGTGGCTTTCAGGTTCGTCACGACGGTCGGCGGGTAGAAGAATCCCGCACCATCGCTCTTTTCGCCTCCGGTCAGGACCTCAGCACCTTCGCTGCGGGCCTTGTCGACCATCTCGGCGATCGAATCACGCTGCTCGTCAGAGACGATCGGACCGATATCGGTTTCCTCTTCCATACCGTCTCCAACGGTGAGCTCTTTAAACCTCGTGGCAAGGCGCTGGGAGAACTCATCGGCGATCGACGAGTGCACATAAAACCGGTTGGCAGCATTGCATGCCTCCCCCATGTTCCGCAGTTTTGTGGCATGCGCAGCTTCCACAGCCTTGTCTAGGTCAGCGTCCTCAAAGACGATAAATGGCGCTGAGCCGCCAAGTTCCATCGAGGTGCGAACGACGTTGTCGGCACACTCCTTCATGAGAGCCATTCCAACGGGCGTCGAACCCGTGAACGACAGCTTGCGCAGCCGGCGGTCCTGGATGATCGGGCCGGTCAAGGGCCGCGCTTGCGACGCCGGGATGACGTTCACGACCCCGGCCGGAATCCCGACCTCCTCACATACCTTGACGAAGGCGAGCGACGTGAGCGGCGTCAGGTGGGCCGGTTTGAGGATCGTTGTGCACCCGGCCGCGAGCGCCGGCGCGATTTTGCGCGTCGCCATCGCGAGCGGGAAGTTCCAGGGCGTGATGAACAGAGCCGGGCCGACCGGACGCTTGAGCGTCAGGATGCGCAGATTACCCTCCGGGGATGGCGTGTAGCGGCCGTTGATGCGGACGGCTTCTTCGGAAAACCACCGCAAGAATTCGGCCCCGTAGGTGACTTCGCCGTAGGCCTCTGTCAGCGGCTTGCCCATCTCGAGCGTCATGAGCGTGGCGAACACATCCTTGAGCTCGACGACGCGGTCGAAGGCGGCGCGGATCAGTTCACTGCGCTTGCGCGGAGCGGCCGCGGCCCATTCGTCCTGGGCTTCGCTGGCCGCAGTCAGCGCCGCGATGCCGTCTTCGGGGGCAGCGTCAGCGACCTGCGCAAGGACTTCACCTGTCGCGGGGTTGAGCACGTCGAAGGTCTTTCCGCCTGCGGCATCGCGCCACGCGCCGTTGATGAAGAGCTGGCGTGGGACGTAGGCGAGCGCCTCATCGATGAGCGTCTGGCGTGCGGTATCGGCCTGCGATGACGACATGAGGACCTCCGATGGTCGATCGATCGGCGTTCCGGAAATCGTATATGACTTCCGAGATCATGATGGAAATCGCCGACTTCTCACTCCAGTCTACGCCGTTACGCACGCTCTGGCCGGATGGCATTGCGACCAGCATCACACACTTGCGCCGAGTTGCCAAGATTGTCTTTCCCGTGTTCCAGGGCAAAACTGCCTCTTGACGGGACGTAGATCACACGTCATAGTTTGGGGAACACGATCGTATACGACTTCGTAGATATCTCGATTGGAGCCCTTGTGGACGTCCTTACCTCGACCCTCGGATTCACTCCCGGCAAGGTCATTGCCGTGCATTTGAGTTACCGCTCGCGCGCCGCGCAGCGGGGCCGCACCCCCGCGCACCCCTCCTACTTCTTGAAGACGTCCTCGTCGCTGTGCCCCTCGGGCGAGATCGCCCGACCGGCAGGCACAGAGCTCCTCGGTTTCGAGGGCGAGATCGCGATCGTCATCAGCGATGATGCCCGCAACGTCTCGATCGAGCAGGCGTGGTCGCATGTCGGCTGGGTGACCGCCTCCAACGACCTCGGCCTGCACGATCTGCGCTACGCCGACAAGGGCTCCAACGTCCGCTCCAAGGGCGGCGACGGCTACACCCCGATCGGCGAGACACTCTTGGACGCACGGGACCTCTCCCCCGATGCGATCGGCGTGCGCACCTGGCTCGATGGTGACCTAGTCCAGGACGACTCGTCTGCAGGCATGCTCTTCAGCTTCGCTGAGATGATCGCCGACCTGTCGCGCTTCATGACCTTAAAGCGCGGCGACGTCATCCTCACCGGCACCCCCGCGGGTGCCTCGGTCGCCCAGCCCGGTCAACGCATCGAGGTCGAGGTCTTCGACCTGCGCGATCCGTCGCATACCTCCGGCCGCCTTACCACGACCGTGACGGAAGGCCCGGCCCTTGCCGACGTCGGCAATCCCCCGAAGGTCGACGACAAGCAGCGCGCCGACGCGTGGGGCACGGACGTGGCCAGCGAAGTCGAGTTCGTCCTCACCGATGAGCTGCGGAAGCGCTTGGAGAACGTCGCGGTCGCGACGCTGTCGGCCCAGCTGCGCAAGCGCGGCTACAACGAGGTCTCCATCGACGGCGTGCACCCGCTCATTCCCGGCACGAAGCTCATCGGCCGCGCCCGCACGCTGCGCTACCTGCCCTACCGCAAGGACGAATTCGCGGCCCGCGGCGGCGGCTATAACGCCCAAAAACGCGCGATCGACTCCGTGAACGAGGGCGAAGTCCTCGTCATGGACGCCCGCGGCGTCGCCGATGCCGGAACCCTCGGCGACATCCTCGCCCTGCGCGCAAAGACGCGCGGCGCGGCCGGCATCATCACCGACGGCTGTGTGCGCGACTACACGCTCGTCGCCAAACTCGGCATGCCCGTCTTCGCCACCTCCCACCACCCCGCCGTGCTCGGGCGTCGCCACATCCCGTGGGAGACCGACGTCGACATCGCCTGCGGCGGCGCGCTCGTGCGGGTCGGGGACGTCATCGTCGCCGATGACGACGGCCCCCTTGTCATCCCGCCCGCCCTACTCGTAGAGGTCCTTGCGGCCGCCGAAGAGCAGGAGGCGGAAGAAGAATTCATCACCCAGATGGTCGCCGAAGGACACTCCGTCGACGGCCTGTACCCCCTGTCCGGCTCGTGGCGCGAACGCTACGACGCGTGGCGCGCGAACCAGAACTAGGAAGGACCCGCAATGACATTGCGAGAAAAGCTCAGCGGATCGATCGCTCCGCTCTTTACCCCCTTTACCGACTTCGGCGAGGTCGACCACGACTCGCTGCGCCGCATGGTTTCCTGGCAGCACGCCAACGGCTCTGCGGGCATCTCGTTCGGCGGCTCGACCGGCGAGCCGAGCTCCCTGTCGCTCGCCGAGCGCGTCGCGGCCCTGGAGACGATCAAGGACGCGATCGGCGATACTGGCATGTCATTCGTGCCGGGCACGGGCTCGGCCAGCCTTGCCGACACCCTCGAACTCACAGCGAAGGCCAAGGACATCGGCGTCGACGCGGCCCTCATCATCACCCCCTACTACTCCCGCCCCACCCAAGAGGCGCTCTACCAGTGGTATGGTGCGGTTGCGAAGGAATTCCCTGACCTGCCGCTGATCGCCTATAACGTGCCTTCGCGCACCGCCGTCGAGCTGGCGCCCGAAACCTTCGCCCGCCTGTACCGCGACTTCGACAATATCGTCGGGATCAAGGAAACGACGAAGGACTTCGAGCACTTCTCGCGCACGATGTTCCACTGTGGCAAGGACCTCCTCATGTGGTCCGGCATCGAACTGCTGTGCCTGCCGCTGCTGAGCCTCGGCGGGATCGGCTTCATCTCCGCCCTTTCCAACATTGCCCCGAAGGCCGTCGCCGATACGTACAAGTTCGCCGTCGAAGGCGATATGGAGGGCGCCCGCGAGCTCCACTACGGCGTGCACCCGCTCGTCGACCTGCTCTTTGCCGAAACCAACCCCGCCCCCGCCAAGTGGCTCATGGCCGAGCGCGGCCTGATCTCCTCGCCGAACGTGCGCCCGCCGCTGATCAACCTGACCGAAGACGGCCAGGCGAAGGTGCGCGCGCTCGCCGACCAGGCCGCCGATTTCCTGACCGACGTCAACGTGTAAGGACGCAAATGAACGACGCAAAGCCCACCGATCTGCCCGATCAGCTCCGCCACTACATCGGCGGAAAGCTCACCGACTCCGTCTCCGGCGAGACCTTCGACGTCCTCGACCCGACGACGAACGAGGTCTACATTAAGTGCGCCTCCGGCGACAAGGCCGACGTCGACAAGGCCGTCGCCGCCGCCCGCGAAGCCTTCGATTCCGGCCCGTGGCCGACCATGATGCCACGCGAGCGCGCCCGCATCCTCAACCGCATCGCGGACGAGGTGCAGGCCAAGAATGAGGAACTCGCGGCACGCGAATCCTTCGACTCGGGCCTACCGATCCGCCAGGCCAAGGGCCAGGCGATGCGCGCGGCGGAAAACTTCCGGTTCTTCGCCGACCTCATCGTCGCCCAGATCGACGACGCGTTTAGGATGCCCGGCCGGCAGATGAATTACGTCAACCGCAAGCCCAAGGGCGTCGCCGGCCTCATCACGCCGTGGAATACGCCGTTCATGCAGGAGTCCTGGAAGCTCGCCCCGGCCCTCGCCTCCGGATGCACCGTCGTCCTCAAGCCCGCCGAGTTCACGCCGCTGTCGGCCGAACTGTGGGTCGAGATCTTCGAAAACGCGGGCCTGCCGACGGGCGTGTTCAACATCGTGCACGGCTTCGGCGAAACCGCGGGCGATGCCCTGGTCAAGCACGAGGACGTCAACCTCATCTCGTTCACCGGCGAGACCACGACCGGCCAGATCATCTTCGGCAACTGCGCGCCGACGATGAAGGCCATGTCGATGGAACTCGGCGGCAAGTCCCCGGCGATCATCTTCGCCGACGCCGACTTCGAAGCTGCCCTCGACTCCACCCTGTTTGGCGTCTTCTCCCTCAACGGCGAGCGCTGCACCGCCTCCTCGCGCCTGCTCGTCGAGCGCTCCATCTACGACAAGTTCGTCGACGCGTACGCCGAGCGCGCGAAGAAGGTCGTCGTCGGCCCGCCGTCGGACCCGACGAGCGAGATCGCGGCGCTCGTACACCCCGAACACTACGAGCGCGTCATGAACTACGTCGAGGTCGGCAAGTCCGAGGGCCGCCTCGTCGCGGGCGGTAAGCGCCCCGACCACCTGCCCGTCGGCAACTACCTGGAAGCGACCGTCTTTGCCGACGTGCCACGCGATGCCCGCATCTTCCAAGAAGAGATCTTCGGCCCCGTCGTCGCCATCACGCCGTTCGACACCGTCGAGGAAGCGATCGACCTCGCTAACGATGTCAAGTACGGCCTCGCCGCCTACGTGTGGACGAACGACATCACAAAGGCGCATAACGTCGCGCACCAGATCGAATCCGGCATGGTGTGGATCAACTCCCACAACGTCCGCGACCTGCGCACGCCATTCGGCGGAGTCAAGGGCTCCGGCCTCGGTCAGGAGGGCGGCTATCGCTCGCTGGAGTTCTACTCCACACAGCAGGCCATCCACGTCACCCTCGGTGATGTCCACACGACGCGCTTTGGCGCCACCGGCTATTCCGACACCGATCCGGGCCTTGCGGGCCCGGGCTGCTGATACCACCAGGAGAGACCATGAGTGCGATCCCCACCCCGAGCGCGCCGGCTCCCGATGTCCTGCGCTGCGCCTATATGGAACTGCTCGTCACCGACCTTGCGGCCTCCCGCGAGTTCTACGTCGACATCCTCGGTCTCGTCGTGACCGAAGAGGACGACGAGGCGATCTACCTACGCTCCTTCGAGGAGTTCATCCACCACAACCTCGTGCTGCGCAAGGCCGAGACCGCCGGTGTTGCCGCCTTCTCCTTTCGCGTCCGCTCCCAAGCCGACGTCGATAAGGCCGAGGCCTACTATCGCGAGCTCGGCTGCGAGACCCGTCGCGGCGACTTCACTCGCGGCGTGCGCAATGCGGTGCGCGTCGTGGACCCGCTCGGTTTCCCCTACGAGTTTTTCTACGAAACCGACCACGTCGAGCGCCTCGCCTGGGCCTATGAGCAGCAGGGCCCCGGCGCGCTGGTCCGCCTCGACCACTTCAACCAGGTCTACCCCGACGTCGAGCGCGGTGCGAGCTACCTCGAGGCGCTCGGCTTCAAGCGCACCGAGGACATCAAGGACGCGGAAGGCACGACGTATGCGGCGTGGTTCTGCCGCAAGCACACCGTGCACGACACGGCCCTGACTGGAGGTAACGGCCCGCGCATGCACCACGTTGCCTTCTCGACGCACGAAAAGCACAACATCTTGTACATCTGCGACAAGCTCGGAGCCCTGCGCAAATCCGATCTGATCGAACGCGGCCCCGGCCGCCACGGCGTCTCTAACGCCTTCTACCTCTACCTGCGTGACCCCGACGGCCACCGCGTGGAGATCTACACCCAGGACTACTACACCGGCGACCCGGACAACCCGGTCGTCACGTGGGATGTCCACGACAATCAGCGCCGCGACTGGTGGGGACACGCTGTGGTCCCCTCCTGGTACACCGAAGCCTCCCTGGTTATGGACCTGGACGGCAATCCCCAGCCCGTCATCGAACGTGAAGAGTCCTCCGAAATGGAGGTCACGATCGGGGCCGACGGGTTCTCCTACACCCGCAAGGACGACACCGACGAAGGATTCAAGCTGGGCCACCAGGTCTAAGCCCCCACAGAAGGGAGCCCCCTCATGAAAACGACCCGCTATCCCCTGCTCGCTGCGCTCGCCGGCGCAGCCCTGACCCTCGCCGCGTGCGGCGGTGGCGGCATCGTCACCGACGGCGGCAATGATCCGACCACCGGTGGCGACTCAACTGTCGCTGCCGGCGGCGAGTCCGTCGAACTCAATATGGTGACGATGGTCCAGCCCCATACCCCCAATGCGCCCGTGCAGAACTGGTTCCTCGACCAGATCGAGGAGCGTTCCAAGGGCCGAATTAAGGTCAAGCGCACCGAGCCGGATTCGATTTGTAAGCCCGCCGAGGTCGCCGAGTGCGTCCGCGACGGCCGCGCCGATATCGGCATCTCGATCTCGGATTACACTCCGCAGCTCTTCCCGACGATGTCGATTGCAACGATCCCCTTCATGGCCGATAACTCGCAGGCGTTCATGGAGGCCATCGCTCAGGTGAACTCGGAAAACGAGGACGCCAAGGCAGCCTGGGAGAAGTCCGGCATCCACCTCGTCGCCGCCTGGCATCCGGGCCTCGTCATCGTCGGTGGTAAGGAACCGATCACGAGCGTTGCCGACCTGTCCGGCAAGCGCGTGCGCGTCACCGGCGCCTACCTGCAAAAGGCGTTCGAGATGGCCGGTGCGAACGTCATCGCCCTGCCCGCCAACGAAACCTACGAGGGTATCGAGCGCGGCCTCGCCGACGCTGTGTCCTGGACGATGGACGGCCCCGTCGACTACAAGCTCATGGAGCAGCTGTTCGACTGGTCGATGCCGGGCGCCGGCGTCTACACGACGTTCGCGATGTGGATGAACCAGGAGAAGTACCAGGGCCTGCCCGATGACCTGAAGAAGATCGTCGATGAGGTCCAGGCCGACCTCATCGGTGGCGAGGGCATGAAGGCGTTCAACAAGGCGACCGAAAGCCAGTGCGACACCCTGTACAACTTCGAGGGCGTCAAATCCTTCACCAAGTGGGACGAGGCGGAGACGGCCAAGTGGAAGGACCAGGTCCTCGATGACCTGATCGCCCAGTGGAAGCAGCAGGCAGCCTCCGATGGTCTCGCCGATCCCGACAAGTTCCTCGCGGACTACCAGGCGGCCTACAAGGCGGCCGCGGCCAAGCCCGACCTCGTCGAGGACCCGATTAACAAGTGCATCGAACGCTTCGCTAACCGGTAATCGCACCCGGTGGGGGCGGCACGCCCCCACCACCACCTACCCGAGCTCGATACGAAAGGAGCGGGCCCATGGAGCGATTCATTCGAATCCTCGCCTCCGCACTCGGCATCATGGCGACCCTCGCGACGCTCGTCATGATGATCGCCATTGCCATCGACGTCGTCTTCCGCGCCCTGTACAACCGCTCGGTGCCTGGCGTCCTGGAAATCTCCGAAACTGCGCTCGTCACCGCCGTCTTCCTCGGCCTGGCCTATACCGGCGCCACGAACTCCCACATCGCCGTTGACCTACTCACCGAGCGCCTACCCGCTCGCGTCACCCGCTGGGTGCTCACCGTCGCGTGGGGGCTGTCGAGCGTGTTCCTCGGCTGGATCACGTATGCCACGTTCGTGCGAGCTACCGCCGCATTCGGCGCCCGCGAAACTCGCATGGGACTCGTCTCCTGGCCGATCTGGCCCGCCCGCTGGATCATCGTCGTCGGGCTCGCGGCGATGCTGCTCGTCTCGCTCGTGAACCTCGTGCGGACGGCACGCGGCAAGGAGGTCCTCGGCGTCGACGAACCCATGACGGATGCACCACAGCACCCCTACGAGTACGTCACCGGCTCGACCGAGAGCGCCAAGACCGCGGAAGGGGATGAGTCATGACCGTCACGACTCTCGTCATTCTCGTCATCATCGTCATGCTCGTCATGCTGGCGCTGCGGATGCCCGTCGCGTTCGCGCTCGGTCTGTCCGGCGCGCTCGGCCTGTTTGCCCTGCGCGGCGACGCGTTCGCCACGCGCACGCTCGGCTCGGTGCCGTTCGCGGAGACCGCGACGTTCTCGCTCACGATCATCCCGATGTTCATCCTCATGGGCATGTTCGCGGTCAAGGCGCGCATCGCAGAACAGGTCTACAAGGTCGCCGCGCACGCATTTCGGAACTTCCCCGGCGGTCTCGGTGTCGCCACCGTCATGGCATGCGCCGGCTTCGCCGCCGTCTCGGGTTCATCCATCGGTACGGCCGCGACGATGTCGCGCCTGTCGGTCGGCGAGATGCAAAAGCACGGATACCACACCTCCATGGCGACGGCGACCGTCGCCGTCGCGGGCACGCTCGGCGTTCTCATCCCACCGTCGGTCATCTTGGTGCTCTATGCGATCATGACCCGCGAATCGGTCGCGAAGGTCCTCGCGGCCGGCATCATCCCCGGCATCCTGTCCGCCCTCGCCTACTCGCTGTACATCATCATCGCGTCGCGCTCGTCGCGCACAAAGGTACAAAGCCGCGAACTCGAAGGCGCCCTCGTCGCCGCTGGCGGTGGCGGCGCGGCCCCGGCGCAGGCCGCGCCCGCGCCGCCCGCTGAGAACGAGACGCGCTGGCGTGACCTGCCGATCCGCGGCGTCGTACGCGTCGGCATCCTGTTCTTCATCGTCCTTGGCGGCATGTACTCGGGAATCTTCACCCCGACGGAATCCGCCGCGATCGGTGCGCTCGCCGCCGCGATCATGCTCATTGCGGAGATGTACAAGGAAGGCTTCAAAGCCACCGTCAACGCGCTAACCGAGGCGCTGAAAGAAACCGCGGGCACGACCTCGATGGTGTTCGCCATCATCGTCGGCTCGGCCATCTTGTCCGTCTTCTTCGTCGCCGCCCGCGTCCCGCACATGCTGACCGAGGCCGTGATCTCCGCGGGCTGGAACCCGCACGTGACGATGGGGCTGCTGCTCCTCGCCCTCATCCCCCTCGGGATGGCGCTGGAGTCGATCTCCATCCTCGTCATCACGGTTCCGCTCCTCTACCCCGTCGCCACCGAACTCGGTTTCGACGGCATCTGGCTCGCGATCCTCATCGTCAAACTCATCGAAATCGGCATGGTCACGCCCCCTGTCGGGATCAACTGTTTCGTCGTCGCCGGTGCCTCCGGCGTGCGCGTCACCGAGATCTTCAAGGGCGTCCTGCCGTTCGTGGTCGTCGAGCTCATCCTCGTGGTCATCCTGTTCTTTGTTCCGCAGCTCTCCTTGTGGCTGCCCTCCCTAGTCTCGTTCTAGGACACGAAAGGTCACGCCTATGCACGAGTTGTCCGACGCGACGCTGTCCAAATCCGAAATCGTCTATCGCGACCTGCGCGACCGCATCATTAGCGGCCGCTTCACTCCCGGCTATCGGATTGTGCTCGGTAAGATCGCGACCGAACTCGGTGTCTCCACCGTGCCCGTCCGCGAAGCGATCCGCCGCCTGGAGGCGGAAAAACTCGTCACGTTCACCCCGAACGTCGGCGCCGAAGTCGCCTCCATTGACGTGCACGACTACGCCGATGCAATGCAGACGCTCGCCGTCTTGGAGGGCGCCGGCACCGCACTTGCGGCCGCTCGGATCACGCGCGACCAGTTAGAGCAGGCGAGCGCGACCAATAACCAGATGCGGATGCTCGCCGAAGGCAACTTCGACCCGAGGCTCTTTACGGATCTGAACCAGCGTTTCCATCAGCAGCTGTGCGCGGCCTGTCCCAACCAGTACTTGACCGAGATCCTCGATCGGGAATGGGAGCGCGTCGCGGTCATCCGCCGCAACACGTTCGCTTTCGAGCCCGCCCGCTCACTGACCTCGGTCCACGAGCACGACCACATCGTCACTCTCATCCGTTCCGGCGCGGGAGCAGAGGAGGTCGAACACGCCGCCCGGCAGCACAAGCTGCGCGCGCTCAACCAGTTCATGCAGTCCCGCCCCGCATCCTAATCCCGACCTTTTCCACCCCACACAGCAGTGAGGAGATCACAGTGCAGTTCCATCATCACGGATACGTCTCGGGAGATCCCCGTGTCCTTCCCGCCTCCGGGATCGGTCTCGATCGGCCCGCCGACCTACCCGACACGATGGATATCCTCATCGTCGGCGCTGGTCCCGCCGGCATGATCACGGCTGCGCAGCTCGCGCAGTTCGGCGATATCTCGACCTTCCTTGTCGAGCGCCGCGACGGCCGCCTCGTCATCGGTCAGGCCGACGGCATCCAGGCCCGCAGCGTCGAGACGTTCCAGGCCTTCGGCTTCGCCGACCGCATCACGTCCGAGGCTTACCGGATCACCGAGATGTGCTTTTGGAAGCCGGATCCCGAAAACCCGCACCACATCATCCGCACCGCGCGCACGCCCGATGACGAGCACGGGATCTCCGAGTTCCCTCACCTCATCGTGAACCAGGCGCGCGTCCTCGACTACTACGCCGAATACGCCGCGAACGGGCCCGCGCGGCTCACCCCGAACTGGGGCTGGGAGTTTAAGGAGCTCACCGTCGAGTCCGAGGGCGACTACCCCGTCGCGGTCACACTCGTAAAGACCGCGGGCGACGATGCCGGCACCGAACGCGTCGTGCGCGCGAAGTACGTGCTCGGCGCCGACGGCGCACGCTCGAAGGTCCGCGACTCGATCGGCGCACAGCACGTCGGCAGCGTGTCCTACCACGCGTGGGGCGTGATGGACGTCCTCGCGGTCACAGACTTCCCCGATATCCGCATCAAGTGCGCGATCCAGTCCAAGGCGGGTTCGATCCTCCATATCCCGCGCGAGGGCGGCCACCTGTTCCGCATGTACGTCGACCTCGGCGAAGTCTCCGAAAACGATAACCACCAGGTCCGCCAGACCCCGCTCGAGACGATCATCGCCAAGGCGAACGAGATCATCTCGCCGTACTCCCTCGACGTAAAGGACGTCGCGTGGTGGTCGGTCTACGAGGTCGGGCACCGCGTCACCGACCGGTTCGATGACGTCCCTGTCGAGCAGGCCGGGCAGCGGATGCCGCACGTGTTCATCGCGGGCGATGCGTGCCATACGCACAGCGCGAAGGCCGGCCAGGGCATGAACGTCTCGATGCAGGACGGCTTCAACCTCGCGTGGAAGATCCGCCAGGTCGTCCAGGGCCTGTCCCCCGCCTCCCTGCTGTCGACGTACACGGCCGAGCGCCAAGAGATCGCCCAAAACCTCATCGACTTCGACCGCGAATGGTCCTCGATGATGGCCGCGAAGCCCGAGGAACTCGAGAGCCCGTCGGCGCTCGAGGAATACTACGTCCGCACGGCCGAGTTCCCCGCCGGGTTCATGACGCAGTACAAGCCCTCGATGATCATCGGCGAGGCGACGCATCAGGACCTCGCAGGGGGCTTCCCCATCGGCAAACGCTTCAAGTCCTTTGGCGTCGCGCGAGTCTCCGATTCAAACCCCGTCCACCTGGGACACCTGCACCGCGCCGATGGTCGCTGGCGGATCTATGTCTTCGCGGATTCTCCCGCTGCTGGCGAGGCCTCGAAGGTCGAAACACTCGCCGACTTCCTCGCAAGCGATCCGGCCTCCCCGGTGCTGGCCCATACGCCTGAGGGTGCGGATCGAAACTCGCTGTTCGACGTCAAGGTGATCTACCAGCAGCACTACACCGACGTCGACATCACGAAGGTCCCGAAGGCCTTCAAAGCGACGCACGGACCGTTCGACCTCATTGATCAGGACCAGATCTTCGCGACGAACGATGACGACGACATCTTTGCCGGTCGAGACATCAGTCGCGATGGCGCGATCGTCATCGTGCGTCCCGATCAGTACGTTGCGCACGTCCTGCCCGTCGACGCGACCGAGGGTCTGGCGGAATTCTTCCGCCCGATCTTCACGGTCTAGTCGCTGCCCGCAGGTATTCGTAGCCACTCCAGAGCAGGTCGATGATGAGGATGATCGTCCAGACCCGCAGGGCCCACACGCCCCAGTGAGGCCACTCGGTGCTCAGGGAAACCGGGGAGAGCATCGAAAGCGAGAAATCGTCGATGATGCTCCAGCCGATGAGCACGCCGATGCCGTATAAGAGTGCGTGGGCGATGAGATCACGGACGATCTTCTCGCGGGTCTTGGGCGGCTTCGGAACTGGCTCGCTGCGACGCTCACGGCTTGGCGGCTCGGCCGCGGGAGCCGGATAGTTCGCGACCCCGAGTTTGCCGACGGCGGCCGGTACGAGGGCAGCTCCCGCGGCGATGATGGCGGCGCACACGAGGCAGGCGATCACCCAGGTTCCTGTCTCGTACAGGAGTCCGGCCGCGAGCGATCCGACGAACGCGCCCGCCAGGGTCGCCGCCTCGTACAGAGAGAGCCCGCGGCCAAGGTGTGCCTGGCCAACAGCCTCGGCGATGACGGCCTGTTGCAGCGGCATGATCGCCGACCACGCAACGGCTGACAGGATCCACATCCCGGCGATCCACATCGGGTTCGGGGCGAACGCGAGCCCCACGGCAAACATGGCGCTCATGATCGACGCGACCATGAGGACCTGGCGCCGCCCCACCTTCACGACGACGCGGTGTAGGTAGGTGGGCAGTATGCTCATCGCGATCGCGCCCGGCAGGAATACGTAGGCGACCTCGATGACCTCGAGGCCGAAACCGCGCTGGAGGTGGAGCAGCAGGAGCAGCCCGATCGCTGCCTCCGCCGTCATCGTGAGGACGACGGCCAGCAGCATGGGCCGGAGTTTTGTCCCCACTCCACGGAATGTGAGATCGGAGGATGCGTCGCTTGGCGCTGGGCGCGACACGGCGGGCTTTCCCGGTACGAGGAGCGCCGCGGCGAGGACACAGGCGAGCGCGAGCCCACCAAAGACGATGCGGTAGTTGGTCATGCTGAGCAAGACGATGGCCGGCACGAGGATCAGCCAGCCGCCGGTTTCTTCGGCGGCAACGAGCTTGGCAAATACCGAGGAGTCTTCGGTGAGCCGCTCCCCGATGATGGCTCTGATCGCGACCCACAGGAACGCGCCCGCTGCGCCCGTCACGAGCGAGGCTACGAGCGCGAGCGCGAATCCCGTTGCGGTCGCAAAAAGGCCACACGCCGCAGCAAATCCGAGCGAGCCGAGCGCCGCGATGACCGTGCGATCGTGGCGATCCACGATCGAGCCAGCGAGCGGCCGCAGTGCGAAAGCGATGAATTGGGTCGCGGCGAGCAGCGCGCCGGCCTGAAAGGCCGATAGCCCAAGTACGGCGCCAGCAAACAAGGGCAGGACGAAGCCGATGACCTGTTCCGCACCGGAGGTCAGCGTCGCGCTATCGAGCGTTCTCTTCTCTCGCTTCAGGACGGACGTGGGTTCGGGTGCCGCCATTGAAGGCCCCTTTGAAGTAGCACGGTCGGGCTAACAAAAGGTGATGCTAACACAGTCGTGTCAAAATCGGCTTGTGCCGAAACTTATCGATCACGATAAGCGCCAGGAAGAGCTTGCCGAAGCGACTTGGCGCGTCATCATGCGCGAGGGGATCTCCGGCGTCTCGATCCGCACGGTCGCCGCTGAAGCCGGCCTGTCAACGGGGTCCCTCAGGCACATCTTTCCCACGAAATCCGAATTGCTCGCCCACGCCATGAACCTCGTGGAAGTCCGAGTGCGCTCCCGCCTCGCCGCACACGTCGGTGAGGCGGATACCCGAACGATGGTTTTGGCGATGGTCAGCGAGCTCCTCCCCCTCGATGAAGAGCGACGCGCCGAGATGGACGTCAACGTCGCCCTCATCGCGGGCGCAGCATCGGACGCACTCGTGCGCCGGGAACGGGATCTTGCCTATGAAGGGCTCCGGGACGGCTGCCACGTCATGCTGCAGCACCTTGCCGCCGCGGGACTAGTGCGCAGCGACATCGACATGGCCGTCGAGACGACGAACCTGCACGCGCTCATCGACGGGCTCGCGCTACACATGCTGATCCGCGACGATCAAGCCTTCAATACGCAAGCGGTGCGCAGCATTGCTGCGCACCTTGACTCGCTTCGGTAACGACCTACCAGAACGCGCGCATGGCGATCGCATCCGCGAACGCCTCAGCCGCCTTCGGGTCGGAGGTCAGGTAAAGGTTGCAGTCGAAGAGCGACACCTCGAGAATCTCGAGATCGTCATCGCCCGCGACCATATCGATCCGGCAGTAGATCAGCTGCTCGTCGCGGCCGATCAGGTCCTTAATGGAGGCGTGCAGCGCCGCGCGCACATCCTCGCCGCGGGTCCGCTCCCCCTGCGTGATGGCGTGGGCGTGAGCACGGTTGCGGTGCACCTCCGGGCGCGGACCGGTCGGCGAATCGAGGATCGTATCCTTCTCGACCGCGTGCGAGAGCAGGCCGTTGAAGAAGATCAGCGAGATCTCGCCGCGCTTTTCCATCGACTCCAGGTAGCGCTGGACCATCGCCGCGTGACCGTTTTCTAGGATCTGCATCGCGTGCTGGATCGCCGCCATGCGCGAGTAGGCTTCGCGGGCCGTGTAACGTCCGGTCGAGTGCTTACCCGACGAGACGGCAGGCTTGACGACGAAGTCACCGCCGGCGGGGAACCGCGTGTGCACCTGATGCTTGCTTAGATCCTGCTCGACCTCGAGCCAGGTGGTCTCGATCGTCGGCAGCCCGCGGGCCGTCAGCTCCTGGAGGTAATGCTTATCCGAGTTCCATTCAAGAATCGTCGGATTGTTCAGCAGCTTCGGGACGCTGTGCGCCCACTCGAAAAACTCTTTGCGGCGGGGAGCATAGTCCGGGACGGTGCGGATAATGCACAGTCCAGCATCATCCCAAGCGACCTCGGGATCATCCCAACACGCGATCTGGACTTCGACCCCGCGGGCTTCTAACAGTGGGGGCAGAACCTGATCGTCTTCGCTCAGTTCGGGCAGCTCCCGCCCGGTTACCAGGGTTACTGTTGGCTTCGACACGCCCCTAGGCTACCGTGTTTTTCGGTGCCTAGTCTTTCGATGGCGCGACAGTCGGAACGCTCGAGGCGCTCCCCGCATTCTCGCCTCGCGAAGGCGGGAAAACCTTTTCACGATCTGCCGCGGAATAGCCTCCAGCGGGCCGTATCGGAAGTGGCCCTTATAGAGCGCACTGAGCAGCGTGAAGCCAATCATCTGCGCGACCCAGATCCCGATATCGAGGTAAACCAGATGCGGCGGCAGATGCTCGAGGTAGGCCATGATCCGGTCCGAGATGAGGATGTGCACGACGTACCACGTGAGCGTGAGCTGCCCGACCGCGGTCAGCACCGTGACGAGGCTGCGCATGTGCCCGGGCGCCCCTTCGGCCAGGATGCAGCACAGTGTGACGCCAGCGATGACGACCAGCGCTGAGCTCACGACGTTGACGTAGCTGCCGGAGTACGCCTCCCAGGTCAATAGACCGTCGATGAACGCGGTCTCACGCGGCCGCGTGGCCGCGTCGATGGCGAGCGCGATGGCTGCGCCACCGATCGCGAGACACGTCGTCAGCCAGTACAGCCGAGGCTTCTTCAGCACCAGGCGGACATAGAGCATGCCTACCAGCGCATAGAACGTCCACGTGACAAACGGATAGGGCTCGGCCACGAAGAACGACAGGTACGCCTCGGGCCGAAACGCATCGGTGAGGTCGGGATTGTAGAGCGTCCCGCTCCACCTGAAGGCCACGTTGCCGGAGGTCAGCAACGGGCCGACCAGGAAGATGAGGCCTGTCAGCGAGGCGAGGGCCCAGGTCGCCAGCCCCACAACGACGCGCGCGACCACCGTGAGGAGGCCGAGGGTCACGAGGATGACGGCGACCCGGGTCGCCCACCAACCAACGATCGCACCGACAATGACGAGGAACGCTGCCCGAATGAGGACGGACGGCCAGGACGATTGTCCGCGGCGCTTGGCGGCGTCGTATTCGAGTTGCACACCACTGCCGATGAGGAACGCGAACGCGACCGCATGAAAGTCGGCCATGATCCGCGTAATGAGCCAGGAGGCGGTGGTGTTCGCCCCCATGAGGTGGTTGCCAGCGATCCCGAAGAGCGCGAGCCCACGTGCGACGTCTAGGCCGGCAATTCGGTTGCGAGAGCCCGACTGCTCAGCCGATTGGTTGCTCATGCCGCACTATAGTACTGCCAAATCCCAGCCCGCGTGCAACGCCATCGCAGGCCAGAGTTTGCCGGTAACACGGCGAACCGCATAGTCGATGACACCGGTCAGCGACGTGATGACGAACTGGATAAGGACCTGCCCGAACCGAACTGGACGACACGACGGATCAGTCCGGCGATCGTTATGACGATGGGAATGATGATGATCAGGCGCATCCAGCGGGTGGCAGGCGGGACATCGTTGGGGTCAGTCCACACGCGACGGAGTCGCCCCGTTGCGGCGAGTGCAATCACCGCGATCGCTCCTACAAGTGCCATCGGCAGCGCACCGCGCAGCAGCATCGGCTCAAGCTGACGACCAATATCGATATAGTTTCCAGCCGCGTACGGCTTCAACGCGAGAGACGTCAAGAACCACGCGAAGCTACCTGCGATGGTCAAGACAGCAATGAGCCACACTGGCGCCGCGTTCGGCGCGTCTGAGTTTTTTCAGAGATTATGTTCACATCTCCAGCGTAGGCCGCGCGCCGAGTCTCCCACGTCATCCAGTCGGCGGAAATGCCTCACGATCGGCTCCACTTCACCGGCGAGAAAACTTCCGTCCAGCGTCCTTATGTCAGACGTGGAAAAATCACGCCATGGTGGCACGAACCGCGAACTACTGTTTCGACTGCTCCGATCCGCAAGCGCTCGCCCGTTGGTAGGCGGTGGCCGTCGATGACTATTCCATCGGCGAGGACGCGAACGAGTGGAACGAGGACGAAGCCTGGCTTGCTGGCCCGCTTGGCCGCGAGATGGTGTTCTTGCGAGTTCCCGAGGCCAAGACCGTGAAGAATAGCGCACACGTCTGTCTACGCCCCGTCGATACGGACCGCGACGCCGAGGTCGAAAGGTTGCTCGGACTCGGCGCGAGCATGGTCAACGATCTTCGCAACCGAGACCAGGGCTGGGCAGTCCTGGCCGATCCGGAGGGCAATGAGTTTTGTGTCCTCACCCGAACTGCCAGCGCCTGCGGCATCACGCGTGGCTCCTAAAGTCGTAAGCAGGCAGCAAAAAGCCCGGAAACGCGATGGTTCCGGGCTTTTTCGTGGAGATGGCGGGAATCGAACCCGCGTCCGATGACACGTGAAACAAGGATTCTCCGGGTGCAGTCCGCTGCTGACTTTCTCGGCCCCGGCAGTCACACGGACAAGCTGCCGACGGGCTCAGTTACCTAAGAGTCCCCCATAGTCGGGTAACGCAACTATGGAGCAGTGGCTCTCAAAGCGACGCCAGGATCTGGGGCGAGAGCATCCCCAGGCTGACGGACTTCTTTAGGCTCGCTTAGGCAGCGAGGGCGAAGTCGGTGCTCTTAGATTCGGCACCTATTGGTTTGTGCAGGGCGTTAACGAGATAACTGCACATCCTCGACCCGCTTCCCCTGGAACAGGGTCACCGTCGAAACCGATCATCCCCTATGTAGTTGTCAAACAACCCGCGCGTAGCGGAGTTCCATCATACGAGGTCAACCGCATGCGTGGCGAGTTTATTCCCTCACCTACCAGGAGCCGCCGCCCATCGAACCGCCGCCACCGCTGACACCACCGCCGCTGGAGGACGAGACAGCAGAAATCGAGGACGACATCGCATCCGAGATCGCGGAGCTGAAGCTGTGAGCGGTCATGCCAGGTAGGTACCAGTAAGGCATGGTGAGGTCGCTACCGGTCGCGATCATCGCCTTACGGCACGCGTTTTCCCACTCGGTTTCGAGTCCGAGCGCGACAGCGAGCGGCAGGAGGGGCTCGTAGTAGCCCGCAGCTTCGCTCACGGTGAGCTGTCCGGCCTCAGCTGCCATGACGTACTTCTTGAATCCCTCAAGCTGATCGTTGATGACAGACCCCTCGGCGGTCCGCACCGGAGCTGCATCGGAGTTCAGCAGTACGGCAAGCCCGAGGACCAGAAACACGATCGCGATCAGCATCGGCCAATGAAACCACAGCGACAGGGGGATCCACACGACGCCTAGCACGAAAAGGACGGCACCGATCGCTCCCCAGACGCCACGCGCTAGCGTGGGCGAGGTCCGGTACCAGCCAGCCTCAACAACGGCAGCATCAAGGTCGCTCTTGAGGGTGCCGGAAGCCGACGCTAACTCCTCCCCCACCTTCGAGATCCGAACACTGCTGTCACTATCGAATACCGTGTCGAGGAACGTCTTTTCGAAGTCCTTCAACTCCGCACCGCCGCTTTCAGGCTCGAGACGGTGAAGGACGTAGTCATCGTCCTTGTTCTTTCGTTCCCGCTTCTCAATTGAGATGAAACCCCGGCGTGCGAGATCAAGCGTCGTTGCGACGACATCTGGCTCGTCCGCGCTGCCATCGGTCAGCGTGCCGAGCATGCCGGCGGGCTGTGTCAGTGGTGTGAACGAGACCGGGATCTCGGGTGTAGGAACACGGCCCTTGGGCTGAGCTCCCGATATGGCGGCGACGCCGGGAGGCAGGTCAAGATAGCGCTCATCTCGGCGCTGCTTGCGAGCGTAGGCCAGGATTCCGGCGAGTCCGCCGGCGAGGGCGAGAGCGCTCCCGCCGCCCGTGATGGGTGTAAGTCCCCAGACATTAGACCAGGTAGGGCGCTTAGCGAGCTCGAGCTTCGCGTCGGGAAATGTACCGGCAGGGAACTCGGCAATTAGCCGGATGCCCTCTTTAGCTGACAGGAAGGCCGGCATTTCTGCGACGGTGCCATTCATCTGGAAGCTGTTGCACACGTCCGTCGAGTTCGCGCTGCCCGCATAACAGACGACGGCTTCGGGCTTTGCGGTCAGGTCGATATCGGCGCGGAAGACCGGGATCGGGACTTCGAAACCGCCCGGGGCGATCGCTCGCCAGTCGACGACGTCCTTGTTGGGCGCCCCGTCGTAGCTGCCTGCCGGACGCACGATGCCGGTGAGACGGTAGTCGATCGTGTACTCGTGCGTGCCGTCGATGGTCTGGCCCTCGTCACCGATTTTGACGATCGTTGCGCGATCTTCGTTCTCGGTTTGGTAGCCCGCGGGAGCGCCGGTGGACGACTGCACGCCGTCGATCTTGAGCTCGACGTGCTGATAGTGATTGGGGTCCTCGTCGAGCTCGGTGTCCTGACCGAAGACGAGGTACGGTCCGTGCTGGCCGTCGAACTCCATCGTGAGTTTCATCTGCAGCTTCAGCGAACCATCGCTCTGCAGTGCGCCCGTGATGAGCATGCTGGAGATATCGGCTTGATCGTCATCGGCCTGTGCGGGGGCGACGACCGCTAGGAAAGCTACCAGGATGGCGGCGACGAGCGCGCCGATCCGCGTAGGTTTCAACCGTTCAAGCACGACTTTTCCTCCCCTGTCTTTGTTCCGCGTCGTTACCGATTGACGCGCAAACTCATGGCTCGCTGCGCTTCGCGAGCGTCTTGCTTCTCACGCAGCGCCTGCCGCTTATCCCATTCCTGTTTACCGCGGGCGAGCGCAATTTCCACCTTGGCGCGCCCTTTGATGAAGTACAACTCGAGCGGGACGATCGTGTAGCCCTTTTCTCGGGTCTTTTGGCCTAGCTTCAGGATCTCGTTCTTGTGCAGCAAGAGCCGGCGCTTGCGCCGCGGGGCATGATTCGTCCACGTGCCCTGAGCGTATTCGGGGATGTGGATGCCCTGCAGCCACGCTTGGCCACCGTCGATCTCGACCCAGCCATCGACGAGGGAGGCGCGCCCCATGCGCAGCGCCTTCACCTCGGTGCCCGACAGGGCAATGCCCGCCTCATAGCGGTCATCGATGTGGTAGTCGTGGAACGCTTTACGGTTGCGTGCGACCGACTTCTTGGCATCAGCTTCCGCTTTTGCCCGCTGTTCAGGCGTGAGTTTCTGGCTCTTCTTGTCCGAGCCCTTCTTGCCGGCCACCGTGATCCTTTCGCGTACCAACGGGATAAGTACTCCCCTAGCCTAAGGGGAATGACCGCATGGGAGGGAATTGATTTAGAACCCGGGGAGGCTCATCGGGTTGATCGTGGCGCCGTTCTTCCACACCTCGAAGTGGACGTGGCAGCCGGTGACCTTACCTGTCGCACCGGTGTAGCCGATGACCTGGCCCTGGGAGACCGACTGGCCCGGCCGGACGGCAAAGCCCGACAGGTGGTTGTAGACGGTCACATACGACACGCCGCCGATGAGGCCGTGGTTGATGATCACCTGGTTGCCGTGCGTGCCGTTGCCACGCGCAGGCTTCGTCGCGGTCACGACGCCACCGGCCGAGGAGACCTGGGGGTTACCGCACGCGGAGCGTAGGTCGACGCCGTTGTGCATAAACCAGCCGCCCGTGATCGGGTAGACGCGGTAGCCATACGGGCTCGTCACCTGCAGCGGACGCGGCACCGGCGGGATGAGGCCCGCGCTCGGACCCGGCTTCGGCTTCGGGTTCTGCGGGTTGGGGGCCGGCTTACCCGGGCCCGGGCCAGGACGCGGCTTGGCCTTCTTGCGTTCTTCTTCGGCCCGACGCTTTTCCTCCGCGACGATCTGCGCGATCTGGTTCTTTAGCTCGTTGTCGGCCGCATCGTTGGCGGCGCGGTTCGCGATCGCCTGTTCCTTCTTCGACTCGAGGTCTCCCGCGAGTGCCGTCTGGTTCGTCTGGAGCTCGCTGATCTCGACGGTCTTGGCTTCCTTAGCGTCGCGTGCCGCATTGGCGTCAGCGACCGCCTGGTCAGCCTGGGCCTTCAGGTCGGTGATGAGTTCGGTCACCGCTTCCTGGCGCGCATTAGCGTTGCGGTTCTTCGCGTTCAGCTGAGCCAACTGGTCGAGCACGCGCGTTTGGGATCGCACGGCGGCGTTGCGGGCGGCAAGCGCCTGCACGCTGTCCTCCCCGACGCCGATCTCGTACAGGTCGGACAGGGAACCGAGGTTCGCGCCGCCCGAGCGGTAGGACGTGCGCACAACCTCGGCGAGCGCGCCCTTGTTGCCTTCGATCTGGGCGTTAGTTTCCTCGATATCGTCGCTGATGCGGTCCCGCTCGCCTTCAGCGGCGACGAGGCGGCCAGCGATGTGTTCCTGCTTGCGCTGTGCGCCAGCGAGCTGTTCTTCGGCCTGGGCGAGTACCGTCTGGGCGAACGCCAGTTGGCTCTTGGTCTCTTCGAGCTGGAGGTAAAGCGTCGAGAGTGAGGAGTCGATGCCCTCAAGCTCGCTTTGGATCTGCTCGCGTTTGCGTGCCCGCTCTTCGCGCTGCCGAATGAGATCGTCCTTGCTGTCCGCCGCGGCTGGCGTCGTATCAATCGCGATGACGACGCCGGACAGGGTGAGGCCAGCCGTGAGCACGGCGGCGGCGAGTCGTCGGGCAAGCATAGGGTTACACCTTTGTGTAGCGGGAGAGGGTAATCATCGAGGAAATGAGGGCAAGGACGAGGGCGAGCAGGATCAGCCAGGGAGCGGCGAGCCAGACGTCCGTCGTCGAGATCGTGTTCATCGCGGACGAGCCTCGGGCGAGCCAGCCTTCGACAAGGAAGCGCACCCCGGCCCACAGGCCAGCGACGGATAGCGCGGCACCGATGAGGGCGGCGATCGCGCCTTCGATCATGAAGGGCAGTTGGATGAACAGCGTTGAGGCTCCGACGTAACGCATGATCTCGGTTTCGCGGCGGCGACTCATCGCAGACAGTCGGATCGTCGTGGTGATGAGGAGGGCTGCCGCGATGATCATGACACCGCCCAGACCGATGGAGGTGAGGGTCGCGCGATCGAGGAGCTTAAAGAGCGGCTCGAGGACTTCGCGCTGGTCGACCACGCTTTCCACGCCCGGACGGCCCGTGAGCTCATCGGAGATGACCTCGTATTGGGTCGGGTCCGTGAGCTTGATGCGGTAGGACACCGGCATTTGCTCGGGGGTCAGCTGTTCGACCCAGGAGGAGTCGAGGACCTTCTTCGCGTTGTCGTAGGCCTCTTGTTTGGTCTCGAAATAGACCTGCTGGACGAACGGTTTGAGGTTTGCCGACTCTAAGAGTGCGCCAACTTCCTTGATTTGTTCGTCGGTGGCTTCCTTGTGGGCGCAGTTGGGGGAGGTATCACCTTCCGCACACATGAAGACGGCGACCTCGACCTTGTCGTACCATTCCCCCTTGAGCTTGCCGACCTGACTTTGGATTAGGTAGGCGACACCAACGAAGGTGAGTGAGATGAAGGTGACGAGGATGACCGAGATCGTCATTGCGACATGGGAGCGTAGGCCCTTGCCGATCTGGGAAAGAATGAACCGCAATCGCATGGTTATCGCCCCGCCCCGTAGACGCCGCGCGACTGGTCGCGAACGAGCACACCGTCGACGAGTTCGATGACGCGCTTGCGCATCTGGTCAACGATCGCGTCGTTGTGGGTCGCCATGACGACCGTGGTTCCCTGGCGGTTGATCTGGTCGAGCACGCTCATAATTCCGATGGAGTTTTCTGGGTCGAGGTTTCCCGTCGGCTCGTCGGCCAGCAGTACCTGCGGCCGGTTCACGAAGGCTCGGGCGATTGCGACGCGCTGGGCTTCACCGCCGGAGAGTTCCGTCGGGAGGCGGCGTTCTTTGCCTTCGAGCCCGACCATCTTGAGGACCTGCGGAACGTAGGTCTGGACCTGGTGACGCGGCTTGCCGATAACCTGCAGCGCGATGGCGACGTTGTCGAAGACGGTCTTGTCTTGCAGCAGTCGGAAGTCCTGAAATAGGTCAAGTCCCTTGTAGTGGTGTAACGGCGTTTTCCTCTCGTTTGGGGTTTTAGCTTGCTAGTGCGGGCGTGTCGGTATCGGTCATGGTCGTG
>NZ_MQVR01000035.1 GCF_001907295.1 Bowdeniella nasicola
CGACCATGACCGATACCGACACGCCCGCACTAGCAAGCTAAAACCCCAAACGAGAGGAAAACGCCGTTACACCACTACAAGGGACTTGACCCTCGGCGTTGACTACAGCGTGGAACGGCTTGTCGCCGCCGCGCTCAATCCTCCCAGTTGAGACGAGGCCGGGGTAGATCGGATCACGGAAGTCCGCCACGAAGACCAGGTCGTCGAGAGTTCGCGTGGCCTCATCCTTGGTCCTCGGATCAAGCAGACTGGCTACGCGCTTACCCTTGGCGCCTGAGATTGAGGTCACGATCCAGTTCGCTTTGGACTCAGCCTCACTGTCGCCGCGAGGTGGCAGGAAGCGCACCTTGTCCCCAACGGAAATCGGCCGACCGGTCAGCGCGACGGACTCCGGGGTGTGCCGCTCGAAGTTGAGTCCAAACTGCCGCCTGCTCTGCAACGCCTCAATGTGACGGCGCAGCTCTCTTGCCACGCCTGGGTCCGCTTCCTCTACGCGACCTAGGAGAAACTGCAACTGATTACTCACAGCGCCCCTCCACTTCACTACTTCTTAGACCCAGACATAAGCCCCGTCCGGAACTCGACGACGTCGCCGTCTTGCATGACGTAGTCCTTGCCCTCCATGCGCATCTTGCCGTGGGCGCGAGCCTCTGCGATGGAGCCCTGCTCGACCAAGTCCTCGAACGAGATGACTTCGGCCTTGATGAAGCCCTTTTCGAAGTCGGTGTGAATGACGCCCGCGGCCTGCGGCGCCTTCCAGCCCTTGCGGATGGTCCACGCACGGGCCTCCTTCGGGCCGGCGGTGAGGTAGGTCTGCAGGCCGAGCGTATCGAAGCCGACGCGGGCCAGCTGGTCCATGCCGGACTCCTCGATACCGACATCGGCGAGCATCTCGGCGGCTTCCTCCTCGTCGAGCTCGACGAGCTCGGCTTCGAACTTCGCGTCGAGGAAGATGGCCTCGGCAGGGGCGACGAGCTCACGCAGCTTGGCCTGCATCTCGGTATCGGCGAGGCCCTCGTCGTCGGTATTGAAGACGAAGATGAACGGCTTGGCCGTCATGAGCTGGAAGCTCGCTAAGTGCTCCGCGTCGAGGCCCGCGTCCTTCGCGCCACGCGACAGCAACACGCCGCGCTCGAGGAGGTCTTTGGCGCCGAGAGCCGTATCGAGGACAGACTTGTCGGTCTTCTTGCCGCGTACCTCCTTTTCCAGGCGCGGGATTGCGCGCTCGAGGGTCTGCAGGTCGGCGAGGATGAGCTCGGTCGAGATGGTCTCGATATCGGAGGCCGGATCGACCTTGCCATCGACGTGGACGACGTCGGGATCGGAGAACGCACGGGTGACCTGACAGATGGCGTCGGCCTCGCGGATGTTGGCGAGGAACTGGTTGCCGAGACCTTCGCCTTCGGAGGCGCCGCGCACGATGCCGGCGATGTCGACGAAGGAGACCGTGGCGGGCAGGATTTTTTGCGAGCCGAAGATCTCGGCCAGGACCTTCAGCCGGTCATCGGGCAGCGGCACGACACCGACATTGGGTTCGATCGTCGCGAACGGGTAGTTCGCGGCGAGCACCGTCGCGCGGGTCAGGGCATTAAACAGGGTCGACTTGCCGACGTTGGGCAGTCCAGCGATTCCGATAGTGAGGGCCACGTCGACCCACTTTACCGCGCTCGATCACGCTTGTGCTCTCGGAGGTAGCCCAGGGCGGTAAGGATCACGGTCCCCACGAACCAGGCGAGGACGACGCCCGCGGAGACCCAGAGGTTCTGGTCGGGGTTGGTCATGAAGAACTCCATGTCCTGTTGCGGAGCGAGCGCACGCCACGCCAGCGCACCGAAGTGGTAGGTCGGCAGGTAGGGGGCGATCTTCTGGAAGACCTCCGGCAGTGACTCCAGCGGCATGAAGAAGCCAGACAGGAACGACAGCGGCAGGAACAGGAGATTGACGATCGTCGTCGCCGCGCGGGGCCGCGCCCAGTAGGCGATGGCGGCGCCGAACGGCGCGAACCAGAGTGCGCCCGAGATGCACACGGCTGCCGCCAAGAGTGCGCGCGGCCAGTCGAACTCAACGTTGCCAAATAGGCTCGCTGCTCCCAGCAGCAGGGTGACCATGACGAACGCGAAGACGAGGTTCATCACGAGCTTGCCGCCGAAGTACGTCGCCATCGTCATCGGTGTGGCGCGCATGCGGCGCAGCCAACCCTGGGAGCGCTCGGAGGCGATATCACCGCCGAAGGCGAAGAGCGATTGGCTGACGATACCGTAGGCAGCGAATGAGATTGCCAGGACGCCGGGCACAGCGAGCCCCGAGGGCAGGATCTGGTTGCGGTTGGTCAGGCCGAACATGGCGAACAGGATGATGGGTAGCAATACGACGCCGACAACGTATTCCGGCAGGCGGCGGTTGCGCGTGACTTCCGCGCGGACCTGGGCAGCAAATGCGCTCATGAGAGGACCTTTTCTTCGGTAGTTGCGAGGTGAACGAAAGTGTCTTCCAGGGACGCCCGCACCACGGTGAGGTGGGCGAACGGTAGGCCGGAACGTACGAGGTCGACGACGGACTCATCGGCGTCGCGCGCGGCGAGGCGGACACCTTCGCCTTCGGGGACTGCGGCGATGACGCCTGCAAGGTTCTTGTAGCTGCTAGCAGGCAGTGGGGTCGCAAACTCGACGACCATGCGCGCGCCACGCGCGGCAAGCTCGGCGGGACTCGCGTCGGCGACGATCCGCCCGTTGGAAAGCATGATGACGCGTTCGGCCTGGGCTTCGACCTCGGCGAGGTTATGCGAGGAGAACACTACGGTCGCGCCCCGCTCGGTGTAGGCGGCGAGCCCGTCCCAGAATCGACGGCGAGCCATGACATCGAGCGCCGCGGTCGGCTCGTCGAGGTAGAGCAGTTTCGGGTCGCCAACGATCGCGATGGCAAAGCTCAGGCGCTGGCGCTGACCACCAGATAGCTGCCCGACGAGCTTGTTTCGATGGCTCGTCAGGTCGGCGAGTTCGATCGCCTCGTCGACCGGGAGCGGCTTCGGGTAGTAGTGGCCGACGAGGTCAACGATTTCGCGGACGGTTAGCGAGGTCGGCGCATCGGTGTCCTGAAGCATGGCACCGACCTGGAGACGAATAGCCCGATCGTTCGGGTTGCCGCCGAGGACCTCGATCGAGCCGGCGGTCGGGATCTGGAGCCCGAGCAGCATCTCGATCGTCGTTGTCTTCCCGGCTCCGTTCGGGCCAAGGATTGCGGTGGTGGATCCGGAAGCAATCTCGAACGAGACGTCGTCGACGGCCCGGATGGGCTCGTCCGTACCGCTTTTGCGGGACTTGAATTCTTTGGTGAGGCCGGTGGCGGCGACTGCGGTGTTCATATCCGTCACGTTATGGAAGGATGTCCCCCTCGCCCCAGGGGCTGCCGTCACGACTTTGTCCGGCTGCGACCCATGACTACCGGCACCCCCGAGATCATGGGCTTGCCGCTAGCGTAGGGTTATGCAAGAAGAGGCGAGTGAGAAGCGCAGCGGACGACTCTTATCTGGGGTGGCCATCGGCGCGTACGGGCTCGTCGGCTTCGGCGCGATCGTCCTCGCGCCGACGACGTCCATCCTGTTTTGGGTCTGTTATCTCCTCGGGTTCGCGTCCCTCGTTTTGCTGGGGCTCATCAGCACACCCCGCCTCGAGCAGTTCACCGCCGCCTTCTTCGCTGCAGTGTGCCTCCTCCTGCCCCTCGTTGACCCGGTCGGCGGCCTCTCGACCGTCCCCTTTGTCATTGCGGCAGCGACCGTCGCGCTCGTGTTTTCACAGCGGGTCGGCCTGATCTATGTCGGGATGCAAATCCTCGTCGGCATGGTCCTTTCGGGGCCGGACACTTCTTCGGTCGTCAACATCCTCCTAATCACGCTGCTGTCGCTGTTCGCAGTCTTCGTTTCGGGCATCGCGATGCGCGAGGCCGAAGCCCGCCACCAGCTCGCGGCTGCGCAGGAAAAACTCGCGGAAACGACGCGAGCAACGGAGCGGCTGCGGATTTCGCGCGACCTGCATGACCGCGTCGGGCACCAGCTCTCGGCGCTTGCCTTGAACCTTGAGGCGGCCAGTCATCTGAGCGGCGGGACGCCTGCGCACGACATCGTCGAACAATCCCGACTCCTTGCCAAGCAGGCCCTGACCGAAATCCGCGGCGTCGTGACCCAGCTGCGCGATGACGCGCCCGATACCTTCCTCGCACGCCTGCGCACCTTTGCGGATCGGATCCCCTCCCCCGAGGTCAGGATCGACGCGGGCGCACTCTCGGTGCCTGAGCAAGTCACGGGCGATCTCGTCCTCGCCACCCAAGAAGCGATCACGAATGCGGTTCGGCACGCGAATGCCTCGCACATCATCGTGCGGATCCGGGACGTCGGCGATGTCATCAGCGTGCGGGTCAGCGACGACGGTGTCGGTGTCTGCCAACTCGCCGTCGGGAATGGGCTGCGGGGGATGGTCGAGCGCATCAGCGCACGCAGCGGCACCGTCCACTTCGATACCAAACCCCCAGGCTTTACCGTAAACCTCACCGTCCCGAAGGGAGCATCGTGACGAGCCCTACCCCACTTCGCGTCGTCCTCGCCGATGATCAGTACCTCGTGCGCGCGGGCATCGTCTCGCTGTTGGGACTCGACACGTCCATCACAGTGGTCGCGGAGGCCAGCGATGGCGAGGAAGCGCTCACTGCGATCGCCGAACACCGGCCCGATGTCCTCTTGCTCGACCTGCGGATGCCACGGCTCGATGGCATCGGCGTGCTCAAAGAGCTCCAGGCAGGCGGAAACTCCACCCCCGTCCTCGTCCTTACCACCTTCGACGACGATGAACAGGTCGTCGCCGCGATGCGTGCGGGCGCGCGCGGTTACCTGCTAAAGGACGTGACGCTCGAGGAACTAACGACGGCACTGCGGGAAGTCGCCGCGGGCAAACGTTATATCCAGCCCGCGATCACCGCGACGCTCGTCGCCCATTTCGCTGACCCCCCGACTGCGCAGGGCCCCGCATTAATCCCGCAGCTAACCGATCGCGAACGCGATGTCCTACGCCTCATGGCAGCCGGGTGGGCAAACCGAGAGATCGCCGAGTCCCTGCACTTGGCGCAGGGAACCGTGAAGAATCACGTCTCGGCGATCATGGACAAACTCGGCGTGCGTGACCGCACAAAAGCCGTGCTGCGCGCGCTAGAACTCGGGCTGCTGTCCGGGAATTAGCCGAACAGGTCGGCAAAGGAACTGTAGAACCAGCCGACGCGGTTCACGAGCAGGAATACCAGCGCGCACGTGAGCAGTTGCCCCATAATGAGCATGACCGGTGCGATGTGCGCCCACCAACGGCGACGGGAGCCCGGCTCACCGCGCCGCGCGATCTCCGGCGCTACGACGGCAAGCGTAAGGCAGATCAGCGTGAGAGCAGCGACGATCGTCGCGAGCTTCGCGGACGTCAGCCCAAACGGGGTCGCGGGTCCCCACATCAATTCAGCGGCGAACACTGTGCTCTCCAATCCACTTCAGTGCAGCAGGCATCTGCTTATACCAGTTCTTCCACCCGTGACCGCCCTTTTGATAGGGCAGGACGGTGACGGTATCGCCAGGCTGCGCCTTCTTCTCGATATCGCGCGCATCCTCGATCGTGCCGGGATCATCCTTCGAGCCAATGAGCAGAAGGCGGACCGGAAGCTTGCGGGACTTGTCGGCCAGTAGCTCCGTGAGCTTATTGGCATCACGGACGGCGGGGTTGCCCGCCAGCCCGCCGTCGATCGGGGTGTTATAGCCGTGGAACCAGACCTCTGCACCAAAGACGTCCGGGTGCTTGATTGCGAGGCGAGCTGAGCAGTACGCGCCCGCGCTCACTCCCATGATCGTCCAGTCGTCCTTGTTCTTCGAGACCGCATAGTTCGCACGGATGACATTGGGAACGTCGTTCACGATCCATGATTCGACCTTCGGGCGGCCCTTGAAATCCGCGCAATCGGTCGGCTGGCCACCGATATTCATCGAAGTCGAGACCACGATCGACGGCGGAATCGTGCCCGCGTCGATCGCTTCCTGAACCCACTTTTGGACGCCGATCGCGGTCTGAATCGCGCTCGCGCGGCCCGGGTTACCCGGAAGCAGGTATATCACATTGTACGGGCCCTTGGACGGGTCGTAGCCCTTCGGGGTCCACACGCGAACCTCCTCGGTGATGCCAGACTTCTCGCCCTTGAACTTCGCCTGCTTGATGCCTTCTTCGTCGGAGTCCGTAAAGTCGACCTTCGTCGCCGGATCGGATTCTTTCACGGGCTCCGCCTTGACGGGCGTCGGCGCCCCCTTGGGCACAAACGCTGCGAAGTACTCTGCCGCCTCGGAGGGTTTTTCAAAAAACTCGAAGTGCAGATTAACGAACATGCCCCCAGTCGTGACCGCCAAGATGCAGGAGACGAGGACGGCAAGGACACGCTGAACGGAGCGCAGCACCGCCCCGCCCCGTGCACGGTAAAGCAAAAAAATCGTCAGCGCTGTCCACCCGACGGTGATGATGACGGCGCCGATGACCACCGGCAAACTCAGAATATTCACGGGCCTATTGTTCAGCCAATCGCACGCTGGTCAATCAACCGACAGACGCATACCTACCGAACAGATGTCCACCTTGACGAGGATAATGTCCGAACCGTGCGGGATCCTTGCCCCATGAACGCATCCAATGTTGTCTTTGTCATAGCGGCGCTGCTCATGGGAGTCGCCATGGGATACCTCCTCGCGGGCCGAAGGGGGGCAGACCGAACAGCTCAGCTATCCATGCGCCTCGGTATGGCCGAGGGCAAGGTCGCTGAGCTGACGGCCCTGTCTGCACGCCAGTCCGAAGACGAGGACGGCTACCGCTCCCTGCTGGTGACGATCAAACCGCTAGAGACCCGACTGGCCGAACTGCAACGCCAGGTCATCACTGCAGAAAAGGAACGGGCGGCCGCCAATGCCCAGCTGACAGAACAGCTGTCGCAGCAGGCCGCAACGGGCGCGGAACTGTCCCAAACGACCAGTGCCCTGGCTGGCGCACTGCGCAACGCGGCGACCCGAGGTTTTTGGGGCGAGGTCGAGTTGGAGCGACTCGTCGAGGCCGCGGGCATGCTGCGTCACACGGATTTCTCGACGCAGCAGGTACTGTCCAATGGCGCTCGCCCGGACATGGTGATCAACCTGCCCGGCGGCGCAGCGATCGCCCTCGATGCGAAGGTTCCGTTCGACTCCTACCTGCTCGCGAGCGAACTCGGAGAGGACGCGAGTCTGGAGGCAACCGAGCGCCGTAATCAGTACCTCCTTGACCATGCTCGCGCGGTCAAGCGCCATATCGATGCCCTCGCGCAGCGCGACTACCCCACCGCGCTTGGTGGCGGCATCGATCTCACGATCCTCTTCCTGCCCGCCGAGCCGCTGCTGTCCGCCGCGTGCGCGAAGGACGCCACGCTGCTCGAATACGCCCTTCGCAAGCGCGTCGCGCTCGCGACACCTGTCTCCCTCCTCGCAATCTTGCGCAACATCGCCGCGACGTGGTCGCGCGAGGAGATCAGCGAACGCGCGCACCAACTGCTCGCCTCATCGCAAGAAATGGTCAAGCGCCTGTCGACGTTCGCAGGTCACCTCGATGGCGTCGGCAAATCGCTGCAGTCCTCCGTGGAGTCCTATAACAAGGCCGTTGGCTCCTTCGACAAACGCCTGACCGTGCACGCGAGAGCGCTCGCGGAGTTGGACCTCGGCGACGTTCCGGAAGTACGGCAGGTCGATGTCGCGCCCCGTAGCGTGACCTACGAGAGAGCCGAAAACTCGTAGTCAGCGTCCCTTCGGCTCACGGACCTTGTGGGGACGGTCCGGCTGGTAGCCGGCCTTCTTCAGGTCCGCACGCAGGTTCTTCGGCAGCGAGAAGATGATGTCCTCGGTTGCCGTGCGCACCTCTTCGACACGTCCGATGCCGAGCTCACCTAGCTTCGTGACGACGTCGCGCACGAGGATCTCCGGAACGGAGGCACCGGAGGTGAGGCCCACGGTCTGAGCGTCCTTGACCCACTCGGGATCGACCTCATCGGCCTTATCCACCCGGTAGGCAGCCTTCGCGCCCGCTTCGAGCGCGACCTCGACGAGGCGCACGGAGTTCGACGAGTTCGCCGAGCCCACGACGATGACGACGTCGCATTCGGGCGCGAGCTTCTTCACCGCGACCTGGCGGTTCTGGGTCGCGTAGCAAATATCGTCCGATGGCGGATCCTGCAGATTTGGGAACCGCTTGCGCAACAGATCGACGGTCTCCATCGTTTCGTCGACCGACAGCGTCGTTTGGCTGAGCCACACGACCTTATCGGGATCCCGGACCTCGACCGTATCGACCTCATGCGGGCCGTTCACGACCTGGATGTGGTCCGGGGCTTCGCCGTGCGTACCCTCGACCTCTTCGTGGCCATCGTGGCCGATGAGCAAGATGTCGTAATCGCCGTTAGCAAACCGGACTGCCTCCTTGTGAACCTTCGTCACGAGTGGACACGTGGCATCGATCGTCTGGAGTTGTCGGGCAGCGGCTTCGGCGTGGACCTGCGGGGAAACACCGTGTGCGGAGAACACGACCCGAGCTCCTTCGGGGACCTCGTCGGTTTCGGACACGAAGATCGCGCCGCGCTTTGTCAGCGTCTCAACGACGAACTTGTTGTGGACAATTTCTTTGCGCACATACACGGGTGCGCCGTAGTGTTCGAGTGCCTTTTCTACCGCGTCGACAGCTCGGTCGACGCCGGCACAATACCCGCGCGGGGCGGCCAAGAGAATCTTCCGATTCGGGTCGGCATCGACCCCGGGCGTTACGGCCGGAATTTGGTCGGGGAACGCGGAGGCACCTGCAAGCGAAGTCGGAGTAGTCACGCCCTAAGGGTACCGTGACCGCCTGAAATGTCACCGGCGTCTGCCATGCTGGTGGCATGCCACCGACCGATCCCACCGTGCCCGCCACGGCCCGTGAGACCTCCCCGGAACATCCGTGGCCACTACGTCTGCTCAACACGAAGATCGATGAATACATCAATCGAATGTCCCCGCTATGGGTCGAGGGCCAGCTTGTGCAAGTCAATCGCCGACCCGGTGCATCGATGGTGTTCATGACGCTGCGTGATACCGACACCGACATGTCGATGAACGTATCGATGTTCGCCCGCGATTTTGAGCGGATCACCACCCCGGTTGCGGACGGGGCGCACGTGGTGATCAACGCAAAGCCAACATTCTGGGTCAAGCGTGGCTCGCTCCAACTGCAGGCTAAAGAGATTCGTTCGGTCGGACTCGGTGCGCTGCTAGCCAAACTCGAAGAACTCAAAGCACTCCTCGCCGCCGAAGGGCTTTTTGCGCCTGAGCGTAAAGTGCCGCTGCCCTTTCTACCTCGGCGCATTGGCCTGGTCTGCGGCCGGGAATCAAAGGCCGAGCACGACGTGGTCGTCAACGCCCGGGCCCGCTGGCCCGCGATCGAGTTCGAGATCCGTGAAGTCGCAGTCCAGGGTGCCTATGCCGTAGCCGAGGTCTCCGATGCGATCGCCGAACTCGACGCCGATCCGAATGTCGATGTCATCATCGTCGCTCGCGGTGGCGGCAGCGTTGAGGATCTCCTGCCGTTTTCCAACGAGCGTCTCGTGCGCGTCGCATCCGACTGCGTAACCCCGCTCGTCTCCGCAATCGGGCATGAGACTGATACTCCCCTGCTCGACCTCGTCGCCGACTTCCGTGCCTCGACCCCGACGGACGCTGCCCGCCGCGTCGTGCCCGATATCGCCGCGGAGCGGCGCCAGCTCGCCATCGCCCTTGCCCGGCTCGACCAAGCGATCGAACTCCTACTCGACCGTGAGAGCGATGCACTGCATGCGATGCGAGCTCGTCCAGTCCTCGCCCAGCCCGAACTGCTCATCGACCGTCAGGCCGAACAGCTCATCTCGGTGCGCGAGCGGATGGAACGTTTCGTTACCCACCGACTCGACCTCGCAAGCGCCGACATCGAACGCCTGCGCTCGCGCGTGCGAGACCTATCCCCAAAGACGATCCTCGAGCGCGGCTATGCGGTCGTGCGCGATCGCGATGGTCACGTGCTGACCGACGCCGAACAAACCGAGCCTGGTGATAGCTTCGACGTCATCTTGCACCGCGGCCGCATCGGCGTCGAAGTCGTCGCCGCCACCACCGAAACGTTCACGAAAGGAACCTCATGAGCACCTCCGAACTGCCCGACCCGGCAACGCTCGGCTACGAACAGGCCCGGGACGAACTCGTCCGCGTCGTGACGCAACTGGAATCTGGTAATGCTGGCCTGGAAGAATCACTCTTGCTGTGGGAACGCGGCGAGGCTCTCGCCAATCGCTGCGATGAATGGCTGACGGGTGCTCGCGAGCGCCTCGCCGAGGCCAAAGCCCGCCGCGAGGATGCTGACGACACGAAGGAGTAACATGCCCGGCCCGATTCTAGTCCTGGGCGAGGCCCTCATCGATGAGGTTCACCGCCAAGGAGATGTCGCTCAGCACCCAGGTGGTTCCCCCATGAACGTCGCGGTCGGGCTCGCGAGGCTCGATAACGATGTCCATCTGCTCTCGCAGTGGGGGGGCGATGCCGATGGCGATCGCATTGAGCAGCATCTCACCTCCTCAGGCGTGGTCATCGTTCCCGGAACGCGCAGCACTAACCCCACCTCACGGGCGATCGCGACAATCGACGAAACCGGCGCCGCAAACTACGAATTCCATGTCACGTGGGACCCGCAGTCCTCAGCAACACTCGATGGGGTGAGCCACGCCCACACCGGCTCGATCTCGACCGTGATTACACCCGGGGCCAATAAGGTAGCCGAAATGATCGAGTCGCTTGCCTCCTCCGCCACGGTCTCCGTCGATCCCAACGCCCGACCATCGCTCATGGGAGATCCTGCCGAAGCCTATGAACGGATTTCTCGAATCATCGCGAACGCCGATATCGTCAAGGCCTCCGACGAAGACATCGCCTGGCTGACGAAAGACACTGACGAGCGCGATGTTGTTGAGCAGTGGCTGGCGGGCGGGGCCGCTATCGTAGTCGTCACCCGCGGCGCGGATGGCGTATCCGCATATTGCGCGGCGGGCGAAGTCTCCTCCCCTACTCTCGCAACCGAGGTTGCCGACACCGTCGGGGCGGGAGATTCCCTCATGGGCGGGCTCATTGATGGGCTGAACCGGCTCGGGTTACTGGGCGCGGCCAACCGAGACGCTCTCAACGACGTGAGCCTGATCGATCTGACCGAGGTCATCACGTGGGCGAGCGCGATCTCCGCGATCACCGTCTCTCGCGACGGCGCTAACCCGCCTACCACCGCGGAGGTCCGTACCTTCCTTTCCGAGCACGATATCTCCACGCAGTTCGCGGATCGGTAAACTGCCCGCATGACGCACACTCCGGCCAGCGCCAAGACCCTCCTTATTGACGGAAATCGCCGATTCGCCGCGGGCAGTCCGCGCCATCCCCGCCAGGATGCCGCCGCCCGCGCGACTCTGCTCGAGGGGCAAACCCCACACACGTGCGTCATCTCGTGCTCCGATTCTCGGGTGCCTCCCGAGATCATTTTTGACCAGGGATTCGGCGACATGTTCGTCATCCGCAACGGCGGCCACATCCCGACCGATGTCGTCCTCGCCTCCGCAGAGTTCGCGCACGTCGTGGCCCAGTGCTGCCTCATCGTCGTCCTCGGACACGAGAGCTGCAAAGCCCTCGAGTTTTCTCGCAAACTCCGCGCGGGCGAAGAACTCGACCTACCCGGCTCGACTTCGGTCCTCACGAACGGGGTCCTGGCCGACCTCGTCGACGATGATGGCTCCCTCTTCCCGACGGTGCCCCGCATCGTCGAGCGGCTGCGCGGTTCGCAGGTGTTGGGAAAAGCGGAAGCCGACGGCAAGATCGAGATTCTTGGCGCCGGCTACCACCTTCACAGTGGCGAGGTCGAATGGCTGTAGGCCGCTAATCGAGCATGCTCGTAACGAGGTCCGAGATCTCGCTGCGCTCCGACTTCGTCAGCGTGACGTGTGCGAAGAGCTTGTGATTCTTGAGCTTTTCGATCACCGCGACGACGCCGTCATGGCGCCCGACGCGCAAGTTGTCGCGCTGCGCGATGTCGTGCGTGAGAATCACCTTGGCGTTTTGTCCCACGCGCGATAGCACCGTCAGCAGCACATTGCGCTCGAGCGACTGTGCCTCATCGACGATCACGAACGCGTCATGCAGCGTCCGGCCACGAATGTGCGTGAGCGGCAAAATCTCGAGCAGTCCCCGCGAGGCGACCTCGTCGGTGACTTCCTGCGAGACCACGGCTGAGAGCGTGTCAAAGACCGCTTGGCCCCACGGGTCCATCTTCTCGGCCTCGCTGCCCGGCAGGTAACCGAGCTGCTGCCCGCCTACTGCATACAGCGGACGGAAGACCATGATCTTGCGGTATTTGCGCTGTTCGAGTGTCAGCTCAAGACCCGCGGCGAGGGCAAGTGCGGACTTACCGGTGCCGGCGCGACCACCAAGCGAGAGGATCCCGATCTCGTCGTTCATGAGGTGTTCGATCGCGACGCGCTGCTCGGCGCTGCGGCCGCGCACCCCGAAGATTTCGCGATCCGTACGGATGACGCGCAGCTTGCCGTCAGAGTTGACCGTACCGAGGGCCGAGCCGCGCGCGGAGGTGAGGATGACGCCCGTGTGGACCGGCTGCTCGGCGAGCTCATCGCCGGACAGCAGCGAGTCGAACTCGAGCTCGCCGTGCTCCCACAGCTGGCTCATTTCCTCCTCGGTGAGTTCCGCGCGAGCCATGCCCGTCCACCCGGACTCGATGACCTGCTGGGCGAGGTACTCCTCGGATGCGAGGCCCACAGCGGAGGCCTTGACGCGCATCGGCAGGTCCTTGGACACGACGATGACGTCGTGTCCGTCGGCGGCGAGCTGGGCGGCGACGGACAGGATTCGCGAATCGTTGTCCCCGAGCTGGAGACCGGACGGCAGGGCGGATGACTTTTCATGCTCGAGGTCCACCCAGAGTCGGCCGCCGTCACCGCTGGGGACGGGCCGATCGAGGCGACCGTGCTCGACGCGCAGATCGTCGAGCGCATGCAGGGCTTGGCGGGCGTAGTAGCCCAGTTCGGGATGGGAGCGTTTGGCCTCGAGTTCCGTGACGACGATGATCGGCAAAACCACGTCATGTTCGGCGAACCGCGTCAGAGCGAGGGGGTCGGACAGGAGAACAGAGGTGTCGATGAGGTAGGTGCGCACACCTTCTCGTCGTTCGATGACCGGTGTGGACGTCATGTCTTGACCGTAACCGGATGCGGCGGTGTGTGCATGCGCACACGCCATGGACAACATGCACGCAAAATCTTGAACTTGGGAACAATACGAGACATGACCGTCCGTCCTGCCCGACTTGCCGGCGAACTGACGCTTCCGGCCAGCAAATCCGTTGCCCAACGCGCCCTCATCGCGACGGCCCTCACGGGTCGGCGCTTCGAGAAGAACGCCCCGGTTTTTCGGATCGACTATCCCGGCGCGGACGTCATCTCGATTGCGCACGCGATGGCAGCCCTCGGCTCCCTCGAAATCGAGCAGGCCACCGACGACGTCCTCATCGTGCGTGCCCTAGGCACCCCGACGGATCTCGGCAGCCCCGAAGCGCCGCTCGTCCTCGACTGCGGTAACTCCGGGACCGGGATGCGCCTACTCATGGGAGCCCTCGCGGGCCTGCTCGCCGACCGCCCCGGCGCCGTCACGCTCACGGGCGATGCATCGCTCTCGGCTCGGCCGATGGAACGCGTCGCCTTCCCGCTGCGCCGGATGGGCGCGAGAATCGAGACCGCCGCCGGGCACGCGCCGCTAACGGTCACCGGCCCCGCACCGCTCGCCCCCATCGACATCGCCCTGCCGGTGCCCTCCGCACAGATCCTCACCGCGCTCTGCCTCGCGGCCCTCGCCACCGATGGGACGACGACCATCGACCTGCCAGGCCCTTCGCGCGACCACACCGAACGCTTCCTCGCCCACTGCGGCGTCGACATCTCCCGCAGCGGGGAGACGACCACGAGCACGACGATCACCGGCCCCGCCAACCTCGAGCTGCGCAGCCTCGACGTGCCAGGCGATGAATCCTCTGCGGCCTTCTGGCTCGCTGCCGCAGCCCTGCACCCCGACGCCGAGATCACCATGCGCGACGTCGGCCTCAACCCGACGCGCACCGCATTCCTTACGGCCCTGCACGACATGGGCGCGACAATCGAGATCCGCCCCGATGCCGCGACCGGCCCCGAACCCACCGGCACGCTCATCGCCCGCAGCGGCGCCCCCTTGCGCCCGATCGTGATCGAGGGCCTACGCAGCGCCGACCTCATCGACGAACTCCCGATCCTCGCCGTCGTCATGGCGGGCACCCCGGGCACGTCCACGGTGCGCGACGCGGCCGAGTTGCGCGTCAAGGAATCCGACCGCATCACGCTCACGTGCGAAATGCTGCGCGCCGCCGGCATCGACGTCATCGAACACGACGACGGCTTCACGATCACCGGCAGCGACCATCGCTACCTCGAGACCTCCGGCGAGGTGATGCGTGTGCGGACCGACGGTGATCACCGCATCGCGATGGCGGCCGCGATCCTCGAGGTGACCGGCGTCGCGCCCCGCCCGATCGTCGCCGACGATGAGGCCTGTGCCGCCGTGTCCTACCCGCGCTTTTTCGACGACCTCGCCGCGCTTTCGGGACCCCGACCCGCGCCCGCGAGGTGAATCGGGGATACTGGGGACCATGATGGGGCGCACCTTTCAGCTCTTTGGTCACGGCATCGCCTACTCGGCCTCGCCGGTGATCATGGCTGCCGCCTTCGACGCCCTGTCCCTGCCCCACCGCTACGTCATTTCCGACGTGACCGAGCGCGAATTCCCCGCCACGCTCGAAGCGTTGCGCGGCAGTAATGGCGGCGCGAACGTGACCGTGCCCTACAAGCAGACGGCTGCCGAACTCGTCGACGAACTCAGCGAAGAAGCCGAAAGACTCGGCGCCGTCAACACCATCGAAGTGCGCGGCGAGCGCCTCATCGGGCACAACACCGACTACCCCGCGATTCTCGACGAGCTCGACGCGTTCGGCACGTCCTTTAGGCGCGCCGCGATCCTCGGGGCGGGCGGCGCGGCCGCGGCCGTAATGCTAGCGCTTCAGACGCGCGGTATCGAGTCCGTGACGCTGGCGCGCCGCGACGGCACGTGGGAGGCCGCTCCGGCCGAAATCCCCGACTGCGATCTGCTCATCAACGCGACCCCGATCGGCACGCAGTCGGCCGAACTGCCGGTCGCGCGCGAGCTACTCCGGGCCGACCTCGCCGTCTTCGACCTCGTCTACCGCCCGACGCCGACGGCGCTCGTTGCCGCCGCCCGGGAGCTCGGTGCCCCGGCACGCGCGGGTGCAGGTATGCTCGCCGGCCAGGGGCGGCGCGCCCTCGAAATCTGGATCGGGCAGGCTGTCCCGGCCGACCCGATGCTCACCGCTTTGCTATCGACCCTGGGAGCCAGCCATGTCTAGTGTCATCCTCGTCGGAATGCCCGGAGTCGGGAAAACGACCGTCGGCACCGAACTGGCGTCCCGCCTCGACCTGCCGTTTCGTGACCTCGACCGCATCTTCGAAGACGTCCACCGCATCTCCCCCGCCGAGTACATTCGCACGCGCGGCGAGGACGCCTTCCGAGTCAAGGAAGCCGAACTCATCTCGCGCGCGGTCGCGGGCGAGAGCGCCGTCATCGCAACGGGCGGCGGCGTCGTCGTCGATCCCGTAGCCCGCTGGCAGCTGTGGAACGCCGGGACCATCGTCTGGCTCGACGCCCCCGACCACGTCCTACGCAACCGGTTCAGCGCCGACCCTGACCTGCGTCCGCTCACGCAGTCGGCCGAGCAACTCGCCGAGCGCCGCGCCCAGCGCCTGCCGTACTACCGCGCGGCCGATATCCACGTCGATTCGACGGCGCAAAAGGAGCGGCTCGCGACCCAGATCATCGACGAGCTGCGCGCGCGCGAGAAAATCGCGGTCGCCGAACGAGGCCGCCTATTGTTCAAGATGGAAACGCGGCGCGACCACCCGATGGGCCCGCGCGAGGCAACGATCGCGTTCGCTGATCATCTGCCCGCCACGTGGCTGCGCTCCCTGATCGAGGAATACTCCGCCGGCGTGCCCATCGTCGCGGCCGATCGCAACCCGGCCGCGGGCCACCCCGACCTCATGTCGATCCTGCCGAGCGAGCGTGTCTACCTCATGACGGCGGGGGAGCAGAATAAGCGCCTCGCGAGCGTCGAATCGCTTTTGGAGTTCGCGGCCGAACGCCGCGCCGAGCGCAAGGACGCCTGGATCGCCCTCGGCGGCGGCACCACCGGCGACCTCGTCGGCACCGCGGCCGCGCTCTACCAGCGCGGCGCCCCGCTCATCCAGATGCCGACGACGTGGCTCGCGATGGCCGACGCGGCGATCGGTGGGAAGGTCGCCGTCGACCTGTCGGCCGCGAAGAATTCCGCGGGCGCCTTCTGGCCTCCCGTCGCCGTCATCGCCAACACCGCGACGCTCTCGACCCTGCCGCGTGATCTCCTGCTCGACGGCATGGGTGAAACCCTGAAGTCGGGCGTCATCGGCGACCCGTGGCTGTTCGACCTCGTCGAGCGGCGCGGCAGCGCGGCCCTCGACACCGATGCCCCCGACCTCGCCGCGCGCTACGCCATGATCGAACGCTCGGCGCTGCTAAAGATCGGCGTCGTCGAGCGCGATCCCTTCGAAGAGGGCGAGCGCCGCAACTTGAACCTCGGCCACACGATCGGGCACGCGCTCGAGATCGAATCCGGTTACCGACTGCCCCACGGCCGCGCCGTCATCCTCGGCCTGCGCGCGGTCGCCGCGATCGCCCGTCGCCGCGGCGCCGACCCTGCGGTCGCGCAGCGTATCGAAGAAACGGCCGCCGAGCTCGGCTTCGAACTCACCCGCCGCTTCGATCCCGCGGTCGTGAAGGACGTGTTGAAGAGCGACAAGAAGTCCCACCGCGGCGCCATCACCTGGGTCCTGCCGATGGACATCGGCGAGGTCGTCCAGGTCAACGACGTCACCGAGGCGGAGATCGACGCCGCCCTAGCCGAGATTGCCCAGCCATGAGAATCCTCGTCCTGAACGGCCCGAATCTCTCGATGCTCGGCACGCGCGAGCCCGAGATCTACGGGTCGACGACGCTGCCCGAGATCATCGCCGACATGCGCGCTCACGCCGCCGAGGGCGGCCACGAGCTGCTCGACTTCCAGACCAACCACGAAGGCGGCGCGATCGACCGGCTCGAGCAGCGCGATTTTGACGCGCTCATCATCAACCCGGGCGCGTGGACGCACTATTCTTACGCGCTGCGCGACGCCCTTGCCTCGCTTACCTGCCCCGTCATCGAGGTTCATATCTCCGATGTGACCGCACGCGAGGACTTCCGCAAGATCAATGTGCTCACCGACGTCACGACACAGCAGATCGCGGGCAGCGGCCCGCGCGGCTACCTCGAGGCGATCGATGCCCTCGCCTAGCGCCCCATGCGGCGTTCGCGCTGGCCGTAGTCGCGTAGCGCGCGCAGGAAATCCACGCGCCGGAAATCGGGCCAGTAGGCCTCGCAAAAGTAGTACTCCGAATGCACGGATTGCCACAGCAAAAAGCCGCCGAGGCGCTGCTCGCCACTGGTGCGAATCACAAGGTCCGGATCGGGCAGCCCCGCCGTATACAGGTGCGCGGTGATGTCCTCGACGCTGAGCTTCTCGGCGGCCTCGTCGATCGACTTGCCGGCCGCCGCCTGTTCGCGCAGGAACGAGCGCACCGCATCGGTGATCTCGTGGCGCCCGCCGTATCCGACGGCAACGTTGACGACCATCGTTTTTTTCCCCGTCAAGAGGTCACGGTTGCGTGCCTCGGCGTCGGCGAGGCACTGCGCTTCGGCCTCGGGCAGCAGGTCGAGCGCGCCCGCGACGCGCAGCCGCCAGCGGCCGTCGTCGGCGATCTTGTCCACGGCCGCGCAGATGATCGTCAGCAGTTCGGTGAGCTCGGCCTCCGAGCGCGCGAGGTTATCGGTCGAGAGCATCCATAGCGTGACGACCTCGACCCCGAGATCGGCGCTCCACGCGAGCAGGTCCGAGATCTTATCGGCGCCCTTTTGGTGGCCGTGCGACGCAGGGGTCCCCAGCGCCCGGGCCCAGCGCCGGTTACCGTCGAGAATGACCCCGATATGGCGGGGAACGCGCGCGGCATCGATCTCCCGCGCGAGGCGATGCTCGTACAGGGGATATAACACTGAGCTCAGCGCCACGATGTCTCCTTCCGCCTCGCGAGTCCCACGAGAACCGTTGGTGCCATTGTGTCAGGAAACTTGAAGGTGAGATGCGCTTCGTATGCTCGACTATCGTCGGAGAAGGAGGTTACGATTGCGTAGGTTACGGAAGCGTAAGTTAGGAGGCAGCCATGACCCATCACGTCAAACTACGTTCGACGTCATCGACTCCTGTCCGGGTGGCCGACCGTATGGAGGACATGATGGAGCAGGTTAAACCTCATCTGCGCGGGTGGATCCACGCGATCACCGCGCCCCTCGCGCTGGCGGTCGGCATCGTGCTCATCGCCCTCACCCCGACCGCCATGGGGAAGCTGACCGTCGCGATCTTTGTCGCGACGACGGTGATCCTGTTTGGCCATTCCGCGGTCTACCACCGTGGCAACTGGTCGGTGCGCGTCGGCGCGATCCTGCGGCGGATGGACCACGCTAATATCTTCCTTCTCATCGCCGGCACCTATACCCCGCTGTCGATCTTCCTGCTCGACCGCTCAACCGCGACGATGGTGCTCTCCGTCGTCTGGGGCGGTGCACTCCTTGGCATCCTGCTACGAGCCTTCTGGCTCGACGCACCCCGCTGGCTGTACGTGCCGCTGTATATCGCGCTCGGCTGGGTCGCCGTCTGGTTCCTCCCCCAGTTCTGGACCGCGGGCGGACCGGCGATCGTCTGGCTCGTCGTCACAGGCGGACTCGCCTACACGCTCGGCGCGGTCGTCTACGCGCTGAAGTGGCCCGATCCGGCCCCGCGCTGGTTCGGCTTCCACGAAATTTTCCACGTCGGCACCGTCATCGGCTACGTCTGCCACTGCGTCGCGGTCTTCATGGCGGCGATGACGCTGCGCTAGTTTCTCGCGCGCAATTGCTCAGCGCGTTTTAGGCTGGTGGCACCGGAAGGAGCCACCGATAACGACCTTTAGCACTCCCCCCTGGGAACTCCATCGCGCAACCCCTGAGACCGTTCTCGCAGACATCGATCCCGACGCAACGCCAGGCTGGAAGGACGACAAAACCGACGCCGAAGCGTTCATGGAAAAACGCGGCGAGTTACTGTCCGAGCTGCAAGAGCGTCTCTTTGCCGACGGCCGCTCGGGCGGTAAAAAGGCTATCTTGCTCGTCATCCAGGGCATGGATACCTCCGGCAAGGGCGGCATCGTCCGCCACGTCATGGGCATGGTCGACCCGCAGGGCGTCGCGCTGCGTTCCTTCGGTGTGCCGACGGCAGAAGAACGCAAGCACCACTACCTGTGGCGCGTCCGCCGCGCGCTCCCGCCGGCGGGCAAGATCGGCGTCTTTGACCGCTCCCACTACGAGGACGTCCTCGTCGTTCGCGTCGACAAGCTCGTCCCCAAAACACATTGGGAAAAGCGCTACGACGAGCTCGTGAACTTCGAGAAGAAGGCCGCGGCCGATGGCATCAGGATTATCAAGGTGATGCTCCATATCTCCAAGCAGGAGCAGGGCGTTCGCCTCATGGAGCGCCTGGACCGGGCCGATAAGCACTGGAAGTTCAACCCCGGCGACGTCGACGTGCGCGCGAAGTGGGATGACTACCAGGCCGCCTACCAGGACGCGATCACGAAGACCACGACGGACGAGGCCCCGTGGTACGTCGTGCCCGCCAATAACAAGTGGTACTCCCGACTCGTCATCACCGAGCTCCTCATCAAGGAACTGCTCGAGATGGACCTGAAGTGGCCCCGCCCGCGCTGGCACGCCGATGTCCAAAAGCGCCGCCTGAGCAAGACCATGGCTCCGGAGACGGTCGAGATCGCGGAAAAGAACGAGAAGAAGGCCGTCGCCAAGACCGAAGAAGAAGCGGTCGAACTCGCCGAGATGGTCGAGGATTTCGTCGACGACTACGACGGCGAGGCAAAGGAGTCCAAGCCGAAGAAGTCCAAAAAGGACGCCAAGGACGCTAAGGCGAAGAAGGACAAGAAGAAGCCGAAGGCGAAGAAGGACTCCAAGGACAAGAAGTCCAAAGACGACAAAAAGAAGTCCAAAAAGTCCAAGAAGTAACCTACCGGTCTTCGCCCTCGGCCTGCCGGCGGGCTAGCTCTTCGCGCGCGCCCTTATCGGGATCGTAGTCCGGCGCACGGTGGCCAAGCACGGTCTCCGCGAGCGGCCCCTGCGTCGGCTTCAGGTTAGGGTCGATCGGGATCTGTCGCCGCTTGTCCTCGCTCGACTCGCCGTAGAGTTCTTCTTCGCGTTCGGCAGCGTGGAACGTCGCCTTACGGATGTGGCGGGAAAACGAGCTGAACAGCAGCCAGCCGAGGACCGCTAGGACAAGGAACGTGAGGAACCCGGAGATTCCGGGAGAGACGAGATAGCGATCGATCTCCGTTGGCGATGGGCTCGGCACGGGACTGAAAACAACCATCGGTTCCTTAACCTCTATCGACGATGTCTTTGCCTAGTCTATCCCTGCGAATAGGTCGTCCTCCATGCCCGTGACCGGGAACGCGGAGTAGGCGAGCTCGAACTCTTCCCAAGGCCATACTTCGGCCTCGAGATCGTGCGGAACCTGAAAGAAGAATCCGTCCGGGTCGATCTGGGTCGCGTGGGCGCGCAGCGCCGCGTCCCGCTGCGGGAAGAACTCATCGACCTTAATCCGTGCGGTCGCCTCGCGCTGGGGGCGCTCACCGCGCGAGCGCAGCCATTCGAGGAACGGGGATTCCAGTCCGCGCTCGACCATGGCCTCGTGGATCGCTTCGAGGCGCTCCTGCCCGAACGACACGTCGTAGTAGACCTTCTGGATCTGCCACGGCTCGCCGAGTTCGGGATGGAATTCGGGGTCGGCCGCGGCGGCTAGCGCCGCCATCGACACACGGTGCGTCGCGATGTGATCCGGGTGCGGGTAGCCGCCTATCTCGTTATAGGTCGTCATGATGTGGGGGCGGAACTCGCGGATCTGCTTCACGAGCGCAACCGTCGCTTCTTCATCGGGAACGAGCGCGAAACAGCCCTCGGGCAGCGGGGGCATTGGGTCGCCCTCCGGCAGGCCGGAGTCCACGAAGCCGAGCCAGGCGTGTTCGATCCCGAGCGCTTCGGCGGCGGCCGCCATCTCGGCTCGCCGCACCTCGAGAAGGTTGTCGATAATCTGCTTATCGTGCTCCAGGCGGGGGTTGAGGATATCGCCCCGCTCGCCGCCGGTGCAGGTTACAACGCGAACGCGGTGACCCTCGGTCACGTACCGCGCCATCGTGCCGGCGCCCTTGCTCGCTTCGTCATCGGGATGGGCATGAACAGCCATCATCCGCATGTTGGTCTCACCTCAGTTAGCTACACAATTCCTGTTGGCGATCATACGTGCTCGGCCCCGATAGGATGAACCCATGGTCAGCAACGAGGAGTACTTGCGCGAACGCTATGGTTCCACCGAAGGCAAGAATCGCCTCCTGTGGCTCGGTGGCGCGATTGCGGCCCTCATCATCACGATCTGGCTGATCTGGCAGGCAGTAGCGATCACGAAACCGCAGGCCCATTCCTCGGTTATCGGCTCGACGGTCAACTCCGATACGTCCATCACGGTGCGCTATAACGTGACGAGCTCCATCGGCGAGAAGGTGCGATGCACCATCACCGCGTATAACGCGAACACGATCGAGGTCGGTGTGACCGAGGTCGAGACCGAGATCGTGACCCAGCCGGCGACGGTAAACGTCGATGTGCCGACGACGCAGCGCGCGACCCGGGGCGACGTCCAGCACTGTACCGTCGTAAAATAGGGGTTTCAGCGAGCGCAGCAAAAATGCGCTCCTGCTATGCTCATCGCAGCAACCGCACCTCGGCAAAGGGCCGAGGTTGTCTTTTTATGTATGGAGGAACCGTGACGGAGACCTGGCTAACCCAAGAGTCCTACGACCGTTTGAGCGCGGAGCTTGAACACCTCAGTACGACGGGACGAGCAGAGGTCGTCGCCCGTATCGATGCGGCGCGCCAAGAAGGCGACCTCAAGGAAAACGGTGGCTACCACGCGGCGCGCGAAGAGCAGTCCAAGCTCGAGGCCCGCATTGTCCAGCTGACCGAGCTGCTGCGCGACGCCCAGGTGGGCGAAGCGCCCGCCGACGACGGTATCGCCGAATCGGGCACCGTCGTCCACGCGAAGGTCAACGGCAAGGACATCACGTTCCTCATCGGTTCGCGCGAAGCCGCGGCCGACGTCGACCCGTCCCTGAAGGTCTTTTCCGAGTCCTCCCCCATCGGGGAAGCCGTGATCGGCCACAAGGTCGGCGAAACTGTCAGCTACGAAGCCCCGAACGGCTCGACCATCAAGGTGAAGATCACGAAGGTCAAGCCGTTCCGCGGCTAATGTCAGGACTCTGACGAGTCCCGCATCTCGACTGCGTCCTTGCCCTCTGGCTCCGCCTCGGAGTCGGTCTCGGGTGAGGACGCAGTTTTTTCGCGGGCAAGCGAGGCCTTGATCTTGGCGCGTTCGGCGCGGGCGATGGCTCGCTCGCTTTCGCTGAGCTGCTCGAGATCTTCCTCGGTCACGTTCTCGACGAGTTCGACGACCTCACGCCGTTCCGCGACGTCGACACTGTCGTTGAAGGTGCCTTCGATCTGCTCCGAGAATGCTCCGGGCGGACCGCCGGGCCGTCCCGGGTCGTTCGCGAGCGCCGGAAATTTATCGCGCCCGTTGAAGTAGAGGATGACCGTGTTAAGGAAGGCCACGAACGGCACAATGAACAGGGCTCCGACGATGCCCGCGATGTAGGTCGCACCCGCCACGGCGAGCAGCACGGCGACCGGGTGCAGGGAGACGGCATGGCCCATGAGGAACGGCTGCAGGACGTTGCCCTCGATCTGCTGCACCGCGAGGACCACGATGAGCATGAGGATCGCCGTCGACAGGCCGTGCGAGACGGCCGCGACTAGCACGGCGATCGTGCCGGTGACGAGCGCACCGACGATCGGGACGAACGAGCCGAGGAAGACGAGGACGCCCAGCGGCAAGAAGAGCGGCACGCCGAGCAGCCAGGCACCCACACCGATGCCGATGGCATCGACCGCGGCCACGAGGATCTGCGTGCGCGCGTAGCCGCGCAGGGTCATCCAGCCGCGGATCGCGGCCTCGTGGGTGCGTTCGCGCGCGCTCACGGGAATGAGTCGCACGCACCACAGCCAGATCCGTCGGCCTTCCATGAGGAAGAAGAACAGGCAGAAGATGGCGATCAGCGCGCCGGAGAGCACCTGGCCGACCGACGTGGTCACGGTCATCGCGCCGGAGGCGAGGACGGACGCGTTGTCCTGCAGTTTCGTGAAGAATTCCTGCTGGACCTCCGAGATCTTCGATGGGTCGATCTTCAGCGGCCCCTCAGACAGCCACGACAAGAGATGATCGAAACCGGCAACAGCGGAGCTCGCCAGATCGGAGAAGCCGTCAACGAGCGCCTGCCCCGCGAAGGTCAGGAGCGCGGTGATCGCGGCGAGGGTACCGACGACCGTCGTGAGCGCCGCGAGCGCCCGCGGGAACCGCAGCGTGCGCCGCAGCCACTGGTTGATCGGCTCGAGCAGGACCGCGATCAGCGTCGCCACGAGCAGCGGTACGACGATGATCTGCATCCAGTACAGGGCGTAGACCAGCACCGCGAGCGCCGTGATGATGAGGAGCACGCGCCAAGACCATTCGGCCGCGGCCCGCACCGACCAGGGAACGACAGCATCCGGATCGTCGTCCTTCTTCGCGGTCACGGACACGAGCGCCTCTTCCGGGTACCGGTTCGCGGTCCCTGCCGCCCGGACGCGCTCGGTGGATTCCGCCATTCGTTCGCGCGATGTGCGCGCGAGTTTTCGGATCCAGTGCGGTGTGGTCGGTGGCATCGGCGGATTCGCTTTCCCTAGTGCGGATAACCAGGCTGTTACGACTGTAGTTTACGGCGATAAGACCGGCTCGTTAGCAGGGGCTGGCCGCGCACGTTCACGTTGGTTACGATCGCGCTATGTCGACGAATGAATCCGGCCCGCAGTCCATCGGTCTCGCCCTGGGATGTTTCTGGGGCGCCCAAAAACTCCTCGATAGCCTCGACGGAGTCCTCGAAACGTCCGTCGGGTACATGGGAGGTACCGCCGAGAACCCGAACTACCGGCAGGTCTGCTCCAGCACGACGGGCCACGCCGAGACCGTGTGGGTCACCTACGACCCGGCCCGCATCGACGTCGCCGAGATCCTTGCCATCTTCCTCGAAAACCACGACCCGACCCAGGGCGACAGGCAGGGCAATGACATCGGCAGCCAGTACCGTTCCGTTGTCTTCCCAACGACGGCCGAGCAGGCTCAGACCGCGCGTCGCCTCATCGCCGATTTTGAACCGCGTCTTGCCGAGGCCGGTTTCGGACCGATCACGACGACGGTCGAGGAGCCGGGCGCACACACGTACTGGCCCGCCGAAGAAGAGCACCAGCACTACCTGAAGAAGAACCCGTTCGGCTACTGTCCGGTCCACGCGACCGGCGTGACCTGCAGGTAGATCGCCATGACTAAAACGGCTCTTCCGGTTCTAGAGTGCGTTGACCCGGGCTGATAGCTGCCCGGAGTGGAGCAGACAGCGCAGCACGTAGTGGCCGAAGTTCCTAAACCC
>NZ_MQVR01000036.1 GCF_001907295.1 Bowdeniella nasicola
GGTTAAAGTCCACTCATCATCAGGGACCTCGATGCTTATCCCCAACACCCCTGCCCGATCGGCGTGCCCACACTCAACTCTGAAGAGCCGGTAAACCTTTCCTTACCGCAAGAATCCAAGTCCTATTCCCTCAATAGAGATTTATGCTCTTTTGGTGTTTAAAAAATGCTAATGTTTTTTTATTCTAGTTAGGTTCGACTTGCTAGAAATCCCGTGATTATGGGCATTATGATGGGTAATGTCCAATAGACAAGCCGTTCGAAAAGGGGCACATCATGGCTACTCTTACCAAGGTCTCCGCGTGTGCGGCGACATCCTGCGCTTTCAATAACAATGGCTGCACCGCGCCGGCCATTACCGTCGGTGGCGAATCTGGCTCCGCCACCTGCGCCACGCTCATCACTCTCGACGCCCGTGGCGGGCTCCCCGTCGCTGACGGCCAGGTCGGCGCCTGCCAGCGCCTGGAGTGCAAGCACAACACCGATCTCATGTGCGCGATCGACGCCGTCGACATGGTCGGCGACACCGCACAGTGCGCCAGCTACGAAGTCGAGTAACTCCTAGTCATTCGCGCGGGGCGTGGTCGAATTATCGGCCGCGTCCCGCGTTGGCATATGCACGAAAGCGGGGGAGCGCTTAAGCAGCCCTGCGATGGCGGCATCGAGCTCCTCGCTCGTTACAGCGAGATCGTTGAACGGGGCGAACACGACGGTTGACACCTCGCCGCTCACCCGCATGAGCGTGAGACCGGTGATATCGAGATCGACAATGAAGACGCGGGCTTCGATGTGCTCGCAGCCGCCGATGCCGGTCATCCGCGATAGCACCGCGCCGGGAAGGTAGTCATGGGTGACACCCGAGTACAGGAGCATCCGGTCGATCTCGGGCAGCTGGGCGGCGAGTTGGAACCCGTAATCGTCGACGTAGCTGTAGGCGTGAGGGCCCTGAGCGAACGCGGCGAGTTCGGCTGCGTCGAGCGACGTCACGCCCTCACCTGAGCGAAGTAGGTAGGACTCGGCGTACACGATGCCGATCCGGGCACCGGCAAGCTGCGCGATCTCATCGATCGTCCCCGGAAGTGCGCCCTCATGGCGAAGCTGTGACACATCCTCGTGCGAAAGCCAGCGCAACTCAGCAAGAAAATGCATGCTCGCGGAGATGATCGACACGTCGGTCTCGGGCGCGTACTTCGTGATGTCCATCCGGACCTCGAGGGGGCCGGCGGTGGCGATGATTGGATCGGGTCCGGCGGTGCCCGCAGCAAATGTCGCGACGACTAGGTCGCCGTCGGCGGTCAAGCCGTGAGCGAAGGAGCTCAAGGCAGGCTGTCCAGGCAACCGGTACGCGACCAGCGCAGGGACCCCCGAACCGGCAAGCATGCGGTGTGCCATCGATGTCGCGCGTTGTGACAGCGGGAGGGTGGTGTCCGTGCACTCGGGCAGCTGCGGCATAATATTCCTTCGCTTGGTTGACCCAGGTAAGGCTAACCTATTCTGCGTTTATGCAACAGTAGCGTGCCGTAATCCGGAACGTGGTGGGGCGGGCGCCGTGAGACGATTTACCCATGACCCGTGCCGAACTCGATAAGAACCCCACCGATGTCGCCGCGATGTTCGATGATGTCGCCTCCCGCTACGACATCACCAACGATTTGCTCTCCGTGTTCCAAGACCGGATCTGGCGCGTCGCGACCCGCACCGCCGTCGGCGCGCGCCCCGGCGACACGGTCCTCGACCTCGCCGCAGGCACCGGCACGTCGACGGAGGAGTGGGCCGACCGCGGCATCGACGTCGTCGCCTGCGATTTTTCCCAGGGCATGCTCGCCGTCGGGAAGAACCGTCGCCCCGATATCCCGTTCATCGCCGGAGATGCCATGGCCCTGCCGTTCGCCTCGGATACGTTCGACGCCGTGACGATCTCCTTCGGGCTGCGCAACGTGGCAAAGACCGACGTCGCCCTATCCGAGCTGTACCGCGTGACCAAGCCCGGCGGGCGAATCGTCATTTGCGAATTCTCCACCCCGACGTTCGTGCCGCTGCGCGAGGCCTACTCCTTCTATCTCGGCACGGTCATGCCCGCGGTCGCGCGCGCCTTTTCCTCCAACACCCCGGCCTACGCCTATCTCATGGAGTCCATCCTCGATTGGCCGGCCCAACGTGACCTCGCTCGCATCATGCACGACGCGGGGTGGCGCGGAGTGAAGTGGCGCAACCTCTCCGGCGGCATTGTGGCGCTCCATCGCGCGCATAAAGTGCTGCCGGTCACTTAGGGTTGCCTAGCAAGAGGATTTGATGGGTGGTTTGTAGACTTTAAGCCACGTGTGCGTTGAGCCCATCCAGGCGCACCGTGTCGATTGGGAGCTGAAGCAGTGGAGTGGAAAACCTCGGGCGATGCTGATGTCATCGTTGTCGGAGCCGGGCCCGCCGGCAGCTCTACCGCACACTATTTGGCCCAGCTCGGCCACCGCGTCCTCGTCCTAGAAAAAGCCGAATTCCCCCGCGACAAAGTCTGTGGCGATGGCCTGACCCCGGGCGCCGTGCGCGAACTCCTCCTCATGGGCATGCCGATGGACCCGGCCGACGGTTGGATGCGCAACAAGGGACTGCGCGTCGTCGGCGGCGGGCACACCATCCACCTGCCGTGGCCCGAGACGACGACGTACCCGAACTACGGCATGGCCAAGGCTCGCACCGGCCTCGACGAAGCCCTCATCCGCCACGCCCAGGCCTCCGGCGCGACCCTCATCGAAAACACGACGGTCACCGAACCCATCCAGCTGCGCTCTGGCCGTATCGTCGGCGTGAAGGTGCGCACGAAGAACCCCGACGGGTCACGCGGCGAAGAACGCGAATACCGCGCCCCGATCGTCGTCGACGCCGGGGGAGTGGCCGCTCGCATCGCGACCCGCATGGGGATCGAAAAGCGCGACGACCGCCCCATGGGTGTCGCTGTGCGCACCTACTTCAAGACGCCGCGGCATAACGATGAGTGGATGGAATCCCAGCTCGAGCTGTGGGACGGCCCGCGCGAGGCCTCCAACCTCCTGCCCGGCTACGGCTGGATCTTCGCGCTCGGCGACGGCACCGCCAACGTCGGCCTCGGCTCCGTCTCCTCGACCGCGAAGGCCACCAAGCTCGACTACCGCGAGATCTTCCGCGCCTGGATGAAAAATGCCCCCGAATCGTGGGAGTTCACGGAAGAAAACCAGCTCGGCCCGCTCAAGAGCGCCGCGCTGCCGATGGCCTACAACCGCAAACCCCACTACCACCAGGGCCTCATCCTCGTCGGCGACGCCGGCGGCATGGTCTCGCCGTTCAACGGCGAAGGCATCACCTACGCCCTGAAGGCCGGCCGGATCGCGGCCGACGTCATTACCCAGGCCCTCGCGCGCACGAGCGCGTATGGTCATGAAAAGGCCCTGCGCGCCTACCCGGCCGCCATGGCCGCAGAACACGGCGGGTACTTCTCCCTCGGAAAGGTCTTCGTCAAGCTCATCGAAAACCCCGATGTGATGCGATTGTGCACGAAGTACGGCCTACCCCGCCCCACGCTCATGCGATTCGTCCATAAACTGTTATCGGACGGGTACGAACATCGAGGTGGCGATAGCATGGATCGCTTGATTGCCACCCTGGCCCGCATCGTTCCCGCGTCGTGATCGGATAAGAGAGACACCATGAACCCATACGTCCCTATCCTGGTGATGATGGCTGTCGCCGCCGCGATGGCCCTCGGCGGCCTGGCCGCCTCTGCCGTGATCGGCCCGAAGAAATACAACCGGGTCAAGGTGGCGAACTACGAATGTGGCGTGTCGCCGACGCCCCGCGCGGCCGACGCTGGCCGCTTCCAGATCAAGTACTACTTGATCGCGATGACCTTCATCATCTTCGACATCGAAGTGGTGTTTCTCTACCCGTGGGCGGTCGCCTTCGACCAGCTCGGCCTCTTCGGCCTGGGCGCCATGCTCACGTTTATTTTCTTGATCACGGTGCCGTTCATCTACGAATGGCGTCGCGGCGGACTGGAATGGGACTGAGGTAAAGCATGGGTATTGAAGAAAAAGCCCCAGCCGGCTTCATGCTGACAAGCGTGGAGAAGATCGTCGGGCTGGCGCGTAAATCGTCCGTCTGGCCCGTCACGATGGGCCTGGCCTGCTGCGCGATCGAGATGATGGCGACGGGTACCCCGCGCTACGACATCTCCCGCTTCGGCATGGAAGTCTTCCGCGCCTCCCCGCGCCACGCCGACCTCATGATTGTCTCCGGGCGCCTGTCCCACAAGATGGCCCCCATCATCCGTAACGTCTACGACTCGATGCCCGAACCCAAATGGGTGATCTCGATGGGTGTGTGTGCCTCCTCGGGCGGCATGTTCAACAACTACGCGATCGTCCAGGGCTGTGACCACGTCGTGCCCGTCGACATTTATCTGCCCGGCTGCCCACCACGCCCCGAGATGCTCCTGCACGCCATTTTGGAACTGCACGAGCAGATCAAGAACACCCCGCTCGGTGTGAACCGGGAGGCCGCCGCCCGCGCCGCCGAGGCCGCTGCCCTGCGCGCCACCCCGATGCATGAGCTGAAGGGAGAGTACGCGTGAGCGACGACATGACCACCAGTGACAACCCCGCGACCGACGGTCAGATCGCCTCGGGCCCGGAATCGGCCCGGCGCCAGCTGCCCATCGTCGATAAGCGCACCGGCATGTTCGGTGTCTCTGGCTCCGGCGACACCACCGGCTTCGGTGGCCTCGTGCGCGAGGTCCGGATGCCCGGCGCCTCCACCCCGCCCTACGGCTCCTGGTTCGACGAAGCCATCGAGGTCCTGCGCGAACTGCTCGTCACCGACGGCGTGAACCCCGACGATGTCATCGAGACTGTCGTCGTCGACCGCGGCGAACTGACGCTCTACATCGAGCGCTCGCACATCGGCCGCGTCGCCCGCCACCTGCGCGATGACCAGGACCTGCGCTTCGAGCTGTGCCTCGGCGTCTCCGGCGTGCACTACCCGCACGAAGAAGGCCGCGAGCTGCACGCCGTCTACCACCTGCTATCGATCACGCACGGCGGCCGCCTCATCCGCCTCGAGGTCACGTGCCCCGACGCCGATCCGCACATCCCGTCGATCGTCGATATCTACCCCGGCAACGACTGGCAGGAACGCGAAACCTGGGACTTCTTCGGCATCGTCTTCGACGGCCACCCCGCGCTGTCGCGCTCCCACATGCCCGACGACTGGGTCGGACACCCGCAGCGTAAGGACTACCCCCTCGGCGGCATCCCCGTGGAATACAAGGGCGCCACCGTCCCGCCGGCAGATACTCGGAGGTCGTACAACTCATGAGCGTGCACGCCACCCGTCCCGCATCCGAGGACGCTACCCTCTCCGAATACACCGCCTCCGGCGGCGACTGGGACGACATCGCAGCCGAAGCCGAGCGCGTCGGCGAAGAGCGCATCGTCGTCAACATGGGCCCGGTCCACCCCTCCACGCACGGCGTGTTGCGCCTCATCCTCGACATCGAGGGCGAGACCGTCAAGGAAATCCGTGTCGGCACCGGCTACCTGCATACCGGTATCGAAAAGAACATGGAGTTCCGCACCTGGACGCAGGGCGTGACCTTCTGTACCCGCATGGACTACGTCGCGCCGCTGCACAACGAGCTCGGCTACGTCCTCGCGGTCGAAAAACTTTTAGGGATCACCGACGAGATCCCCGAGCGCGCCCAGGTCATCCGCGTCATGATGTCGGAACTCAACCGGATCGCCTCCCACCTCGTCGCCATCGGCACCGGCGGTAACGAAATGGGCGGCACGACGGTCATGACGATCGGCTTCCGCGGCCGCGAGGAAATCCTGCGGATCTTCGAACGTATCACGGGCCTGCGCATGAACCACGCGTACTTCCGGCCCGGTGGCGTCGCCCAGGACCTGCCCCCGGGCACGACGGAATACATCCGCGAACTGCTGCCCAAGGTCCGCCGCGACATCGGCGAGCTGCACGACCTGCTCGCCGCGAACCCGATCTTCAAGCTGCGTATGCAAAAGGTCGGCTACATCTCGATCGCGGGCGCGCTCGCGCTCTCGCTGACCGGACCGTGCCTGCGCGCCGCCGGCCTGCCGCTCGATATGCGTAAACTCCAGCCCTACTGCGGCTACGAGACCTACGAGTTCGACGTCCCGACCCGCACCTACTCCGATCCGTACAACCGGACGATGGTGCGCTTCGACGAGTGCTACCAGTCGCTGCGGATCGTCATGCAGTGCCTCGATCGCCTCGAAGCCTCCGAGGGCGAGCCCATCATGGTCGCCGACAAGAAGATCGCCTGGCCCGCCCAGCTGTCGATCGGCTCCGATGGCCAGGGCAACTCCCTGTCGCACATCAAGCAGATCATGAGCGAATCGATGGAATCGCTCATCCACCACTTCAAGATCGTGACCGAAGGCTTCCGCGTCCCCGCCGGCCAGGCCTACTCCCTGACCGAACACGCGAAGGGCGTCATGGGCGTGCACGCCGTCTCCGATGGCGGCAACCGGCCCTACCGGGTGCACTTCCGCGACCCCAGCTACGCCAACCTGCAATCATCCGCCATGATGGTCGAAGGCGGTATGGTCGCTGACATCGTCGTCACCATGGCATCCCTCGACCCGGTGCTGGGAGGAGTTGACCGGTGACTGATTCGAACTACCCCGAAGAGGTCTACGCGAACCTGCGCGCCGAATGCGAGCAGATCGTGGCGCGCTACCCGCAGGCCCGCAGTGCGCTGGGCCCGATGCTGCACCTCATCCAGTCCTACGACGGCTACGTCTCCCCGCGCGGCGTCGCCATGTGCGCCGAGGTCCTCGGTATCACCCGCGCTGAGGTGAGCGCCGTCGCGACGTTCTACTCGCAGTACCGCCGCCGCCCGAACGGCGAATACAACGTCGGCGTGTGCACCAACGCGCTGTGTGCGGTCCTGGGTGGCGACATCATCTACGAAACGCTGAGCGAAGAACTCGGCGTCGGCCACACCGAGACCACCGAAGACGGCAAGATCACGCTCGAAGCCCTCGAATGCAACGCGGCGTGCGATTACGCCCCCGTCGTCATGGTCAACTGGGAGTTTTTCGACAACCAGACGCCGGCCTCCGCGATGAGAATCGTCAACGACATCCGCGACGGCAAGCCGGTGCGCCCCACCCGCGGCCCCGAAACCGTCGGCACTTTCAAGGAGATCTCGCGCGTGCTCGCGGGCTTCGAAGACGGCCGCGCCGCAGAGGGCGTCGCCGCCGGTGAAGCGAGCCTGCTCGGGCTTAAGCTCGCCCGCGAACGCGACTGGACCGCCCCGCGCGAAGACGAATCCGGCGCCGCCGATCCGCAGGCCGGCACCGAGAACGTCGGAGAATACGGATCCAGCGCTGACCACGACGGCCGTGAAGGAGACGCCAAATGAGCCTCACCACGCCAGGCACCCTCACCCCGGTGTTGACCGACCGGTGGGATAAGGACGCGCCCTACACCCTGTCCAGCTACCGCGACAACGGCGGCTACCAGGCCTGGGACAAGGCCCTGTCGATGAGCCCCGAGGACGTCGTCGCCCAGATCAAGGACTCCGGCCTACGCGGTCGCGGCGGCGCCGGCTTCCCGACCGGCCTGAAGTGGTCCTTCCTGCCCCCGCCCGACGGCGGACCGCGCTACCTCGTCGTCAACGCCGACGAGTCCGAGCCTGGCACGTGCAAGGACATCCCGCTCATGATGGCCGACCCGCACGTCCTCATCGAGGGCGTCGCGATCACCTCCTACGCCATCGGCTGCACGCACGCGTTCATCTACCTGCGCGGCGAGGTCGTCCACGTCTACCGCCGCCTGCTCGCGGCCGTGCGCGAGGCGAAGGAAGCCGGCCTACTCGGCGAGGGCCTCGGCCCCCGCGGCGATTACAACCTCGAGGTCACCGTCCACGCCGGTGCGGGCGCCTACATCTGCGGTGAGGAAACCGCGCTGCTCGACTCCCTCGAGGGCCTGCGCGGCCAGCCGCGCCTGAAGCCCCCGTTCCCGGCGGTTGCGGGCCTGTACGCCCGCCCGACCGTCGTCAACAACGTCGAGTCCATCGCCTCCGTTCCGGGCATCATCAACCACGGCAACGACTGGTTCAAGGCCATGGGCACCGAAAAGAGCGCCGGCCACGGCATCTTCTCCGTCTCCGGCCACGTCAAGAACCCGGGCCAGTTCGAGGCACCGTTTGGCATCACGATGCGTGAACTCATCGAGATGTGTGGCGGCATGCGCGATGGCCACCGCCTGAAGTTCTGGACTCCGGGCGGATCCTCGACGCCGATCTTCACCGAAGAGCACCTCGACGTGCCGCTCGACTACGAGGCCGTCGGCGCCGCGGGCTCCATGCTCGGCACGCGCGCCCTGCAGGTCTTCGACGAGACGACCTCCGTCGTGCGCGTCGTGCGTGGCTGGACGGAGTTCTACCAGCACGAATCCTGCGGCAAGTGCACGCCGTGCCGCGAAGGCACGTTCTGGATGCGCCAGATCATGCTGCGCCTGGAGGCCGGCAAGGGACAGCCCGGTGACGTCGAGCTGCTCGACGAGATCGCCGGCAATATCCTCGGCCGCTCCTTCTGCGCGCTCGGCGACGCCTCCGCGTCCCCGATCCAGTCGGGCATCAAGTACTTCCGCGAGGAGTTCGAAGCGGGGCTCACGACGCCCGCGCGCGAACTGTTCCCCTACGAGAAAACCGCCGTCTTTAGTGAGGCAGGCCTGCGATGACGACGACGACACCGAAACCGGGCAGTGAAGCCGTCGAGCTGATCACTGCCACCATCGACGGCGTGACCGTCGAGGTGCCTAAGGGCACGCTCATCATTCGTGCCGCCGAGAAGGCCGGCATCCACATCCCGCGCTTTTGCGACCATCCGCTGCTCAAGCCCGCGGGCGCGTGCCGCCAGTGCCTCGTCGACGTCGCCATGCCCGACCGCGAAGGCAACGTCCGCCCCATGCCGAAGCCCCAGGCCTCCTGCACCATGGAGATCACGCCCGGCATGGAGGTCAAGACGCAACACACCTCCGAGGTCGCTGACAAGGCCCAGCACGGCATCATGGAGTTCCTCCTGATCAACCACCCGCTGGACTGCCCCGTGTGCGATAAGGGGGGCGAATGCCCCCTGCAGAACCAGGCGATGAGCAACGGCCGCGCGACGAGCCGCTTCATCGACATCAAGCGCACGTTCCCGAAGCCGATCCGCGTCTCGACCGAGGTGCTCCTCGACCGCGACCGCTGCATCCTGTGCCAGCGCTGCACCCGCTTCTCCGCCCAGATCGCCGGTGACCCGTTCATCGCGCTGCAGGGCCGCGGCGGCGGCAGCCCCTCGATGGAGGTCCACGGCCTGCACGGTTCGCAGATCGGCACCTTCGACGAGGACATCCTCGACTTCGCCGACACCGCCGACACCGACCCGTTCGTCATCGCCCCCGACCTGTCCGGTCCGGGCGGCACGCCGGGCCTGACCGCAGGCCTGGCTGCCGGTCCCGTCGGTGCCGCCGAGCGCGACGAATCGGGCCGCACGTTCGCGTCCTACTTCTCGGGCAACACGATCCAGATCTGCCCCGTCGGCGCCCTGACAAGCGCGACCTACCGGTTCCGCTCCCGCCCGTTCGACCTCATCTCGACCGAATCCGTCGCCGAACACGACTCCTCCGGCGCCGCGATCCGCGTCGACACCCGCCACGGCAACGTCATGCGTCGCCTGTCGGGCAACGACCCCGAGGTCAACGAAGAGTGGATCACCGACAAGGACCGCTTCGCGTTCCCGTGGCAGGATGCGCCGGACCGGCTCACCCAGCCGATGGTCCGCGACGAGGAGACCGGCGAGCTCGTCGCCACCTCCTGGTCCGAAGCCCTCGCCGTGGCCGCCGACGGACTGAAGTCGGCCATGGAGCGTGGGGGAGTGGCCGCCCTGCCCGGTGGCCGCCTCACCGTCGAAGACGCCTACGCGTGGTCCAAATTCACGCGCCTCGTGCTGAAGACGAACGACGTCGACTACCGCTCGCGCGCCCACAGCGCGGAGGAAGCCTCCTTCCTCGCCGCGCACGTCGCGGGCGCTGGGCTCGGCGTGACCTTCCGCGACCTCGAATACGCGCCCGAGGTCTTCCTCGTCGCGTTCGAGAGCGAAGAAGAAGCCGGCAACGTCTTTTTGCGCCTGCGCAAGGGCGTCCTCGCCGGTCGCGTCCACGTCTCAACGCTCGCCCCCTACCTCACACGCGGCTCCAAGAAGCTCGGCGCCGACCTCGTCTCCGCCGCTCCCGGCACCGAGACCGAGGTACTCGCCGCGATCCGCGACGGTAGCCAGCACGAGAACCTCAACGCTCTTGCGGGACGGCTGTCCGCCGACGGCGCCATCATCGCCGTGGGCGAGCGCGCCGCGCAGGTGCCCGGCCTGCTGAGCGAGGTCGTCGCCCTCGCCGAGCGCACCGGCGCCCGCCTCACCTGGATCCCGCGCCGCGCCGGGGAGCGTGCCGCGCTGCTGGCCGGCCTGCTGCCGAACCTGCTGCCCGCGGGCCGCGGCGCCGCCGATGCGGAAGCCCGCGTCGACGTCGCAAGCGTCTGGGGCGCGAGCGAGGTCCCGTCCGCCCAGGGCCGCGACCTCACGCAGATCCTGCTCGACCTCGCGACGGGCGAACTGCCCGCAGCCGTCGTCGGCGGCATCGACCTCGTCGATATGCCGGACCCGGTCCTCGCTGAACGCGCACTGCACCAGGCGTTCGTCGTCCAGCTGGAAGTTCGCCGCTCGGCGATCACGCCGGCCTCGCAGGTCATCTTGCCGGTCGCGCCGCCCGTCGATAAGGCTGGAACCTTCCTCAACTGGGAAGGCCGCTACCGCCCGTTCGGCCAGGTGCGCCCGTCCTACCTCACCTCCGACCGCGAGGTCCTTTTCGACCTCGCCAAGGAATTCGGCATCGACCTCGGCGTCGCCACCCTCGGCGATGTCCACAGCGAACTGACCGAGCTGCTCGACTGGTCCGGCGCCAAGCCCGATTTCGCGCGCGTGTCAGCGACCGACGTCCCGCATGCCTCCGGCAACGAGGCGGCCCTCGCGACGTGGAAGATGATGCTCGACGCGGGCCGCATGCAAGATTGCGAAGGCCACCTGGCCGGCACCGCGCAGCGCGCCGTTGTCCGCATCGCCGCAGAATTCGCCGCCGAACTCGGCGTTCGTAACGACGACCTCATCACGGTCAGCGGCCCGGCGGGCTCCGTCACGCTGCCCGTCGCCGTCACCGACATGCCCCATCACGTCGTGTGGCTGCCGCAGAACTCCGCTGGCTGCTCGGTCTACACAGACCTGGGCGCCGGAGCCGGCGACATCGTGACCTTGGAAGCTAAGGAGGCTCTCTCATGAGCGGTGTAACGCTCGCGCTCCCCTTCAACGCGCATCCGGTCGCGGACATCAGCAACGACCCGTGGTGGATCGCCCTCATCAAGGCCGTCTTCATCCTCGTCTTCCTGCTGCTGTCCGTCCTGATGGCGCTGTGGGTCGAGCGTCGCGGCCTCGGCCGGATGCAGACCCGCCCGGGCCCGAACGTCCACGGCCCCTTCGGCCTGTTCCAGGCCATCGGTGACGCCCTCAAGCTGGTCTTGAAAGAAGACTTCATGCTCAAGGGCGCGGACAAGATCCTGTACTTGCTCGCCCCCTTCATCGCGGCGTTCACGGCGTTCATGGTCTATGCCGTGATCCCGTTCGGCCCCGAAGCTAACGTCTTCGGGGTGACGACGCCGCTGCAGCTGACCGATATCCCGGTCGCCGTGCTGTTCATCCTCGCGGTCACCGCGTTCGGCGTGTACGGCATTGTCCTTGGCGGCTGGTCGTCGAACTCGACCTACCCGCTGCTGGGCGCCGTCCGTTCCTCCGCGCAGGTCATCTCCTATGAACTCGCGATGGGCCTGTCGCTCGTCTCCGTGTTCCTCGTGTCCGGGTCGATGTCGACATCCCAGATCGTGCACGCCCAGTCGCAACTGTGGTGGGCGCTCGCGCTCATCCCGGCGTTCATCGTCTACCTCATCTCGATGGTCGGCGAAGTCAACCGCCTGCCGTTCGACCTGCCCGAAGCCGAAGGCGAGCTCGTCGCAGGCCACATGGTCGAATACTCGTCGATGAAATTCGCGTGGTTCTTCCTCGCCGAATACATCAACATGTTCAACGTCTCCGGCGTCGCCGTCACCCTGTTCCTGGGCGGCTGGCGCGCCCCGTGGCCGCTGTCGGCCATCGGCGACGGCATGCTGAACACCGGATGGTGGCCGATGCTCTGGTTCATCATCAAGGTCTGGATGGTCATGTTCTTCATGATCTGGCTGCGCGGTACGCTCGTGCGTTTCCGCTACGACCAGTTCATGAAGCTCGGCTGGAAGGTCCTCATCCCCGTCGCGCTCGCGTGGGTTGTCATGGTCGCCGTCGTTCAGGGCGTGCGCTGCTTCACCGACCTGCCCCTGACCACGCTGCTCATGGCGATCGGCGGCGTCTTCGCCATCGTCATGGTGGTCCTGCTACTCATTCCAGAAAAGAAGAAGCCGGAAGCCCTCACCGAGGACGGCTACGAACTGACCGACGGCGTCGTCACCGATGCCGACGAGCCATTCGACGCCTTCGCTGGTGGCTTCCCCGTGCCGCCGCTGCCGGGTCAAAAACTGCCAGACTCGCCGCGGGCCCGCCGCCGGCAAGCTGAAGCCGCCGTGGTCGAGGAGGAAGCTGATGTCTAAGGACATGGACCGTTCCGAAAACCGCGGGGAGGTGACCCGCCACGAACCCATGAGGTTCGCCCCTGACGAGAAGGGTGCCCTCGGAAAGTTCTTCGCCCCGATCGCAGGATTCGGCGTGACCATCACGTCGATGTTCAAGCCGGTCGTGACCGAACAGTACCCGTTCGAAAAGGTCCCGACCCAGCCGCGCTATCACGGCCGTCACCAACTCAACCGGTACGACGATGGCCTGGAAAAGTGCATCGGCTGCGAACTGTGCGCGTGGTCCTGCCCCGCCGACGCGATCCTCGTCGAGGCTGGCTCCAACTCCACCGACGGCCAGTACTCGCCCGGCGAACGCTACGGCCGCGTCTACCAGATCAACTACCTGCGCTGCATCTTCTGCGGCTTGTGCATCGAGGCGTGCCCCACCCGCGCGCTCACGATGACCAACGAGTACGAGCTCGCCGGACCGACCCGCGAGGGCCTGATCTACGAAAAGCAGGATCTGCTCGCCCCGCTCGAGGCCGGCATGCTCGCAGCTCCCCACCCGATGGTGGCCGACACGACCGACACCAGCTACTACCGCGGTGAGGTAACCGGCCCGACGCAAGAGCAGATCGACTGGGTGCGGGCGAACCGCCCCGACGATCCCACCCTCGCGAACGTCTCGGCCGTCGACAAGGAGCAGAAATGAATCCCATGATGCTGCCGCTAGCGGCCGGTGAGCCCGTCATCGGCACCGGCGAGACCGTCCTGTTTTGGATCATGGCGCCGCTCATGGTCTTCTTCGCGCTCGGCCTGATCTTCGCTAAGAAAGCCGTCTACGCGGCCGTGTCCGTCGTCTTCGTCATGGTGTGCCTCGCGTTCATGTACACCGCCCTGGAGGCGCCCTTCCTCGGGATCGCCCAGGTCGTCGTCTACACCGGCGCGATCATGATGCTGTTCCTTTTCGTCCTTATGCTCGTCGGCGTCGACTCCTCCGACTCCCTCATCGAGACGATCAAGAACCAGCGCTGGGTCTCCGCCGTCGCGGCCCTCGGGCTGATCATCGTCCTGTCGGGCGCGATCGGCTGGGCCACCTTCGGTGAGCCCGCCGGGCTCGAAGCCGCAAACGCGCAGACGAACCCTGTCGGCGTCGCCGAGGTCATCTTCGGCAAGCATGTCTTCGCGATGGAGCTCACCGGCGCGCTGCTCATTACTGCCGCCCTCGGCGCCCTCACGCTCACGCACCGCGACCGGCTGCACCGCGCCATCACCCAGCGCGACGTCGCCGACGCCAAGATGCGTGCCTGGGCCCGCGGCGATGGCCGCATCGCCCAGCTGCCGATGCCGGGCGTCTACGCCCGCCACAACGCGGCCGACGTGCCCGCGCTCGCCGCGGATGGCTCGCCCATCAACGCGTCGGTCCCGAAGGTCCTGCGCGTGCGCGGCCAGCAGCGCGAGATCGGCGAATTCGCGCTCGATCCCGCGGCGCACGCCGGCGACACTGTCCCGCAGTCGGGCCTCGCCAACATGCCCGGTGCGCCCAAGCCCGAACTGCCCGCCGCGATGACGGATGAGGAGGGTGCCAAGTGAGCATCATGAACTACCTCGTGCTGTCGGGAATCCTCTTCTCGATCGGCGCTATCACCGTCCTCGTACGGCGTAACGCCATCATCGCGTTCATGGGCGTCGAGCTCATGCTCAACGCGACGAACCTGGCGCTCGTTGCCTTCTCTCGCATGCACGGCGGACTCGACGGCCAGGTCATGGCGTTCTTCGTCATGGTCGTCGCCGCCGCCGAAGTCGTCATCGGGTTGGCCATCATCGTGTCCATCTTTAGAACCCGCAGGTCCGCATCGGTCGACGATGTCTCCCTGCTGAAGCACTGAGGAGCGCCCCATGTCACTGTTCGCCTCTCAGTTACCACTCGCCGCCGCGCCCATCGGCGCCACCGAGGCCACCGGCCCGGCATCGCTGGCATGGCTGCTCATCGCCATCCCGCTGGTGAGCTTCATCGCGCTCATGCTGGCCGGACGCGCCTCCGATAAGTGGGGCCACTGGCTCGGCGTCGCCGCCTCCTGGGCATCCTTCATCATCGGCGCACTCATCTTGTTCCAGCTCTTCGGCCTCGACGCCGATGCGCGCTCCATCGTGCTGCCGCTGTATGACTGGATGCCGAGCCTGGCCGACGGGGGATCGATCGGGCTGCTGCTCGACCCGCTCTCGCTCACGTTCGTCATGCTCGTGACGTTCGTCGGCTCCCTCATCCACGTCTACGCCGTGGCCTACATGGAGCACGACCCGGACCGCCGCCGGTTCTTCGCCTACCTCAACCTGTTCATCGCCGCGATGCTCACGCTCGTGCTCGCCGATTCCTACCTCCTGCTGTTCGTCGGCTGGGAAGGCGTCGGCCTCGCGTCCTACCTGCTCATCGGCTTCTGGAACCAGGTCCCCGAGTACGCGACCGCCGCGAAGAAGGCCTTCGTCATGAACCGCGTCGGCGACGCCGGCCTGCTGCTCGCCATGGGAGCGATGTTCGCCGCCCTCGGCACCGTGAACTACGCCGGCGCCTTCGACGCCGCGGGCTCCGCCTCCAGCACGTGGCTGACGGTCATCGGCATCCTGCTGCTCGTCGGCGCATGCGGTAAGTCCGCGCAGTTCCCGCTACAGGCCTGGCTCGGGGACGCGATGGCTGGCCCGACGCCGGTCTCCGCCCTCATCCACGCCGCGACGATGGTCACCGCCGGTGTCTACCTCGTCATCCGCTCCGGCGCGATCTACGCAGGCGCCCCGACGGCCCAGCTGCTCGTCGCCATCATCGGCGCGATCACCCTCCTGTTCGGTGCGATCGTCGGCTGTGCCAAGGACGACATGAAGAAGGTGCTTGCGGCCTCCACCATGAGCCAGATCGGCTACATGATGCTCGCCGCCGGGCTTGGCCCGATCGGTGCCGCGTTCGCGATCTTCCACCTGCTGACGCACGGCTTCTTCAAGGCGCAGATGTTCCTCGGTGCCGGCTCCGTCATGCACGGCATGGACGACCAGGTCGACATGCGTCGTTTCGGCGGACTCGCGCCCTACATGAAGATCACGTGGATTACGTTCGCCATCGGCTGGCTCGCCATCCTCGGCGTCCCCCCGTTCGCGGGCTTCTTCTCCAAGGACAAGATCATCGAAGCGGCGTTCGTCGGCGACGGGATCCAGCCCTGGATCTTCGGCCTCGTCGCCCTCTTGGGTGCCGGCATCACCGCGTTCTACATGTCGCGCCTGTTCTTCATGGTCTTCCATGGCGAGAAGCGCTGGGCCAAGACGCGCACCGGCGAGGACATGCATCCGCATGAATCCCCGGCGCTCATGACGGTCCCGATGATCGTGCTCTCGGTCTTCTCGATCGGACTCGGCCTTGCGCTCACCTACGTGTGGGACTTCACCGCCTGGCTCGCACCCGTCACTGGCGATGTCGCCCACCACGACCCCGTCCTGCCGATCCCCGTCATCGTGGGGGCGACGCTCGGTGTCGTCATCATCGGGGTGGCCCTCGCCTACGTGTTCTTCGTCCGCGGCCAGGTCGCGACCACGCCGCCGGAGTCGAACGCACTCGTGCGCGCCGCCCGGGCGGACCTGCACCAGGACGCCATCAACCAGGCTGTGTTCATGGCCCCGTCCCAGATGCTGACCCGAGGAGTGGCCGAAGCCGACCAGCTCGCGATCGACGGCGCCGTCATGGGTGCTGCCCGCGGCACCGGCTCGCTCGGCCGCTGGATCGGCAAACTCCACAACGGCTATGTCCGCTCCTACGCGGCCATCACGGTGCTCGGCGTCATTGTGGCGCTCGTCGTCGTGCTGGCTTCACGGATCTGACCGGGAAAGGAAAAGGAGAAAACTAGATGGAATCCTTCCCCTGGTTAACGGTTCTGATCGCGCTGCCCGCGCTCGCCGCCCTCGGCCTCGCGCTCGTGCGCGTCCCAGATAAGACAGCGAAGATGGTGGCCCTGGGCGTCTCGATCGTCGAGATCCTCATCGCCATCGTCGCCGCCGCGAGCTTCGGCTTCGCGAACGCGGCCAGCGTGCAGCTGACCGAGCTCTACCCGTGGATCCCGCAGCTCGGCGTGTCTTGGGCGCTCGGCGTCAACGGTCTTGCACTCGTGATGATCCTGCTCGCCGTGGCCCTCGTGCCGCTCGCCATCCTCGCCTACCGGCCCACCGTGGCCGTCGACGGGGAAGAGCGGGGGAGCGAAGCCGGCTACGTTGCGCTCATCTTGCTACTCGAAGCCTTCATGGTGGCGATCTTCGCCGCCCGCGACGTGTTCTTGTTCTACGTCGTCTTCGAAGCGATGCTCATCCCCGTCTACTTCCTCGTGGGACGCTTCGGCGGCGCCAAGCGCCGCGCGGCAGCGATCAAGTTCCTGCTGTATTCGCTCGCTGGTGGCCTCATCATGCTCGTCGGCATCATCGCGATCTACGGCTACGGACCGGGCGGGCGACAGGGCTTCCTCATCGATACGCTCGCTGGCGTCCCGATGCCCGCGGGCGTCGAGATGGCGATCTTCTTATCCTTCTTCATCGCCTTCGCAATCAAGGCGCCGATGGTTCCCGTCCACACGTGGCTGCCCGACACCGCCGAACAGGCGCCCGCCGGCACCTCGGTGCTGCTCGTCGGCATCCTCGATAAGGTCGGCACCTTCGGCATGATCATGCTCTGCCTGCCGCTGTTCCCGAACGCCAGCGCTAAGGCCGCGCCCGTCATCGTCATCCTCGCGGTCATCTCCATCATTTGGGGCGGCCTCATGGCGGTCGCCGAACGCGACCTGCTGCGACTCGTGTCCTACACGTCCGTCTCGCACTTCGGGTTCATCGTCATGGGTATCTTCATCGGTTCTGCGGTCGCGATGACCGGGTCGATGGTCTACATGGTCGCGCACGGCATCACGACGGCCGGCATGTTCTTCATCGTCGACTTCCTTGGCCGACGCGGCGGCACCGTCGAGATCCCCGCCTACCGCGGCATGCAGCGCACGACGCCGGTCCTTGCGGGCCTGTTCCTCGTGACCGGCCTCGCGTCGATCGCCCTGCCTGGCCTTTCCGGGTTCGTGCCCGAGTACATGGTCCTTATGGGCTCCTTCGGCGCGAACGTGTGGGCCGCGAGCTTCGCGGTGCTCGGCGTCATCATCGCCGCGCTGTACGTGTTGCTGCCCTACCAGCGCGTCTTTACCGGGCCGCGCCAGGAAGACGCGCTCGTCTCGCGCGCCGACCTGGACGGCAACGAAAAGACCGTCATGGCCCCGCTCATCGCCGCCATGGTGATCCTCGGTGTCGTGCCCTCGCTCGTGATCAACGCGGTCGCTCCGGTGGCCGACGAGTACACGATCCAGACGGACGCGACGATTTCTGCCCAGCTCTTCGATAGGAGCGCGAAGTGAGTCAGTTTGCCGCCCCCGCCATTGCTTGGGGAGCTCTCACCCCGATTCTCATCGTGTTCGGCGCTGCCGTCATTGGCGTGCTCGTCGAAGCCTTCGTCCCGCGGGGGCCGCGCCGCACCATCCAGTGCGTGATCGCGCTGTTCGCGGTCGCCGTGGCGCTCGTCGCCGTCGTGTGGCGCTGGACGATCGCCGCGCACTTCGGCTCGACGTCGGTGCTGAACGGCTCCCTGCAGGAAGATCCCTTCTCGCTCGGCGCGCAGGGCATTCTGCTCGTCGTCACGCTGTTCGCGCTCCTGATGATCGCCGATCGCACGAGCCTCGGAGATGGTGCCTTCGCCGCCTCCGGCGCGACGCGCCCCGGCAGCGTCGAAGAAGAGGACTACACGCGCGCGGGCTTCGCGCAGACCGAGGTCTTCCCGCTCATGCTGTTCTCCCTTGGCGGCATGCTAGTCTTCCCGGCGACGGCCGACATGGTGACGCTGTTCATCGCGCTGGAAGTGTTGTCGCTGCCGCTGTACATCCTGTGTGGCCTCGCGCGTCGTCGCCGCTTGCTAAGCCAGGAAGCCTCGCTGAAGTACTTCCTGCTCGGCGCCTTCTCCTCGGCGTTCATGCTGTTCGGCATCGCGCTCGTCTACGGTTTCTCCGGCTCGTTCCGCTTCGCCGAGATCGCCGAGGCGGTCGTGCTCGTCGCGGGCAAGGACACGCTCCTGCTCGCCGGCTGCGTGCTGATCCTCGTCGGCCTGCTGTTCAAGGTCGGTGCGGCCCCGTTCCACACGTGGACCCCTGACGTCTACCAGGGCGCGCCGACGCCGATCACCGGCTTCATGGCCGCCTCCACGAAGCTCGCCGCCTTCGCCGCGCTGCTGCGCTTTTGGTACACCATCGCCTACCAGATGCAGTGGGACCTCAACGGCCCCATGCTCGGCGCGGCCGTGCTCACGATGCTCATCGGTACCGTCCTCGGTATCGTCCAAAACGACATCAAGCGCATGCTCGCCTACTCCTCGATCGCGCACGTGGGCTTCCTGCTCCTCGGCGTCGTCTCGCTGACGCAGCAGGCCCTCGGCGGCACGCTGTTCTACCTCCTCGCCTACGGCCTGGCGACCGTCGGTGCCTTCGGCATCGTCTCGCTCGTGCGCGAGGTGGACTCCGATGGCAACATCACCTCCGAGGCGACGAGCCTCGAGCAGTGGGCGGGCCTTGGCAAGCGGCACCCGCTGCTCGCCGCCGCGATGGTGATCTTCCTGCTGTCGTTTGCCGGCATTCCGCTCACGAGCGGGTTCATCGGTAAGTTCGTCGTCTTCTCGGCGGCCGTCAGCGGTGGCCTCGCCTGGGCCGTCGTGATCGCCGTCATCGCCTCGGCCGCGACCGCGTTCTTCTACGTCCGTCTCATCGTCCTGATGTACCTGACGGATGCGAAGGATGAGCGCACCGTGGCCGTCGACACCGAGGGCCCGACGTCGATCGCGATCGCGCTGTGCGCCGCCGCGACCTTCGTCCTTGGCATCGTGCCCGGCCCGGCGCTGAACATGGCCAACCATGCGAGCCTGCTACTGCCGTGACCGATGATCTGAGCTTCGACGCATTAGCGCCCGACCTGGAATCGGTCGAGGCGCGGCTCCGCGACGCCACCTCGCATGAGGAGCGAGCCATTGATGCGCAAACCTCGCACCTGGCGAAGGCCGGCGGCAAGCGGATGCGTCCGCTGCTCGTGCTGCTGGCCGCTCGCCTGGGCGATGGCGTCAACGAAGAGGTCGAAAAGGCCGCCGTCGGCGTCGAACTGACGCACCTGGCGACGCTCTACCACGACGACGTCATGGACTCGGCGGCGCTGCGACGCGGAGCCCCAGCCGCCCACGAGGTGTGGGGCAATACGGCCGCGATCCTCACCGGCGACCTGCTGTTCGCGCGTGCGTCGCAGATCGTTGCCGGCCTCGGCGCTGACGCGGTGCGGATCCACGCAGACACCTTCGAGCGGCTGTGCCTCGGCCAGCTGCACGAGACCCTCGGGCCTGACGAGGGCGCGGACGCCGTCGCGCACTATATCGACGTGCTCGCGGACAAGACGGGATCGCTCATCGCGACCTCGGCGCGCTACGGCGCGATGTTCGCCGGCGCCCCGGAAGAGCAGATCGAGGTCCTGGAGCGCTACGGCGAGAAGGTGGGCGTAGCCTTCCAGCTCGCCGACGACGTCATCGACCTCGCCTCCGATTCGGACACCACCGGCAAGACGCCCGGCACGGACCTGCGCGAGGGCGTCGACACGATGCCGATCCTGCTGCTCAAGCAGCGCAAGGCCGCTGGCAGCCTCGATGCGGACGGCGAGGAGATCCTCGCGGCACTGGACTCCGACCTCACCTCCGATGCGGCCCTCGAAGCCGTCGTCGCGCGGCTGCGGGCCCATTCCGTCGTCGACGAGGCACGCGATCTCGCGCGCTCCTGGGCCGATGATGCGGTGCGGGAGCTCGACGACCTGCCCGATTCCCCCGTGAAGCGAGCACTGGCCGAGTTCGCGGTGCTGCTTGTTAACCGAATGGCATAACCGCGGCGATCGGGATCTATCGCGCCGTGCGTCGGGCCGAAGAGGGCTTCGCCGACGACGGCATGAACCGCCGCGAGGTGGCCGCGGCCGGCGTCGACGTCCTGCTCGAGCAGCTCGCTGCTGCGGGCTTTGATAGCTATGCGCCGTTCATGTGGCAGGCGCTGCCCGCGGCGGTCATGACGCGCGAGGCGCACGTCGAGGGCCTGCCGCGCCGCGAGCACGAGCCCGGCGTACTCGGCCATGCACTCGGTCTGACGCGCGACAACATGAGCGAGCTCGACACGTGGATGGACGCCGCCGAAGAGCTGTTAGAGCTCGCCGACAAGATCCGCAGCCTCGCCGCCAATATCTCGCGCGACCTGACCGAGGGGGCGGTGAGCGAACAGATGCTGCAGGCGTTCGCGGCGCACGGCCCGCAAACGGCGATGCTTGCGGAGCCGCTGCGGCTGTGGATCCAGATGCAGCCGATCGTCTCCTCGGCGCTCACGACGATGGTGGCGACGCTGAACTCGCTCGCCGAAAACCCGGCGCGCACCCGCTTCCAGATCGCGCTGCGCGACGGCATGCACCAGATGCGTGCGAGCGTCGCCGAAAACCGGACGCTGAGCGCGGCGAGCGCGGAGTCTGTCAGCAAAACGACGTATGCGCTCGATGTGCCGCATCAGGTGCTGCAGAGGTTTACGGCGTCGATCGTCGGCGTCGACCTGCCGCCGGAGCTGGCCGAGCACGTGCGCACGGTCACGGCCGCTGGGCTAGGCGCTAGCGTGCACCGACGTAACGCCGCACCCAGCTGGCCTCCGTCTGGACCTGCCGGCCCGCCACGAGCGCATCGCCGTCGACCCCGTCGGGCACGTCGACGACGGTCACGCCCAGCACCGTGGGCATGAGGTCGCGTAGCTCCGCGAGCGCGTCGATGCGGCCAGGCTTGCCCCCAGCCCTCGCGCAGCCGCGGCGGGACGTAGGCGAGCAGCGGGATATGCGCCGAGCCCTCGTAGGCGACGGACTTTCGGTACATGTCGTGGTCGCCCATCATGTCGCCGTGGTCGGAGACGAACAGGATGACGGTGTTGTCCGCAAGCTGGTGGTCGATGAGCGCCGCACGCAGGCGGTTCAGCTGCAGGTCGATGAACTCGATCGAGCCGTAATAGGCCGCCTTCGCCGTCTGATGCGTCGAATCCTTATGCGAGCCGAACTGCGACTCGGAGGCATCGTCGACGCGATGCTCGGCAAAATCTGCGACCCAGGCCCCGACGGGGCGCGGCGCGAAGGACCGGCCGTGGTACTTATCCCACAGCCAGGCCGGCGGATCGAGCGGCGCATGCGGCCGGTGGAAGGACAGGTAGAGGAAGAACGGCCACGTCGGGTCGCGCCGCTCAAGGAAGCGCAGCGACTCGTCGGCCACGCAGCGCGTCGGATGCAGGCGTTCGTCGCGGTCGAAGGGCCGCGCCGTGATCGCGTTACAGCCGAGCGCGGTGTCGTGATAGTCGGCGCGCGGATTGCCGGTTTCGCGCCGCAGGAATTCGACATAATCGTTAACGACGGGAGACGCGCCGCCATGAGGACGGCGTGCGGCGTGGAGGAACCCGTCGTGCAGGAGCGCATCGTCGAGGCCGCAGCGGGCGCGCTCGGGGTAGACGTGCGTCTTGCCGACGCCGAACGTCTGATAGCCCGCATCGCGCAGCGTCGACGGTAGCGTCACCGGGTAGGCCGCGGGAAAGTCGATGCCCTCGCGGTAGCCGTAGCACCCGTGCAGGCGCGGGGATTTGCCGGTGAGCATCGCGACGCGCGCCGGGGATGCACGTCGGGGTCGCCGAGTAGGCACGCGTGAAGTGGTAGCCCTCGCGGGCGAGGTCATCGAGGTCGGGGGTGTCGATGTCGTCGTTTCCGGCGGCTCCCATGGCATCGAAGCGCATTTGGTCGACGCAGAACACGACGATATTGGGGCGGGCTGCCGCGGGGGTGGCGGAGGGGTGTTCACGCTGTCCATTATCGTCGACGGGGTGCCGCGGCGAATCGTGGCCGTCGGCGGTGAACGTGTCATCGGCGGCCGCGAACAGGTCGGGCGCGCTCGCGTCGCGGTAGCCCGGGTGCGGGTCATTGCCATGCGGGTCAGAGCCGCCGGGGCCTGAGTTTCCGGGGCCGGAGCGGCCGGGGCCGGAACCGTCGGGACCTGATGGCCCGTCGTCCGGGGGCGGCTGCTTTTCCGACTTGCGGGCGAGGCGCACGAGCGCATCGAGTTCGCGCGTCGCCTCGCCGGGCACCGGTTCGCGCTTGCGGGTTTCATCCGCAAGATGATGTTCGATTCGCGGGCGAGCGCCCGGCGGACGACCTCGGCATAGATGCCGGGCAGGTGGCCGCGGATGTCATAGCCGCGCACGGGATCGCCGTCGAAGACGAGGAAGCGCTTGCGGTGGGAGAGTTCCTTGAGCCTTTCGTCCTGCTCGGCGCGGATGCGGGCGCCTTGCAGGTCGATGCTGTCCTTGATCTCGCGGCAGCGCCCTTTGACCGCCGATGGGATAAAACCGCGGCCTTCCTCGATGAGCTGCTCGAGGATCGGGCCCTGCTGTTCTTCGGTGAGGAACGGCCAGATCTCGTCGGCGGTGAGACAAATCGTGTCTGCGTTCGGCTCGGAGATCGCGCCGGCCGCGAGGGCGGACAGGACCTCGGGGTAGCGGGCGGGACGGCGTACGCGTTTGACTGCGCGGTCCGCGAGTTTCGTCGAAATCCGGCGGGTTTCGGTGATGATCTGCGAGGTGGTGCTGCCGCGCTGGCCGCGTCGGGAGGTATCGACGTGGGCGACGAGGTTCGTCGTCGCGACCCCCAGGTGCGTGGTGGCGCGCTCGAGGCTACGGAGCACAGCGATGGCGTCGTCGCGCTTCTTCGCGACGAACCCTGCGGCGCTTGCCCGCTCGGCGAGGTCATGGAGTCGTTCGACTTCGGCTGGCGATAGCGCAGTGAGCTCACGTGGCTGCGGTGCGTCGGGCGCCGCGGCCGCCTGGGCGTCGTCACCGGGGGTCGCTGCCATCGCCGTGCCTCCTTTCGATCCGAGTGGGGATCTTCAGTGAACCGCGGCGGCAGCGATCGCGCTAGGGGCAGGCGGCGTCCTGTGGATAACTAGCTGCTCGGGTGCGCGCGCGGCTGGGGCCGGCGTCGGGCAGAGCGCAGGGAATCGACGATGAGCAAGGCGATCGCGATCCAGACGAGGACGAATCCGGCGAGCCGCTCTGGCGGGAGCGGCTCGGAAAAAACGAGGACGCCGATCGCCATCTGCATCGCGGGTGCGAGGTATTGCAGGAGTCCAAGCGCGGCGAGGGGGAGCCGGCTCGCGGCGCCCGCGAAGATCATGAGGACGATCGCGGTCAGCGGCCCGGAGCCGATCAGCAGGGCGAGCGTGACGGGCTCGGCGATCGATGCGGTGATGGCCCCAGTCCACGCGAGGACGATGAGGTAGCCGGCCGCGACGGGCAGGATAGCGGCGGTCTCGACGGCCATGCCCGGCAGTGGGCCCGCCTTCGGGCCGACCTGCTTTTTCACCAGCGAGTACAGGCCGAAGCTCGCGGCCAGGCCGAGCGCGATATAGGGCACCTCGCCGTAGGCGATGACGAGTACCGCGACGGCGAGCGCACCGAAGATGATCGCCGCCCACTGCAGCGGGCGCAGGCGTTCTTTCAAGACGAGGACCGCGAGCAAGACGGTGACGATCGGGTTGATGAAATAGCCGAGAGCCGCATCGAGCGTGCGGCCCGTCGTCACCCCGAAGACGTAGACCGTCCAGTTCGCGGCGACGAGATAGCCGGCGAGCGAGAGCAGGCCCGCGGTTTTGCGGTCGCGCATGAGGGCGCGGAAGGAATCCCACCGGCCCAGCAGCGGCAGCGCGATGAGGCAAAAGACGAGACCCCACAGTGCACGATGCGCGACGATCTCGAACGTGCCGATCGACGAGAGCAGCGCAAAGTACAGCGGGAAGAGCCCCCAGCTGAGGTACGCGGTAAGGCCCAGCGTCAGACCGGTGCGATCGATCGGCTCGGTGGGGGCGGGTGTGGTCACTCGCACAGTATCTCCCGTCGGCATCGCTGCTGTCGCATGCGTCCGGAATCCGCACGATCATGCACCTATCGTCGACCTATAGACATTAGCTATGCGGATCTAAAGTAAAACTAGCGCGAGTTCATTGCTTTGTGCGGGTCAAATCCGGCTCTTCAGAGTTGAGTGTGGGTTGATGCGTCCAGGCCGCCAGTGATGAGGAGCATTCGTAGCCGGTAGTTCTCGAGGTTGCGGAATCCGC
>NZ_MQVR01000037.1 GCF_001907295.1 Bowdeniella nasicola
ATTTCTGCCGGAGAAATCTCAGGGAATGCACCAGATAGGCGCTCGAGACTTCCGATTCCCTCCAGGGCCGCTCCGTCCAGCAGCACCTTGCCAGCCGAAGCTTTGGCGTCGTTCAACTCCTCCGCCAATGCAGCCTTTTGCTCATCGAGGGGAAGGGACTCTAGCTGTTGGATCAACTCTCCGAAACCAAGATCCCCTTCATCGTTGTCGGCTTCCCGCAGCCGATCCTGGATGTTCAGGGGCTCGCTGTACCAACCTTGGAACGGGCAGAAATACTGCTCGTCAACGCTGATGCAGTCAAGGGAGTCACGGAGCCGGAAAGCGCGCGTAGACGCCGGGCCCACGGACCGCATCGCCGTTGGTTCTTCTAGCTTGTGCACCGCTGCGGTGAGTCCAGCGAGGATTTCATCTCGACTCGCGTGGTCACCCGATGCCGCGGCGGGCACGGTTGATCCGAGAAACAAGGCTAGCGCAGCCAGTCCCGCCCCCCTAATTTGGCGTATGACATGGTGTCTCCTAGATTGTTCTAGTGATTGGCGCTCCATCGCGCTACACCGAACTTATCAGCAAAAGACTCCCCGTGCTGTACATTTACAGGACGACAATTGTTTGAGATCAGCGAATGAACGCGCGGGCGGGGTTTTGCAGTAGCGCCGCGACCTCCGCGAGGACCCGGGAGCCTAGCTCGCCGTCGACCAGCCGGTGGTCGAAGCTCAGCGCGAGCGTCGCGACGTCGCGGATCGCGATCTCGCCGTCGTGCACCCACGGCTGCTTCTTCACGGCACCGAAAGCGAGAATCGCCGCCTCGCCCGGGTTCAAAATGGGCGTGCCGGTGTCGATGCCGAAGACGCCGACGTTCGTGATCGTAATCGTGCCCTGGCTCATCTCGGCAAGGCTCGTCTCGCCCGCGCGGGCGCGCGCCGTGAGCGAGGTGAGCTGCTCGGCGAGCTCGGGCAGCGTCATGCGGTGTGCGTCCTTGATGTTGGGGACGACGAGCCCGCGCGGCGTGGAGGCCGCGATCCCGAGGTTGACGTAGTGCTTGTAGACGATCTCCTGCGCGTCCTCATCCCACGAGGCGTTGATCTGCGGGTGTTCGCGCACAGCCATGATGAGTGCTTTCATCACCATGACGAGCGGCGTGACGCGCAGGTCCTTAAACTCTCGGGACGCCCGCAGGTCGGCGACGAGGCGCATCGTGTTCGTGACGTCGACGGTCTGGAACACGGTGACGTGCGGGGCCGTGAACGCGGAGGCGACCATGGCCTCGGCGGTGCGGCGACGCACGGAGCGCACGGGGACGCGGGTTTCGCGGCCTTCGCGGTCGACGCGGCCGCCGACGAGCCACGGCTCGTCACCCGGGTAGGACGCGAGGGTTTCGGCCTCCTGCTCGCTCGCGGCGAGCGTGACGTCTTCGCGCGTGATGATGCCGCCGGGCCCGGTCGCTTCAACCGTCGTGAGGTCGACGCCGAGGTCTTTCGCGAGTTTGCGCACCGGGGGCTTGGCGAGCACCCGCGATCCGGCGGGCTTTGCGGCAGCGCTGGGCTGCGGCGCGGCGGAGCGCGTCGCGCGGTGGCCCGCGCCCTTCGCGCCGTAGCCGACGAGCATCGCGCCGCCCTCGTCCTCCCAGGAGGCTTCGGCGGCGCTCGAGACGTCGTCGGGGCGTGCTGCGTCGGCGCCTTCACCTGCGACGTCTACCGCGAGGATCGGCGTCCCAACCGCGACCTCGGAGCCTTCCGCGACGAGCAGTTCCAGCACCCGCCCGTCGAACGGGCTCGGCAACTCGACGGCAGACTTCGCCGTCTCGATCTCGACGATCGGGTCGTTCGTCGCGATCTCATCGCCGACGGCCACGCGCCACGCGGTGATCGTCGCTTCGGTCAGGCCCTCGCCCGGGTCGGGCAGTAGGAATTCGCGTCTCATCAGTGCTCCATCGTGCGGCGGACGGCCAGGCGGATGCGCTCGGCGTTCGGCAGGTATTCGTGCTCGAATGCGGCCGCGGGATACGGCGTGAACGCGCCGCCGACGCGCGCGATCGGCGCCTCTAGCGAGTAGAAGCACTCGTGGGCGAGCTCGGCCGCGATCTCCGTGCCCGGCCCGAGGACCGTCGGCGCCTCATGCGCGATCACAGCGCGGCCCGTGCCCGACACCGCCGCGACGAGCGTCGGCATGTCGATTGGGTTAAGGCTGCGCAGGTTCATGACCTGCGCGCTGACGCCCTCGCCCGCGAGCTGGCCGGAGACCTCATGCAGCGTCGCGACCGTCGGGCCATAGCCGATGAGCGAAATATCGCTGCCGTCGCGCTCGATGTGGGCGGCAGAAAGCTCGTCGGCGACGGAATCCGCGCGGAACTCGCCGCCGCGCGCCACCTCGCCCTTGACCCAATAGCGCGATTTCGGCTCGAAGTAGATGACCGGGTCCTCGCTCGCGATCGCCGCGCGCAACAGCGTGTAGGCGTCGGCCGCGTCGGCGGGGGTGACGACGCGTAGGCCGGGCGTGTGCGCGAAATAGGTTTCCGGGCTCTCGCCGTGGTGCTCGACGGCGCCGACGCCGCCGCCGTAGGGGATTCGGATGACGAGCGGGAGCGTAAGGTTTCCGCCGGAGCGGTAGCGCAGCTTCGCGAGCTGCGTCGTGATCTGGTTGAACGCCGGGAAGACGAAACCGTCGAACTGGATCTCGACGACGGGGCGGTAGCCGCCCATCGCCATGCCGATCGCGGTGCCGACGATGCCGGATTCGGCAAGCGGCGTGTCGCGCACGCGGTCGGCGCCGAACTCATCGAGCAGGCCCGCGGTGACGCGGAAGACGCCGCCAAGTTGGCCGACGTCCTCGCCGGAGACGATGACGGTGTCGTCGGCGGCCATCGCGTCACGCATCGCGGCGGTGATCGCTTTGGCCATCGGCAGGCTCTCGCGCGTCGTGGGGGTGGCGCTTGCCAGAGCGGTCATCGGCCGGCCTCCTTCGCGAGGGCGTCGATCGCGGCGCCGTCGGCGCGCCAGGTACGACGATCGGCCTCGACCTGCAGGTGGTCGGAGGCGTAGACATGGTCGAACATCTGCTCGACGTCGCCCGCGCTGAGCGAGCGCGTGTACTCGCGCACGCGGCGGCGCAGCGCGTCGGCGTCAGCGGCCACGTCGGCGAAGAACTCATCGCCCACCCCGTAGTGGCGGCGCAGCGCCTTTTCGGTGCGCGCAATCGGGCAGCGCTCGGCCCAGTAGGACTCCTCGGCGTCCGTGCGGTAGCGCGTCGGATCGTCGCTCGTCGTGTGCGCGCCCATGCGGTAGGTGACGGCCTCGATGAAGAACGGGCCGCGGCCGGAATGCACGTGCTCGAGCGCGAGTTTCGTCGCCGCGAACGACGCGACCGGGTCGTTGCCGTCGACGCGCAGCGCGGGAATGCCGAACCCGCCCGGACGCTGCACGATCGGCACGACGGACTGCACGGCCGTCGGGACGGAAATCGCCCAGCCGTTGTTCTGGCAGATGAAGACGACGGGCGCCTTTGCGCTCGCGGCGAAGACGAGGGCTTCATTCGCATCGCCCTGCGACGTCGAACCGTCGCCGAAATACGTCACGACGGAGCGGGCGTCGGTCGCGAGGACGCGCCGGCGATCCTGCTGCAGCGCCATCGCGCGCCCGACGGCATGCGGCAAGTGCGCCGCGATGACGAACGTGTAGATGTGGAAGTTGTGGCTGGCCGAGTCCCAGCCGCCGTGGTGGACGCCACGGAAAACCCCGATGAGCTTTTCGAGCGCGAGGCCGCGCACGTCGGCAACGCCATGCTCCCGGTAGGAGGGGACGACGAAATCCTCGCGCGGCGTCGCGAGCGCGGAGCCGACCTGGATGCCTTCTTGCCCCTGGCACGGCGGCCAGAGGGCGAGCTCGCCCTGGCGCTGCAGGCTCGTCGCCTCGTCGTCGAATGCACGGGTGCGCACCATGTGCCGGTAGGCCGTCGACAAAAACTTTTCCGACCGGTCGGCGAGCTTGTCGAGTTCTGGGTGTTCGTGCCAATCGCCGTGATGATCCAGCAATGTCGCCGGAAGCGCAGTGAGATCCTGGTCCGCGATCGCGTGGGTGAGCGTCATGCCAACCTCCTAACCTACGCAATCGTAAGTTACGGATGCCTACGACCTGGTTGTGGCAAACCTACAGAGAAACTCGCGACGCTTTTCTCCGGCATACAATGTAAATATGTCGCGGAAGAAACGGCGCAGCCCCGGGTGGATCCCCGACCAGCACGGCGCGTGGGCCATGATTACGATCCCGCCGCTCGTCGGCATCGTCATCGGTGGGGCGCACTGGCGGCACCTGCTGCTGCTCGCCGCCTGGTGGGTCGGCTACTTCCTCTTCCACGCGGCCTCGCTATGGCTGAAGTCCCGCCGCAAGCCGCGCTACTGGCCGCCGGTCAAGACGTATGCGCTCATCACCGCGCCGCTGCTCGTCGTGCTGCTCGTGGCGGCGCCGTGGCTTATCGGGTGGGTGGCCTACTTCGCGCCACTCGCGGCGATCTCGGCGTGGTGCATCGCCAACCGCAAGGAGCGCTCGCTCTTAAACGACGTCGCGACGATTACCGCGGCGTGCCTCATGACGATGGTGGCGTTCGACGCTGCGCACCGGCCGGCATCGCTGCTCGCCGGCATCGCCTTCGACCCGCTGGGTACGCTCAGGCCCGATGGCGGGATACTCACGCCCGACGGCGGCACACTCATGCCCGACGGGGACGCCCTCGCCTGGGCGTGGCGCGCGTGCGCGGCCCTCACGATCTATTTCCTCGGCACGATCCCGCACGTCAAATCGCTCATTCGTGAGCGCAATAACCCGCGGTTTTGGGCCGGATCGATTACCTATCATGCCCTCGCGCTCCTCGGCGCAATACTTGTCGCCGCAATTGGCGCCTGGCCGGGGACGCTCTCGCGCATCCTGCTGCTGGCCGCCGCCGGCATCGCCCTCGCGCGCGCGATCGCGATGCCGGCGTGGCAGCGTCGTGTGGGCCGCCCGATCCGTCCCATGCACATCGGCCTGGTCGAGATCGGGCTGTCCGCCCTTATGGCTATCGCCGTGTTGACGAGTTAGGCGCGTAGCCGCCCAGGAACTCCACGAGGCGATCGTTTTCGGCGCGGTTGCCGACGGTGACGCGCACGCCATCGCCCGGATACCCGCGGATGAGGACGCCTTCGGCGACGCCGTCTGCAGCCAACTGCGCCGCATCCTCGCCGATCGGCAGGTAGAAGAAGTTCGCGACGGTCTGTGGGATGTCCCAGCCGTCGGCGCGCAGCTTCGCAACGACGCGCTCGCGCTCCGCGTTGGCTTCTTCGACCTGCGAAGTCATAACGTCCTGCTCCGCCAGCGCTGTCATGGCCGCGGCCTGCGCGATGGCGTTGACGCCGAACGGCGTCGAGGTGGTGCGCACGGCCGAAATCAGGCGCGCATCGCCAAAGCAGTAGCCGACGCGCAGCCCCGCGAGCCCGTACGCCTTGGAGAACGTGCGGAAGACGAGCACGTTCGGATAGCGCGGCAGGTCCGCCAGATCGAACGCGTAACGCGCATCGGCGACGTACTCCTGGTAGGCCTCGTCAACGAAAACCGCGACCGTCGGCGGGACCTTGTCGATGAACGCCATGAGCGTGTCGCGGTCGATGACGTTGCCGGTCGGGTTGTTCGGGTTACAGACGATGACCGCGCGTGTCTTATCGGTGACGGCCGCGGCCATCGCGTCGAGGTCGTGGGAGAAGTCCTCGAGCAGCGGGATGCGGACCGACGTGGCGCCGGCGGCCTGCGCGATGATCGGGTAGGCCTCGAAGGAACGCCACGGGTAGACGACCTCGTCGCCCATGATCGCGAGGGCCGTCAACGCGTGCGACAGCAACGCGACCGAACCGTTTCCGAGGGCGACGTTTGCGGGCTCGACTCCATAGTGGGCCGCGACGGTCTCGGTCAGGTCGGTGACGTTCATATCCGGGTACCGATTGATCTGTTCGGCCACCCGATGGATGGTTTCAACGACCGCGGGTGCCGGTTCGGCCGGGTTTTCGTTGGAAGACAACTTCGTCATGGTGACCCCCGCCGGCGGGCGGGCACCCGGGACGTATGCGGGCAGGGATTCGATATCGGGGCGGATATAGGCCCCGCGTTTTTTCTCGCTCGACATAAAACAACTATGACACGATGGGGCCATGAGTTTTGTGGTCCGCCTGGTTGTCTCCGCGTTTGCTATCTGGCTGGCCAGCGTCGTGGTGTCCGGAATTGAGCTGGCGCCGACGTATTCGATTGGCCAAAAGCTCCTGGCTTTGCTGGTGGTCGCGCTGTTCTTCACGCTCGTCAACATGTTTGTGCGACCGATCGTCAAGATCTTGTCGCTCCCGCTTTACATTTTGACGCTCGGTTTGTTCTCGCTCGTCGTGAACGCGCTGATGCTCATGCTCACGGGCTGGATTTCCTCGCACACCGAGTTCGCGCTGACCGTCGACGGATTTGCGTCGGCGTTCTTCGGCGGCATCATCATCGCGCTTGCGGTGTGGGCCGTTAACTTCCTCCTACCTGAGCGCTTAGAGACGCGCCGTTGATCACGGGCTGCGGCATCGGGCCGGGCCAGATTTCGCGCAGGATCGGGACGCGTCCGATGGTGCCGTCGTAGGCCCGTCCGAGGAGTGCATTGTCGACGATCTGATCGAGCATCTCCGGCTGACTGATGGTCCGCACCGCGGAGAACTCGCGGCTCGAGACGCTCGCGCCGGAGTGAAAGCCGAGCGTGTCTTTGATCGTGTGCGTCATGCTGACCAGTTCAGGATTCGCTGAGTTCATGACGAGCTCGAGGCCCTTTTCGTAGGTGTTCATACCGTGCGTCCAGCCGGAATCATCGGTGAGCGGTGACGTGGCGAACGTTGCCGTCACCTGGTTGGCGCGTGAGCGGTTCGCGGCGCCGTCGAGGCCCGGGATAGGATCGTCGACCTCCTCGATGTGCAGGACCGGGATCGACTCGTCGACGATCTTGCCGGCCGTTGGGGCGCCGACGGTGACGACGAGGTTCACGTTGTAGATCTCCGTAAATTCCTCGTTCGCCGCGAAGTTTTGGGCGATGATGCCGCCCTGCGAGTGGCCGAACAGGGCGACGTTATCCCCCGGCTTGATACCCGCCGCATCCATGGCCTCGATGATCGCGCGGGAGGCGTCGGCCGAAATGCCGCCGACGAGGTTGACGTTCGCGTCGTGATTGGCCGGGTTTTTCGAGAACAGATCACTACCCGCGGTGGTTCCGGGGATAAAGACGAGATGCTGGACGGTCCCGTCGGGCTTGGTGATCTTGTCAATCCTGATGACCTGTTCTTGGCGGTCAGCGCCCTTCTTGTTTAACAGGTGCATGCCGGTGCCGAGGTATTGGGAGACGCCGCGGTTAGAGGAGGGGAAGTGCAGCGCCGCGAAGCCGGCGAATAGCATGCCGGCGCTGAGCGGGCCGTAGCCGAGGGCCTCACCCATACCTGTGACGGTTTTTTCGGGGAGGCGACCGCCGATGACGATGGCGTCGAAGTCGGGCGGGATCGAGTTCGGGTCGGCGCCGCCGATGTCGAAGGCGGTGGGCGGCAGTTCCGTGAGGTCGATTTCGCCGTCGGCGCGATCGACGCCGATCGAGCGCATAAGGAAGATGGCGGCTCGCTGGACGGGAGTGAGCTCGTAGGCCGAGGCGGGGCCGTCGGAGCTGAGATACCGCCCGGAGAGCGGCGTCGGGTCCATCAGCTCGGCGATGGTGCGGGTGCCCCACTGCGTCGCCGAACCTTGGGGGACGACGCCCAGCTTCGCCCCGCCGAAGGCCAGGGCGCCCGTGCCCAGAATGCCTCCGACACGCCATTTCAGGGGGATGAACGTGGAGAGCATGCCCGGGGCAGCGCTGGCGAGCTGGCGCTCGGCCGTCTGCTCGGCCTCGAGGTACAGGGCGATGGACTGGGTGAGGGCCCTGGTGAGCCGGATGAGGTCGGCGGCGAGGGTCCCGATCGAATGGGTGCCGCGCAACAGCAGGACAAGATCGTTCGTGACGTCGGCAGCGTGCTCGAACCCGTCGATGAGTTCGAGCGGCGCGGCCAGGAGCGCGGACGCGATGTTGCCGCCGGCAAAGCCGGTGAAAGTTCCCGCGGCCACGAGGCGGGCGGCGAGGTCTTTCAGGTGAGTGGTATCGACGCTTTGGCTTGCGCCCGTGACGTGGACGATGGCGCCGGAGTTGTTGCCGCTCATGATGCCACCCGCGCTCGGAGGTATCCGATCCGGCTCGTCAGCGAGCGGGCGGCCGCAATCGTGTCGGTGACGTTATCGCGGTAAGCGAGCGCGTCGGAGCCAACCCACTGCTCCGGGTAGGAGTTTTCGAGCGTCGCGATCACCGTGGCGAGGTTAGCTTCCGCTTTGGCGAGGTGGGCGTCGACGGAAAACGGGTTGAACATGGCGTCCTCCAAATCTCGGGGTGAGAACCGTTGAGTCGAAGGTAGGCGGACGCAAGGCGGCCGTGGCAGGGAGATGCGAGGGTCGTGAATGACGCGGGTGGTGAGGATGCGCTGTGGACGACGCCAGCAAGGGTGGGGTGGCCTACTACCGACTCCCGACGGTGTTCGGTGACCCTGGCGCCTGAAGCGGGGGCAGTTAGAGAGTCAGCTGGATGAGGCGCATCGCGCGCGCGACAGCGGCCTCGAGATTATCGGCGGCCGCCGCCATCGCCTCTTCCGTCGTGCACGGGCGGGACGTGATCGGGATGATGCCGTCGAAAAGCTCGGCAAGCGCATCTTCATCGCAGACGTCACCGGCGCAGACGAGCACTGCGGCCCCGGCGGCCCGGGCGACCTTCGCGACGCCCGCGGGCGTCTTGCCGTGCAGCGTCTGGGCGTCGATGCGGCCCTCGCCGGTGATGACGAGGTCGGCGCCGGAAAACTTTTCTAGGAGGTGCACCGCCTCGGCGATAATCTCGACGCCAGGCTCGAGTGAAGCCCCGAGTGCGAGGAGCGCGAAGCCCATCCCGCCGGCAGCGCCCGCGCCGGGCGTGGTGGGGCACGCGTCGTCGATGAGCGCGGCAAAGTCGGCCAGGAGCTCGTCCAGCTCGGCGACCTGCTCCGGCGTCGCGCCCTTTTGCGGCCCGAAGACGGCCGCCGCGCCGTGCTCGCCGGTCAGCGGATTGTCGACGTCGCACGCCACCCGCAACGTCACGTCACCGAGATCAGGCAGCTCGACCGCGGCAACATCGCGCAGGCCCACGCCGCCGGGTCCGATCGGGGAGCCATCGCGCGTCGTGATGCGCGCACCCAGGCCCTGCAGCAGCCCCGCTCCCCCGTCGGTCGTCGCGGACCCACCCAGGCCGATGAGGATCCTCTTTGCGCCGCCGTCAATCGCGTGGGCGATGATTTCGCCAACGCCGCGCGTCGTTGCGACCATCGCGTCGCGGTCTGCCGGGTCGATGAGGTCGAGGCCGCACGCCTGCGCCGATTCGATGACGGCGAGCTCCCCCGCGCGCGCGTAGTGCGCGCGCACGCGCGAGCCGAGCGGGCCCGTCACGTCGGTCTCGATGAGCTCTCCGCCGAGCGCATCGCACACCGCGTGCACGGTGCCCTCGCCGCCGTCGGCCATCGGCACGACGCTTACCGCCGCACCGGGCACGACCCGCGTGACGCCGCGGGCCATCGCCTCGCCCGCCTCGCGCGCGGTGAGGGACTCTTTGAAGCTATCGGGGGCGCAGACGACGGTGAGTGCCATGGGCCAAGAATCCCATATTTCTCGCACAAAATACGGCAGTTCCTAGACTGAAGCCATGGCCGATTTTCGGAAAACGGGAAGTGCCCTCTCAATCGCGACAGAAGCAGCGTCGCTGCGCTGGCTGGGCGAGACGGCGGACGACGGTGGCGTCGCGACGGCGCAACTCACGGGCGCGGATCCCGACGCGGGTTACCTCACGACGGCGTATATCCCGTCGGCGTCGCCGTCGGCGGCGGATGCCTACGAGTTTGGGCAGCGCCTCGCGCGCACGCACGCGGCGGGCGCGTCCTATTTTGGGGCGCCACCGCCCGGAGTCGGCGCCGACGCGAGCTATGCGCACGTGCAGATTTCGATGCCGGGGCCGGGTCTGAGCTGGGGCGAGTTTTATGCCGAGCACCGCATGGCGCCATACGTGCGCGATGCGGTTGACCGCGGCTCGATCTCCTCGTCGGGGGCGGCGAAGCTCGAGGCGGCAATGCGGCGGATCGCGGCGGGAGACCATGATTCGGCGCTGCCGTCGCTGTGCCGGGAGCGCGGCGTCGCGGCCGCGCGCACCCACGGCGACCTGTGGGGCGGCAACGTGATGTGGCGCCCGGAGGCGGTCCTCATCGACCCCGTCGCACACGGCGCGCACGCCGAGACCGACCTCGGTGCCCTGCACCTGTTCGGCTCTTCGCACCTGCGCGACACGATGGCGGGCTACCAGTCGGTTTCTCGGCTCGACGACGGCTGGGAGGAGCGCATCGGCCTTCACCAGCTGCACATGCTGTTAGTCCACGCGGTGCTGTTTGGCGGGTCCTACGGGCCGCAGACGGTCGCCGTCGCCGCTCGTTACGCGTAGCGTGACGCTGCTCCGCCTAGCACGACGACGTTACGACTCGGACGACGCCGCTACGGCAGCGGGTTGTCGTTTTCGTACAGGTCAAAGAACTGTGCGAGCGCGACGCCGACCTTCGACTCGCCACCGGCGTTCGCGATCGCGTGACGCACGTCGTCCCAATTCTCGCGAGTTAGTGCAGTCGGCATTCCGTCGCGGTCCCGATACGTCGGCAGCAGTTTCAGCGTGCGATAGCCGTCGTCGGAGCCGCCTCGGCGAGTTGGACCGGATTCGTCGACGACGTGCACCCCGACAGTGCGAGTGCGGCGGCTCCTAGGGCCGCGATGACACGCGTGCGCGTATTTTCCCCCTGATTGGTGGCCGAAGCCCGGCGGAACCGTGGGGCGCCGCCGGGCGTTCGGAGTGAGCGTCGGTTAGATACCGCCGCGGATGGTCGGGCAGGACATGCAGCGCGGGCCACCACGGCCACGGCCGAGTTCGCTACCTTCGACAGCGAGGACCTCGATGCCCTGGCTACGCAGGTAATCGTTGGTCGCGACGTTGCGCTCGTAACCCACGACGACGCCGGGGCGGATCGTGAGGAAGTTGCAGCCGTCGTCCCACTGCTCGCGCTCGGCGGCCAGGGAGTCCTGCGGCGTGGTGAGAACGCGGACCTCGGGCAGGCCGAGAGCGGAGGCGATGGTTTCGAACATCTTGTCCGGCGAGTTGTAGGTGACGTCGAGCTTGCCCGACGACGATCCCGGGCGGATCGTGTTAGAGGCCAGCATGCCGAGGTTGCCGTAGGCGGTGAAGGACTCTTCGTCCATCATCGTCATGACGGTGTCCAGGTGCATGAGGGCGCGCTCGCTCGGCATGTGCAGGGCGACGATCTCGTCGGCGCGGCCAGCGTCGAACAGCTGGCGGGCCAGGCGCTCCACACCCTGTGGGGTGGTGCGCTGGGACATGCCGATGAGGACCTTGCCCTTGCCGATGACGAGGACGTCGCCGCCCTCGATCGAGGCGGGGCCTTCGTCGTTGCCGAGGCTCCAGCGGTTGAACTCGGCATCGGCGAACTTCGGGTGCCACTTGTAGATGGCTTCGAAGTTCACGGTCTCCGGACGACGGGCATCCATCGTCATGGAGTTGATGGCGACACCGTCGTAAACCCAGCAGGAGGTGTCACGGGTGAACAGGTGGTTCGGGAGCGGCGGCAGGGCGAAGTCGTCCGGGCCGAGCATGTCGAAGACGACCGACTTCGGGTCTCCGACCTCCTTCATGATTTCCTGCTTGGTGACACCGCCGACGATCATCTCGGCGAGCTTGTCGGACTCCAGGCGGTCAGCGTAGTTACGCAGGGCATCCGTGGCGGCCAGGCCGTAGCGACGCTCGTCGATGACGTGGTCGAGCACGTGGGCGCGAGCTTCCGGAATGTCGAGGGATTCCTGCAACAGATCCTGGAAGTAGAGCACCTCGATGCCTTCGTCACGCAGCAACTGCGCGAAAGCGTCGTGCTCGCGCTGGGCTTCCTTAACCCAGACGATGTCGTCGAAAAGTAGCTTGTCCTTGTTGGTGGGGGTCAGGCGGGCGAGTTCCTTGCCGGGCCGGTGCAGGATGACCTGCTCCAGTCTCCCGACCTCTGAGTCGACGTGGTACGTCATTGTCACATCATTCCTTTCGTATGACGTTTGGATTTAGAGCTCGATAGCACCCGTGCTGAGCATGACGCCGGCAACGATCGCCGCGACCACTAGCAACCCTGCTAGGACCATTTCGGCGGTGCTGTTAAAGACCTTCTCGCCACGCTCACGGCGTGCCCAGGCATGAATGATCAGGCCCGGCGCGTACAGCAACGCGGCAAGAAGGAGGTAGTTGAGACCCGCCCCGTAGAGCAGCCAGACACCGTAGATCGAGGCAATAACGCCAAGGACGAGATCTCTGCTGCGCGAGGACGGATCGTTTTCGTAGGTGGACTTCGTGAATGCCAGGTAGGTGGCATACAGCGCGGACAGGAGGTAGGGAACGAGGATCAGCGCGGAGGCCAGGCTGATCATGGACTTGTAGACGCCTTCACCCATGAAGCCGGTGAGGATCAGGGTGACCTGCATGCAGACGCTGGTCAGCCAGAGGGCGGCCGACGGCGAGCCTTGCTCGTTGAGCTTGCCGAATACCTTCGGCATCGTGCCGTCTTCACCAGCAACCTGCATGATCTCGACGGGGATGAGGATCCAGGCGAGCAGCGCACCGAACAGCGAGATGACGAGGCCGACGGAGACGATGATCGTGCCGGGGCGGCCGATCACTGACTCGAGGATGCCAGCCATGGCCGGCTCAGCCATGCCGGAAATCTGCGCCTGCTGCAGCACACCGTGCGAGAGCAGGTTGACCAACATGAGCAGGACGAGAACGAGGATGAAGCCGACGACGGTCGCCTTACCCACGTCGCGACGGTGCTTGGCACGTGCCGAGTAGATCGAGGCGCCTTCAATACCGATGAAAACCCACACGGTCACGAGCATCATGCCGCGTGTCTGGGAGAAGATCGAGCCCAGGCCGGACTCGGTACCCCAGAAGTCACCGGTGAACAGTTCGAAGTTGAACGCGAAGATCATGATGACGATGAACAGGAAGATCGGGACGAGCTTGGCGATCGTCGAGATCGTGTTCACGATGGCGGCCTGACGCACGCCACGGATGACGAGCAGGTGCAGCGCCCACAGCAGGACGGAGGCGGCGATGATCGCGGTCCACGTCGTGCCGGAGCCAAAGCCCTTAAACCACAGGCTCAGCGTGCCAAACAGCAGGACGAAGTAGGCAATGTTGCCCACCCACGCGGAGAACCAGTAGCCCCACGAAGAAAGAAAGCCTACGAGTCGGCCAAAGAGGGCTCGAGCGTAGGCGTAGACACCGGCATCAAGGTCCGGTCGTCTGTTGGCGAGGGTCTGGAAGCACAGGGCGAGGCAGCACATACCGACAGCGGTGATGAACCAGCCGATCATGGCGGGGCCGGGTGCCGTCGTCTCCGCGACGTCGCGAGACAGGTTGAAGATGCCGCCACCGATCATGGAGCCCACAACGAGGGCAAGCAGCGGCAGGAACGTTAGCGTTCCTTTTGACTGGTGTTCAGTCGACTCTGGATGGGTGGTGTCGACGGGTGCGGCACCGTGACTGGGTCTGCCGGAGAAATCCCCGGACTCATTATCACTCAACGTGGCTCCTTCGCCGTTGAAAATGACCTAACTTTCGGACAGCTCCAACGATAACGAACCGGTAACGAGATTGAAAGCATGCCCGGTAGTGAGACGCGCAACGTCCGGATAGTGTCGCAAAGACGGCACAATGGTGCTTATGGCCCATGATTTGTCGTCGCTTAGTCCTGCCATCGCTCTCACCCCGCTCGACGGCCGGTATCGCTCCGTCGTCGCTCCGCTCGTCGATTCCCTGTCGGAGGCGGCCCTGAACCGGGCACGCATCCACGTCGAGGTCGAATGGCTGATCCATCTCACGACGCATGAGGTGCTGCCGGGCGCGCCGACGTTTTCCGACGCCGAGATCGCCTACCTGCGTCAGATCATCGAGGATTTCGGGGCCGAGGAGATCGCCGATCTGGCCGAGATCGAGGCCGAGACGCGGCACGACGTCAAGGCCGTCGAATACTTCTTGAAGCGCCGCCTCGCCGCGGCCCCCGACGCCCTGGGCGAGGATACGGTCCTGCCGCGCGTCGGGGAGATCGTCCATATCTTCTGCACGTCCGAGGACATCAACAACCTCGCCTATGCGCTGATCATTAAGGACGCGGTGACGTGTACGTGGCTGCCCGCCGCGCATCGTCTCGTGACGGACATCGCCGATCTCGCCCATGAGGCCCGCTCGGTTCCGATGCTCGCGCGCACGCACGGCCAGCCCGCCACCCCGGTGACGCTCGGCAAGGAGCTCGCGGTGACGGCCTACCGCCTCACCCGCCAGCTGCGCCGGATCGCGAGCGCCGAATACCTCGGCAAGATCAACGGCGCGACCGGCACCTACGGCGCGCATGCGATCTCGGTCCCCGAAGCGGATTGGCCGACGATTGCCCGCGCATTCGTCGAGCACCTGGGACTGACGTTCACGCCGCTGACGACCCAGATCGAAGCGCACGACTGGCAGGCCGAGCTCTACGCCGACATCGCCCGCTTCAACCGCATCGCCCACAACTTCGCCACCGACGTGTGGACGTATATTTCCCTCGGCTACTTCCGCCAGAACCTTGCCGCGCAAGGCTCGACGGGTTCGTCGACGATGCCGCATAAGGTCAACCCGATCCGCTTCGAAAACGCCGAAGCCAACATGGAAATCTCGTGCGCGCTGCTCGATGCGCTCGCCGCGACCCTCGTGACCTCCCGTCTCCAGCGCGACCTCACCGACTCGACGACGCAGCGCAACGTCGCCCCCGCGTTCGGCCACTCGCTGCTCGCGATCGACAACATGACCCGCGGGCTCGCGGGGCTCGACGTCGACCCGGAGCCGATGGCCGCAGACCTCGATGGCGCCTGGGAAGTCCTCGGCGAGGCCGTCCAACAGGCGATGCGCGCCGCCGCGATCGCGGGCGCGACCGGCATGGAGGACCCCTACGAGCGGCTCAAGGAGCTCACGCGCGGCCGTCGCGTCGACGCACAGGCCATGCGCGAGTTCATCTCCTCCCTCGGGATGCCCGCCGATGTCGAAGCCCGCCTCGCGGCCCTCACGCCCGCGACGTACACGGGTTATGCCGATCGACTCGTCGGCGAGCTCGACTCCCTCGTCCCGCCCCTCGCCGAGCTCACCGCCCGCACCGAGTGACCCCGTGGGAGACACTCGACGCCCCCGCAGGTAACGTAAGCTCCGTGATTGCACTTGTGACCCCCCTGCCGATGGCAGCCGGCGAACCGCAGCTGTCCGGGATCGCCGCCTGGACCGTCTCTGTCATGGAGGCGCTCGGTTCCTTCGGCGTCGCGGTCCTCGTCGCGGCGGAGAACCTCTTCCCGCCCATCCCGTCGGAGATCATCTTGCCGCTGGCTGGCTTTACGGCCTCGCGCGGCTCGTTTTCACTCATCACCGTCCTCGTGTGGGCGACGGTCGGCTCGCTCGTCGGCGCACTCGCCCTCTATGGCGTCGGTGCCGCCCTCGGGCGCGAGCGCACCCGCAAAATCATGGGCGCGCTCCCCTTGGTCAAGATTTCCGACGTCGATAAGACGGAAAAATTTTTCGATAAGCACGGCACCTACACCGTGTTTTTCGGCCGCCAGATCCCGATCTTCCGCTCGTTGATCTCCATCCCCGCGGGCGTCACCCGGATGCCGATGCTGACGTTTATGGGTCTGACGGCCCTCGGCTCGCTCCTGTGGAATACCGCGCTGATCCTCGCCGGGTACTACCTCGGCGAGAACTGGCACCTCGTAGAAAAATACGTCGGCGTCCTCACCTATGTCGTCGCCGGCCTCGTCGTCCTGCTCATCGTCTTATGGGTCGCCATGCGACTGAAATCCCGCCACGCAACGGAAAGCACTCCCTCATCATGATGCTGCAAAAAGCCGTCACCCCCGGCATGGTCCAGGCCTACCTCGAGCACGGTTTTGACCGTGTCTCCGGTTGGGTAGTGAATGCCGCCGACGTGTCCTCGCTCATCTCCGATGCGGACCTGCGCGCGCTGCACCACCTCGAGTTTGCGCAGAGCCCTTTCCTCGCCGACGAACCCATCCACACCTTGCATTTCCCGTCCCCACAGGCGACGCCGCTGGTGCGCGCGAACCCGGAGGCGATGAGCGAAATGTTCCCGCTGCCGACGGGCGGCGAGGTCAGCGTCGGCGACGTGTCGACGCCGCTGCTGTGGCTGGAGCACACGCGCCTGCCCGCGGGCGCGCGCCTGTGGCGTTTCAGCAAGGACGAGGACCAGCCGGCGCTCGTCGGCACCTATAACGGTCCCGCCTTCGGCTGGCACGACGAGAACGACACGTTCCACGCGATTCCGCCGACGATCATCGCGGGTCGCGTCGGCGTCGTCGACGGTATCGCCTATGCGGCTGAGCCCGACTACGGCGAAGGTGGCGACGTCGTCTCGGTGACGCTCGCGACGATGAGCAAGCCGGAGGACGAGGACTTCCAGGAGACCGAATCCGGCATGTGGGCGAAGGTCGTCGCACTCGACGACCTCGACGTCCTGTTCGAGTCGCACGTCAAGGCGACCTGGCACGGTCTGCCGGTGCGGGTCGTGGAGCGGTTCTCTGCCGACGACGGCGACCTCGCCCGCATTTCCTCCCTCGTGCTGGACTACGGCGCGAACCAGAACGCCGGCTTCGACTTCATCGAGCCGGGCGTGTGGGAGGCGACGATCCCGTGGGCGGACCTCGAAGAGATCGAGCCGACGCAGCGCGTCGCCAATGCGTGGGCGCGCGAGGAAGATCTCGCTTCGTCCACTCTCGTCGAGGCCCAGGCCGACGCGGAATCGAGTGCGAGCGCCGCCCGCGAGCCGAACGCCTGGCTCGGTGGCGCGAGCGACGAAGCCAAGGAAACCGGCGATCCGCAGGTGACGATCAAGGCCTCCGACCCGAACGACCCGCTCGTGAGCGACGACCTCCAGGAGATCTACCGCGACATCATCGCCGAGGTCGCGAAGGCCGCCCCGCGCGAGGCCACGCGCATCGAGATGATGGGCATGTGCGTCGACTCCAATCTGCAGGTCGCCTCGCAGGCGATCTTCGGTGAGGACGACGTGCACCCGCTGCCGGAGACGGTCGAAGGCGTCGCGCCGCTGCTCGTCAAGCTCCGGATGGCGACGGCCAAGCCGGACCGCGGCGCCTGGTTCTCGGCGTTCTTGGCCATCACCCCGAACGGCCAGTTCCAAATCTCGCTCGACTACGACAACGAGCCGCGCCTGACGCGCGAATTCCCGCCCGACGTCTGGCAGGCCGAGCTTCAGCGCTTCCCGCGCACGAAGGAGAACATCCCGAGCTGGCTGCGCGCCAAGCTCGACGGCGATCAAGCCGACGATCAGCCCGGCGAGTAATTACCGCTCGCGAGCCTTCCGCTCGGGCCTGCCACACGCCCACCGCGTACCTGCCGCACGCCCGCTGCGAGCGCTCCGCCAGCAGAAGAATCGCAGCGCCGTGCGCGCCCGCGCCACCTATACTGGATAACAGTTCGGCACTCGTTGTTCGTGAGGAGCATTCATGACCGCCTTCGACCGCACCATCGTCCTGAAAATCAACGGCATGACCTGCGGCAACTGCGCCCAGCACGTCACTGACGAGCTTGAGGCCCTGGACAAGGTCGATAACGTCGTCGTCACCCTCAACGCGCAGGACACGTCGAAGGTCACGGCCTACGTGTCGGCCCCTGTCGACGACGAAGACCTGCGCGAGGCCATCGATGAGGCGGGCGACTACGAGCTCGTCGCGATCGAACGGGACCTCTAATGTCGGCGGGAACGACTCCCGACACCTCCAACGAGACCGCTACGGCGCGCAGCGTCGATCTCGCGGTGACTGGCATGACCTGTGCCAGCTGTGTCGCCCGGGTGGAAAAGAAGCTCAATAAGCTGCCGGGCGTGTCGGCGAGCGTTAATCTCGCGACCGAATCCGCGCACGTTACCGTCACGTCGGACATCACCGACGACGACCTCGTCAACCGCGTGGCCGCCGCCGGCTACGGCGCGACGATCAAGACGCCCGAGAGCGACGAGTTCGACACGTCCGACCCATCCGAGGAGCGCGCCGCGGACCTGCGTCCCCGCTTCTTCGTCTCCCTCGCCCTCGGCCTGCCGGTCATGGTCATCTCGATGGTGCCCGCCTTGCAGTTCACCGGCTGGCAGTGGGTGATCGCGGCACTCGCGCTGCCCGTCGTCACGTGGGGCGCATGGCCGTTCCACTCGGCGGCCGCCCGCGCCGCCCGACACCTCACGTCGACGATGGACACGCTCGTCTCCCTCGGCATTACGGCCGCAACGGCCTGGTCGCTGTGGGCGCTGCTGTTCGGCGGCGCGGGCGAACTCGGCATGACGATGGACATGAGCCTGCTGCCGCGCGACGCCGGCCACCACGGCACGATGCCGGAGCTCTATTTCGAGGCCGGCGCGATGGTCACGACGTTCCTCCTCGCAGGCCGCTGGGCCGAATCCCGCTCCCGCCACCGCGCCACCGCCGCCCTGCGCGAACTGCTGAGTCTCGGTGCCAAGGACGCGACGCGTTTGACGATCGCCGACGACGGCACCCGCAGCGAGGCCCACGTCCCGGCAAACCAGCTGCGCGTAGGCGATATCGTCCTCGTACGCCCCGGCGAGAAAATCCCCGTCGACGGCCGCGTCATCGAGGGCGAATGTGCCGTCGACGCCGCGATGGTGACGGGCGAGATCGAACCGGTCGACGTGAGCGCGGGCGACGCCGTCACCGCGGGCACGATCGCGACGTCCGGCGCGCTCGTCGTCGAGGCGGAGAAGGTCGGCGGCGACACCCTCGTCGCGCATATCGCCGCGATGGTGACCGACGCGCAGGCGAAGAAGGCACCGATCCAGCGCCTGGCCGACCGCATCTCGGCCGTGTTCGTCCCCATCGTCATCGGCATCTCGCTGCTAACGTTCCTCCTCTGGTGGCTCATCGGCGGCGCGCTCACCCCCGCGTTCACCGCCGCGGTCGCGGTCCTTGTCATCGCGTGTCCGTGCGCGCTGGGACTTGCGACCCCGACAGCGCTGCTCGTCGGCACGGGCCGCGCGGCGCGCCTCGGTGTCGTCATCAAGGGCCCCGAAATCCTCGAGTCGACGCGCACGATCGACACGCTCGTGTGGGACAAAACGGGGACGCTGACCGAAGAGACGATGGCGGTGCGCAAGGTCGTCGCGCTCGAGGCAGCCCCCATCACGACCGACGACGAGCAGACCACCTCCACTCGGGCAGCAGCCGCCGCCGAGCCAACCGCCGACACGCAGGCCGTCGCTCCCGACCAGACAGCCGGCGACGCGCAAGCCTCCGGTCCCGAGCAACAGCTCCTTGCGAGGAAATCCGTCCTCGCCCTCGCGGCCACGGTCGAGGCCTCCTCCGAGCATCCGATCGCCCGCGCGATCACGGCAGCCGCCGCCGAAGCCAGTCTGCGCCTGCCCGTCGCCAGCGATTTCACCACCTCCGCGGGCCTGGGCGTCAGCGCCACCGTCGACGGCGAGCGCATCACCGTCGGCAAGCGTGATTTCCTCGCCCAGGACGGGATTGACGTGCCCGACGTCGCCGCCCTCGATCTGCCCGACGAGCTCACCGGCGCCACGATCGTCTGGGTCGCCGCCGCGAACCGCGCCATCGGCGCCATCGCCGTCGCCGCCCCCCTGCGCAGCACCGCCCGCCAGGCGGTCGACGAGCTGGCCGCCCTCGGCATCGACTCCGTCCTGCTCACGGGCGACGCGGAAGAACCCGCGCAGGCCGTCGCCCGCCAGGTCGGCATCGACCGCGTCCACGCCGGCGTCCTGCCCGCGGACAAGCGCGACGTCATCGCCGCCCTGCAAGAGACCGGCAAGTTCACGGCCATGGTCGGCGACGGTGTGAACGACGCGGCCGCCCTCGCCCAGGCGGGCGTCAAGGGCCTCAGCATGGCCATGGGGTCGGGCACCGACGTCGCGATCGAAGCCGCGGACATCACCCTCATGCGCTCCGACCCGCTCGCCGCCCCGCTCGCGATCCGGATCGCCCGCGCCACCTTGCGCATCATCAAACAAAACCTGTTCTGGGCGTTCTTCTATAACGTCCTCGCGATCCCCCTCGCCGTCGCAGGCCTCCTCAACCCGATGATCGCGGGCGCCGCCATGGCGTGCTCGTCGGTCATGGTCGTCCTCAATTCCCTGCGCCTGCGCCGCGCTCACTAACGCAACTCCGCCACCCCACCCCTGCGACACTAGATGTGACCTTACCAACATTTGGCATGCCTTTTTGCAGTATTTACACAGCAAAAAGTCCCCCATCTACTGTGAAGCGCAGACTCAAGAAAGAAGTTGCATGAACGTCCATCGCCAACATGAAGCCGATGTCATAACCTGCTCGCCGCGCGCCTGCAGCAGCCCGTCGAGGCGACGTTCGAGCACCATCTCGCGACCCGCACGAGCGAGATGCTTGAGCGCTACGCCGAGGACTACAAGAACGGCACCAAGCCCTTCTTCCTCGCCTCCTCCTACGCCGGCCCGCACCTGCCGTATGTCATCCCCGACGAGTACTTCGACGTGTCCGATCCCGACGACATCGAGCTGCCGGAATCGATCGCGGAGAACTTCGCCGACAAGCCGACGATTCAGCAGAACTACTCGGATCACTGGGCGTTCGACACGATGACTGAGGAGCAGTCCCGCAAGCTCATCGCCGTCTACTGGGGCTACGTCACGATGTTGGAACGCGAGTTCAAGCGCATCCTCGACGCGCTCGAGCGGTTCGGCCTCACGGACAACGCCGCGGTCGTCTTCTCCTCCGACCACGGCGAGTTCACGGGCTCGCACCGTCTGCACTACAAGGGCCCGGCCATGTACGAGGACATCTACCGCACCGGCGGCATCATCCGCATCCCCGGCTGCGAGCCGCAGGTGCGCAACGAGTTCGTCTCGCTGCTTGACCTCACGGCGACGTTCCTCGACATCGCGGGCCTCGACACGTCCCCCGCGGTTGACTTCCGCTCCCTCGTGCCGATCGTGCGCGGGGAGAAGCCCGAGTGGCCGGAGACGATCCTGTGCGAGTTCCACGGCCACCACTTCCCCGTCGCCCAGCGCATACTGCGCGGCCGCCGCTACAAGCTCGTCATCAACCCCGAGTCGCGCAACGAGTTCTACGATCTCAAGCGGGATCCGAACGAGCTGAAGAACCGCTACAACGATCCGCTGCTGCGCGAGGTCCGCGACGAAATGATGCGCGACCTGTACGACCAGCTGCGCGAGCGGGGCGACAGCTTCTACCACTGGATGACGTCGATGTTCCCGATTCGCGAGCTCGACTATGACCCGACGATGTCCGGCATGGACGAGTCGACCTACAGACGCAGAACGAGGACGAGGCGACGGCGCGCCTGTAGGGCAGGGCCGTCGACCGCAATCACCGCAGTTCTGAATCAACTCGAAGCGGCGGGACCGAACGCAACCACGGTCCCGCCGCTTCGCTATGCGCGCGGCTTAGCCGTCAGGTGCCAGGTCAGCCGGAAAGCGCACTGCTTAGCCGTCAGTAACGAGCGACGTAATCCGGGTCGTAGCGGCGGCCTTCCGGGTTGCTCGGCAGAATCAGCAGCACGAGTAGCACCAGGCCTCCAAGGCCCGGGATCAACGCGAGCAGGAAGAGCAGACCGGAAAAGTTGGCGTCGTGCAGGCGACGGACGCCGGCCCCCAGCATCGGGAGGAAGAATACGAGCCCGACGAGTCCCACGAGCGCAAAACCTAGCTGGAGCATGCCAAGCCCGGGCGCATTTTCGAGCACGACGGGATTATTGACCAGGAACTGATGGCCGGTGTTCGGGTCGAAGCTGTACTCCGGCTTGGGCTGGCTGGCCACCCACTGCACGTTCGACACCGCGCCCGCAATGACGATCGCCAACGGGATCGCGACGGCGAGCAAGTAGGCGAGCTGCGCCCACCAGTATTCGCTGCGCGACGCACGACCGGTGAACTTGACGTAGTTCTTGAACAGGCGCTTTACGGCGGTGATGAACGACGCGCCGTACAGCGGGCGGGTGAGGTCTGCGGGGTCGGTCGCACCGTCGAGCTGATCGGTGACGCTCGTCGTCGGCGGGTAGTACGACGAGTAGGAGTCGCTCGGCTGATTGAGCGGCGGTTGAGACATGGTGGAGTTCCTCCTTGTTAGTACCTCGACGCGCGGTAGTGGAGGGGAAGACGCGCCGAAACTAACGTAGCGGCACGCGTTTAACCTAAAAACCGGATCCAGCCTCAGGCTTTAATTCGCTGCTAGGGTCTGGACCTGCGAAGGCAGGGGCATTCCACACGTCGGCGGCGTGAGTCGCGGATGGTAGATGAGCTGGCGCGCAGTGTCGTATCGCACCGGTGGTCGCGCGGCGGGTATTCCAGCATCGTCGAGCACGATGGTCCAGTGGTTCGGATCGCCGGGCGGATACTCGACGCGCGGGTGGTGCCGAGTGCAGATGAGGGCGAGGTTTCGCATATCGGTTCGGCCGCCCGCTTCCCATGACGTGATGTGGTGGGCGATGCAAACTTCCGGTGGATCCGTGCACATCGGGAAGACACAACCGCCATCGCGCAGCGTCAGGAGCTCGCGAAGTCCGCGGGAGGCTAGGCGCCTGTCCCGGCCGAGGTCTTCAGCATCGGTGTCCCATAGGTGGCGGGTGCGCTCCGGGGCGGCCAACAACTCGTCGACGACGGCGTCCGTGGCGGAAGCGCTTCCAGCAGCATCGACACAAGCGGCGACGTTGGGGTCGGTTGTACCGCCCGACGCAGGCTCGGACGCATCGAGCCCGGAGAAAAGGTCGGGGCGCTCATCAGAGCAAGGGGACGACGCGTCGTCGCCGTTCACATCGTCTGCCTGGGGCGGGCGAGACCCGGTCACGAGCGTGAAGAGTGCGTCGAGCATCCGCACCCGCAGGTCCTTGGCCTGGCGCGATGAATGTCGCTGCGCCCGACCGTCGGCCTCCGCCTTGCGATCCAGCGCGGGCTTGAGCTTGCGCAGATACTCGGTCGGGATGTGGCCCCAGACGTTCGCGCCGAATTCGCCGTCCTCGATAAGGGTGATGACGAGGCCGCGCTCATCGAAACTCTGCTTGCGGCGCTTGGCGGTCGCGGCGTTGTTGGCTCGACGCAGCGACTCGTCGAGCTGGCTCAGGCTCGTGCGGCACTTCTTGCGGAAAATCGCCGGGACCGTCCCCTCGGCTTCCTTCAGCAGCGCGGCCTCTGCGGCCGGAAACTCGTCGGCGGAATAAAACGGCTGCATTTGTTCGAGTGTCTTGACCGCGGTTTCGAGGTTCGGCTGCGAGATCCGGCCGACGGCTGCGGCGGCGAGCACGTTCGGGAATGCGGCATGCGCCGATGCCCGACGCAGCTCCGAAGTAGCGTCGGTCTTGGGAATGCGCCGCTCCTCGCTGATCACGTCGGCCATGTTGAGACCGTCGATCTCGCCCGCGCGCTGATCCTCGGCCTCGGCGAGCAGCGCCGAACGGAGCGCGAGGGCGAGTGGCACGAGTCGTTCGCTCGCACGGCTGGCGGCGAGCAGTTCGGACGCGCTCGTGACGGCGAGCCCCTGGGTGACGGCGCGCGTGAGGAGGTCGATCGCGTTGGTGAGCGCGGCTGGCGTCAGGGGCGCCGCGTCGTCGATCGCTATTGCCTGGTCCATGCGGAGCCTCCTTTCGCTTCGCTGACGTCTCGTCGTGCCTCACAGTGAATCGCGACGACGCGACGACGCGAAACCGGTCGATGCGAGCTTTGGGAAGAATGCGACGCCGGCGGGCAAGTCTGGATAGCAGCGGCCAGCGCTCGCGCGCGGGCGCGGGCGCGCGTAAATTCCGGGCGCGCACGTCACGCACGCGCGCGATCACGCACGCGCGAGCACCCACGGGCAGGCGCGCCAGCGCGCGCACGTTATCCACAGATGTGCCGCACCCCCTAGCAAAATTCCGGGCATAGCCGTTAATTTGGCCCGTATGAGACGCCACATTGCGCTCGCCGCCTGCGCGCTTCTCGCCGCATCGTGCACGAGCACCCCCTCGCAAGGCGCCTCACCGACGCTGAGCCCGGAGGATATCGAGCCCGGCTCCGAGGTCACCGACGCCAACCTCGCAAAGCTCTTCCCTCCCTGGAAACGGCCCACCCCACCGGAGACGCTGACCGAGCAAACAGACGAAGCCGCACTCGACGCGGCCGAGTACTACAACCTCATGACGCAGTACGCCTTCCGCACTCGCGACACCGGAATCAGCGACGAGATCACGACGAAGCATTGCTATAACTGCAGCCTCGGAGGGTGTCAGGAAGTTTGTGTGTGAGGCTCTGATCTAGAAGGAGTTTCACCGATAATGACTACGGTGTCACCGAAGAAAAGCCACGACCCGG
>NZ_MQVR01000038.1 GCF_001907295.1 Bowdeniella nasicola
TGAGTTGTAGAAGATGAACTCGAGGATCACGCGGTGACCGCCCTGCTGTCCAGCACGACCACCCCGCTACACCACTATGAGGGACTCAACTCCGTAATCGCACCAGTAGCGGCCATCGAAGTGGAAGACATCCCCGAGGATGCCCTCGCGCCACGCGTTGGCGTGGGTGCGTCCGGCCATGCCGGCGCCGATCACGGCGACCGATAGGGGCTTAGTCATGAGACTCCTTTGTCTGTTAGTCGAGGCCGAACTCGGCCTTCAGCCGGGCAAGGACGCGGGTGGTGGATTCGTCAGCGGTTTCGTGCCATCCGAACGTGCACACGGACAGCACGCCATCGAAGTTGATCTCGCGCAGGGCGTCGAAGACCTCGTCCCACGGGACCTCACCATTGCCGAGCTCGTTGTGCTGGTGCACGCGCGCATCGACGCCGGGCGGGTTGATGATGTAGCGGTTGCCGTCGTTCGCGCGATGGTTGAACGTGTCGGCGATGTGGACCTCGCGCAGCTTCGGTGCGCTGTGGCGGATCATGCGGCCGGCATCGCCCACGCCATCGGACAGGTGGAAGGTGTGGGGGCAGCAGTATTCGTAGCCGATCCAGTCCTTGTTGACCCCGCGCACGATCGAGAAGGCGTCGTCGTGCAGTTCGACGAAGTCATAGGGGTGGGCCTCCATGTTGAGGCGGATCCCGTGCTTTTCGAAGTCGGGGGGTGAGCTCTTCGATCGAGCGATACCACTGGTGCTCGCACTGGACAGGAGTATTCGGGTTGCCGGAGAACTCCGAGACGATCTCGCGCACGTCGAGCTGATCGGCGGGCTCAAGGAGGCGGCGCCAGTTGCGCACCTGGGCGACGCGTTCGGTCTCATCGGTGCTCGCCCAGTTGAAGACTGGGTTGAGCGTGCGGATCGTCACGCCCGTGTCCTTCACCGCCTTCTTCATCTCCGCCACGAAGGCGTCATCGCCCTTGGGGTAGCGATGCCAGAAATGGAATTCTTCGTTGGGGGATAGTTCGACGAAGTCGTACCCGAGTTCGCGGGCCTTACGCAGCGGGTCCGCCGTTGACATCGTCCGGTAGTACATATTCGGGTCTAGGGCGATATCGACCACGACCGTTCTCGCTTCCTGCACAGTCCGTACGCACCATTGCATGTCGATCCAGCGACCTGGACACCCTCTTATATGTCCGGACATATTTGGGAACAAGGGGTTTGCGGGCGACATTGTAACCTGGGAGATAGCGAGACCTCCGGCGAGTAACGGATATCACTCTAAGCAAGAAAACCGCATGATTACGCCATAAAGTGACGTTTCATTGAGTCGCGAGCGTGGGGGAGGGCTTGCAAGCTAGCGGCGCGAGACTACTATTGAAAGTGCTGACATAAGCAATGGCTCCTGAAGCCAGACAAGTAGTACACAGACGTGCAGAGCACGTCAGGTGCTCTGCCTGATCACCAAGGAGATCACCATTTCCACGCTAGCCATCGCTGCACGCCCTACCTCTGAGTACCAGCGCGACTTGGCTCTTAATTGCGATTCCGTTAAGCGCGCTCAGCTTTTCTTTGCGCTGCTCGCCGCCATGTTCATCATTTCGGTTGTCGGTGTCGCGACGACTCCGATTCTCACGATTGGTGCCGGCCTTGTTGCCGCGACGGTCACGGTTGTGACCGCTGTGCGGAGCGTTCTCGCTCACGCCTAACTCTCTAGACATACTCGTGGGGCCCCGGAAAAATCCGGGGCCCCACGTTTGTGTTTGCGGCGGCTACAGCGACATGTCGATGACCGCGCGGCCGCGGATAGAGCCTTCGGCCAGGCGGCCGGCAGGTTATGGCGCGTGCGCGCACCGTAGGAGCCGATGATCGACTGAGAACGGCGCACCGTCCGGTTGATCTCGACCGCCGCGGTCTGGACACCAGCGCCGAGGCCGATCGGGACCATGCGGCCGCCATCCTTCAGCGCATCGAGGGCAGAGGGCCACGTCTCGGGGCGACCGAGCGCCTCGAACGCGATGTCGACGCCCTTGCCATCGGTCAGCGCGGCGACAGCCTCGCGAACGTCCTCGTTCTTGGAGTTCACGGTTCCGGTCGCGCCGAGCGAGCGGGCGGCTTCGAGCTTGTCATCGGCCACGTCGATGGTGATGATGTCGCTCGCGCCAAACGCCTTGGCGATCTGGATGATGTTCGACCCGACGCCGCCGGTGGCAACGACGGCGACCGACTGGCCGTAGCGCAGATCAGCGGCATTGCGCACCGCGCCATAGGCGGTCAGGGCCGCACAGCGCGGGGGCTGGGGGTTCGGATTTCCTCGATCTGTAGCCCCTTCGCGACGTCCCGCAACACTGCGGCACGCATCGTTTCCGGAATGGGCGATGACATTTTGCTTCACCTCCGATCTACGAGAATTTCTTTTCCATCTCGACCTCGATCTCCTCCATGGAGAGGCCCGAGGTCTCCGGCATCCACTTCCACAGTCCGAGGAAGACCAGGATGTTGATGACGCCGTAGATGGAGTAGGTGATGGTGCCGCCGAGGTCCTGCATCATGACCGGGAAGGTCACGGTGACCAGGGCGTTGACGCACCAGAGGAAGAACACGGCCGAGCCGTTCGCGATACCGCGGATGAAGGCCGGGAACATCTCGCCGAGCATCGTCCACACGACGGGGCCGTTGGAGGACTGCACGATGAGCATGAAGACACCCATGACGGCGAGGACGACGAACGCGGCCCAGGCGTCAGGCTTCGTGCCCTCGGCGACGTGTGGGGCAATGAGGATGCCGAACGTCGCGGCGATCGCGAACATGCAGCAGGCAACGCCCGCGATGCAGAACAGTAGGATCTGGCGGCGACGGAACCGGAAGACCAGGTAGAGGCCGAGCGCGGAGCCGATCACGGACATCACGCCGTTCGCGACCTGCGCGGTGATCGACGCGGACGTCGTCATACCGGCGTATTCGAGGACCTTCGGGGCGTAGTACATGACCGTGTTGACGCCCGTGAGCTGGTTCGATGCGGCAAGGAGCAAGCCGACGAGGAAGAGCCGCCGGATCCACGGGACGCGGAACAGGTCGGAGAAGGTGCCCTTCTTCTGGTGCGCCTCGGCCTCCTGCTTGCGCAGCATGTCCTTGAACTCGTCTTCGATTGGCTCGTCGCGATCGTCACGCATGCGCTTGAGCGCGCCGATGGCCTCGTAGTACTTGCGGTTGGCCGCGTACCAGCGGGGCGATTCCGGCATCATGCGCATGCCGATCCACAAGAAGACCGCGGGGATCGTGCACAGCACGAGCATGAGACGCCAGGCCGAGCCGTTACCGCCGTTGATGACGAGCTGGTTGACGAACGCCTGGTAGGCGTCGGGATCGAGCTGGGACTGCAGCGCGGTGACGTTGGACCACGGCTGCGCGCCGGGCTGCAGGTAGCCGGACGGGTCGGAGGCGATCTCGATCGTCGGGCCACCGTAGGCGGCGTTGATGACGGCGTTGAAAGTGAAGGCGGCCAGCTGGCCGACGACGATCATGAGCTGATCGATGGCGACGATCGTGCCGCGGATGCGCTTCGGCGCGGTCTCGGCGAGGTAGACGGGCACCGTCGCGGAGGCACCACCCACGGCCAGGCCGAGGATGAAGCGCATGATGTACATGATCCACAGGTTCGGGGCCAGCGCCGTGCCGACGCCGCCGACGAGGAAGATCGCGGCGAGGACGAGCAGGTTGTGGCGGCGTCCGAAGCGGTCCGACAGCTGCCCGCCCGTGAGCGCGCCGATCGCGGCACCGAGGAGCAGGAGGCCACCGACCCAGCCTTCTTCGGCCGCGGTCAGGTGCAGGCCGTGGGCCGCTTCCGACATGTACATGTACGGCAGTGCGCCGGAGATGACACCCGTGTCGTAGCCGAAGAGGAAGGATCCGAGCGTCGCGATGCCGGCAATCCAGCCAAGCGAGCGGTGCTTGCCGGAGGCGGGAGTATCCGCGACCATCTGGTCGGCGGCCTCCAGTGTGGGGCGTGTGTTACTCATCGAGGTTTAGTCCTTCGTAAGGTTGTACGTCGTCGTACCTGAAACAGTGGGAACGTCCTGCCACGTGCCGGTCTCGACCGAGCGGACGACGGCATCGTCGACTTCGGCGGCGGCCCAGCCATCGGCGACCGAGGGGGAGACCTGCGTGCCGGTGAGGATCGATTCCACAAAGAGCGCTGCTTCGATCGCTTTGAAATCGTCGAAGCCCATCGAGGTGCCCGCGCCGGGCTGGAAACGCATGAAGTCGTGGAAGGTGGGACCTGCCATGGCGCGGGTGTAGCCCTGGAACTCGTTATCGCGGCCGATGCAGACCTCGAGGTCGTTCAGGTGCTCGAAGTTCCAGCGGGCCGAACCGTCGGTGCCGTAGACCTCGACGATGTACTCGGCGCGCGGGCCGACCGCGACGCGGGAGGATTCGAGCGTGCCGATGACGTTGTTTTCGAGACGGACCATCATCGCGACGTAGTCTTCGTTCTCGACGGCGCCGCGCTCATCGGAGACCTCCCAGCCGGTGTGGCCGATGCCCATCTTCGTGGGGATCGGGCGGTCGGCGATGAAGGTGCCGGTCAGAGCGCTGACCTGCTCGATGCGGCCGACGAGGTACTGGACCAGGTCCGCGCCGTGGCTCATGAGGTCACCGACGACGCCGGCGCCGGCGCGGGCGCGATCATAGCGCCACGTGAGCGGGCCGTCGGGGGAGGAAGCGTAGTCCGCGATCAGCCAGGCGCGCACGTTCGTGATGCGGCCGAGGCGACCGGAGCGGATGAGTTCGCGCATCTTCTGAATGGCCGGGGCGTGGCGGTAGTTGAAACCGACGGCGGTCGCGATGCCGGCCTTTTCGGCGGCTTCGGCAATCTCGCGGGCTTCTTCCGCGCTGACGCCCATGGGCTTTTCGATCCAGAACGGCTTGCCGGCTTCGGCAGCGGCAACCGCGATCTCGCGATGTAGGTAGTTAGGGGCGCAAATGGAAACCGCATCGATCTCGGGATCGTCGAGGACTTCGTGGTAGTCCGCGACCGCGCGCTCAAATCCGAGTTCCTCCACAGCGACTCGCTGGTATTCGGCAACCGGATCACACGCAACGACGAGTTTAAGATCGACTCCCAGGTTCGGGAACCGCTCCTGCAGCTGCTTATAGCTGCGGGTATGCAGACGTCCCATCCAGCCCAGACTGATGACGCCGATATTCAGGGTCTTCTTTGACATGTCTTCTCCTTCCGAGCACGCGACCCACATCACTGGGGATGCGCTCTTGCGAAGAGCCTAGCATATGTCATGACATTGTGCACAAGAGTTTTCAAATGTAAGGATAATTGAAGGTGTCAACAACAAGGAGCCCCGGCGATTGCCGGGGCTCCGTCGCGGAATCAGGCGCTAGCCTTACTCCTCACGTTGGAATGACATTGTCGCTTCGAAGGTGCCTTCCGAGGGCCAGCGGGTCGTGATGACCTTGGCGCGCGTGCAAAAACGCAGACCCTCGGGGCCGTGGATGTGGGTGTCGCCGATCAGTGAATCCTTCCAGCCGCCAAACGAGTAGTAGGCGACCGGCGTCGGGATCGGAACGTTGACGCCGACCATGCCGGCCTCGACGTCGAGCTGGAAGGTACGGGCCGCGCCGCCATCGTTGGTAAAGATGGCGGCGCCGTTGCCGAACGGCTGGTTGTTGACGATCTCGATGGCCTGCTCGTAGGAGTCGGCTTCGACGATCGTGAGGACGGGGCCGAAGACCTCATCGTTGTACAGGTCGCAGTCGAGCGGCACGTTGGTGACGATGGTCGGGCCGATGAAGTGGCCGCCCTCGTGGCCCTCGATCGTGAGCTTGCGGCCATCGAGCGTGACGGTCGCGCCCTGCTTTTCGGCGTCGTCGACGAGGCCGACGATGCGCTTCTTGGCGTCGGCCGAAATGACCGGGCCCATCTGGACGCCCTCGTCGAGGCCGTAGCCGACCTTGATCTTCTCGGCGTGCTTCTTGACCTCTTCGGCGAGCTTGTCGCCGATGCCGTCCACGGCGACGACGACGGGCAGGGCCATGCAGCGCTCGCCAGCGGCGCCGAAGGCCGCAGCCGAGATGTGCTTGGCGGCGAACTCGAGGTCGCAGTCCGGCATGACGATGGCGTGGTTATTCGCGCCACCAAGCGCCTGGACGCGCTTGCCGTGCTGGACGCCGGTGTTCTGAATGATGTGGGCGACCGGGGTAGAGCCCACGAAGGAGATCGCGTCAATGCCCGGGTGCTTGAGCATGTCCTCGACGAGGTGGCGCGAACCGGAAACGACGTTGAATACGCCATCGGGCAGGCCGGCATCCTTGTAGAGGCGAGCGATGATGAGCGAGGCCGTCGGGGTCGGGGTCGCGGGCTTGAGGATGAAGGCGTTGCCGGTCGCGATCGCGATCGGGTGCATCCACATCGGCACCATGACGGGGAAGTTGAAGGGGCAGATGCCGGCGACGACGCCGACGGGCTGGCGGATCGAATGGACGTCGACGCCGGTGGAGACGTTCGACGAGTACTCGCCCTTCAGGGCGGCGTCGATGCCGCACGCGAAGTCGAGGGTCTCGCGGCCGCGCTGGATTTCTCCGAGGGCGTCCGAGTAGTCCTTGCCGTGTTCGTTGACGATGGCCTTGGCGAGTTCGTCCTGGTTGGCAAGGACGAGTTCGCGCATCTTGTACATGATCGCCACGCGCTTGGCGAGCGAGTAGTTCTGCCAGGTCTTTTGGGCCTCGCGGGCGACGGTGACAGCGTGGTCGAGATCCTTAGAGCTTGCCATCAAGAGAGTGCCTTCGACCTCACCTGTGGCGGGGTTTTCAACGTCTTGGGTAGCAGCCGGGGTGCCCTCGTAGGCCTCGCCGTTGATCCAGTGGGTGATGGTAGTCAAGGTGAACTCCTCGTTGCAGTTCCTGTTGTCATAAATAAGAATACACTAAATCGGTCTTTGTAAGGACAAATGTGATGAAAGCGGCGGGGAGCTTGACCGCTGTGGTCCAACTCCCCGCCGCTTCCCGCTGCGTTTTACAGGTAGTGACGCTGATCGCCCTTCGCCGCCACGTACTCCTCATAGGCCTGCTGGGTCGACTCGAGTCGCGAAACCTGGCTGACCGGCACGTCCCACCAGGACGAGTTCGGTGGGTTCGGGCCGTACAGGTCGGTCTCGATGTAGATCATCGTCGCGCGCTTCGAGGCCTCGGCCTCGCGGTAGGCGGAGCGGAACTCCGCCATCGTCTTCACGCGCAGGACGTTGATGCCCCACGATTCGGCGTTGGTCGCGATATCGACGGGGACGAGCTCGCCCTCGGCATTGTGGGCCTCGCCGCCGCCCATCCGGTACTTCGTGCCGAAGCGCTGCGAGCCGCGCGACTCGGACAGCGCGCCGATTGAGGCGAAGCCGTGGTTTTGCAGCAGGACGAAGATGACCTTCACACCCTCCTGGACAATCGTGGCGAGCTCCATCGGCAGCATCTGGTACGTGCCATCGCCGACGATCGCGACGACCTCGGAGTCTGGCAGCGCGAGCTTCACGCCGAGCGCGGCCGGGATTTCGTAGCCCATCGTCGAGAACGCGTACTCGACGTGGTACTGGGTGGGCGTGCGGGCCTGCCACAGCGCCTGCAGGTCGCCCGGCATCGAACCGGCGGCGTTGATGACGACGTCCTCATCGCCGAGCAGTTCGTTCAGGGCGCCGAAGACCTCGGTCTGGGCGGGCAGCGGGCCGTGGTCCAGGTGGTAGCAGTGCTGGACCTTGTCCTCCCACGACGCCTTTTCCTTCGCGATCTCGGCCGCGTAGTCCTCGCTGACGGAGTGGTCGGCGAGCGCCTCGGTGAGACCGGCGAGCGTTGCGCGCGCATCGGCGACGAGCATCTCCGCGCCGTGCTTCACCGCGTCGAAGGCCTTGACGTTCACGTTGATGAACGTGACGTCGGGGTTCTTGAACTGGGTGTGCGATGCCGTCGTGAAATCGGAGTAGCGTGTGCCGATACCGATGACGAGGTCGGCCTTATCGGCCAGGTGGTTGGCGGCTTCGCCGCCGGTCGACCCGACGCCGCCGACGGACTGCGGGTGATCGAAGTTGATCGCGCCCTTGCCGGCCTGGGTGTCCGAGACCGGGATGCCCGTTGTGGAGGCGAAGGCGCGCAGTTCTTCGGAGGCCTCGGAGTAGATGACGCCGCCACCGGCGACGACGAGCGGGCGCTTCGCCTCGCGGATGAGCGCGACCGCGCGATCGAGCGCGGCCTTTTCCACCGGGGGACGGCGCACGTGCCAGACGCGCTTGGCGAACATTTCCTCGGGGAAGTCGTAGGCCTCGGCCTGGACGTCCTGCGGGAGGCAGACGACGACCGCGCCGGTGTCGGCGGGATCCGTCAGGGTACGCATCGCCTGCATGAGCGAGGGCAGCAGCTGCTCGGGCCGGTTAATCCGGTCGAAGAACGCGGCGATCGGGCGGAACGCGTCGTTCACCGACGTGTCCAGCGTCTGGGCGTTTTCCACCTGCTGGAGGACCGGGTCCGGGTGGCGGGTGGCGAACTGGTCGGACGGGAACAGCAGCACGGGCAGGCGGTTCGTCGTCGCGAGCGCCGCGCCCGTCACCATGTTGAGCGAGCCCGGGCCGATCGAGGCCGTGCACATCATCGCGCGCATGCGGTTCGACGCCTTGGCGTAGGCCGCGGCCGCGTTGACCATGCCCTGCTCGTTGCGCGGCATGATGTAGGGCATCGCGCCGCCGTCGGCGTCGGGGTCGATCTCGTTTTGCAGCAGGGCCTGGCCGATGCCGGCGACGTTGCCGTGGCCGAAGATGCCGAACGCGCCGGTGATGAAGCGCTCTTCGTTGCCGTCGCGCTCGACGTACTGGTGGACCAGGAAGCGGATGATGGCCTGGCCAACGGTGAGGCGGATGGTGCTCACGGTTTTACTCCTCGTTCATAGGGGTCATCGGCAGCCGTGGGTCGACGTCGTCGCCTTCCCAGGCCTGCCGCTGCCAGGTGTGGCAGGGGTCGTCGGTCATGAGCCAGGCCGAATCCTCGGCGGGACCGCCCATGACATTCAGGTAGTACATCGTGTGGCCCGGCGCCGCGACGGACGGGCCGTGGTAACCGTAGGGGACCAGGACGGTGTCGCGGGTGCGGACCTCCGCGCACACGTCGATGTCCTTGCCTGAGGAGTAGACGCGCTGCAGGCCGAAGCCTTCGGTCTGATCGCCGGGGCCGCCGGGAGCGATTTCGAAGTAGTAGATCTCCTTGAGTTCGCGCTCGATATCGGAGTGCACGTCGTGCTTGTGCGGCGGGTAGGACGACCAGTTGCCGCCCGGGGTGAGGACCTCGCACACGAGCAGATGTGAGGTTTCGAGGTCGTTGCCGAGCGCGTAGTTATTGACCTGGCGCGAGCAGATACCCGAGCCGCGCAGCCCGGTCTTGACCTCGGTGCGCGGGCAGTAGCGAACCGGCAGGTCCTTTGTGGACTTCGTCGACGGCAGCGCGAACCGGCCATCCGTCTTGGCGGTCAGCGTGAACGTCTTGCCGCGCGGGATGTATAGGTAGTCGGTGATGTCGGTAAAGATGCTGTCGCGGCCGGCGAGCTCGAAGGTCTCGTCATCGACGGTGACGGTGACTGAACCCTGCAGCGGCAGGACCAGCATCTCGTCGTCTTCGGTCGCGATCTGGGCGCTCTCTCTGGCCGACAGCGCGGCGATCTTCAGCGAGCACCAGTCCCAGCCCGCGCGCGCGGTCGTGATGACGGTGTCGAACGGCGCGGTGGCGCCGTCGCCCGCTTTGACGTGGTACTTGTGGTTCTCGTTCATAGCAACTCCACTGCTTCGTCGACGGCCCGCTCCACATCTCCGTGGCGCGGGTACAAAAGGGATCGGCCGATGACCAGGCCGAAGACATGGGGTAAGGACATCGCAGACGCCCAGCCGACCAGCGCGGCCTCTGGGTCCGCGGGGACTTCCCCGCCGAGGATGAGGGCGGGGAGCGGGCAGGAGGCCATCACGCGCTCCATATCGTCCACATAGGGCAACTTTAGCCAGGTGTAGGCCGACGTGCGGCCCAGCCCGGAGGCGATCGCGATCGAGCGGATGACCGCGTCGGGGGTGAGCTCGTTCGTGATGCGGCCATCGTGCCAATGGGAGATAAAGGGCTCGACCATGATCGGCTTGCGATGCTCGGCCAGCTCGTTGATCGCCTGTGACGTCGCATGCAGCGTGTCGGGCGTTGCCGGGTCCTGCATGTTGATGCGCGTGAGCGTCTTGCCGCCGTCGAGTCCGGCGGCGACGATGCCATGCGCGTCGTAGCAGTTGAACTGGTCGTCCATCTCGAAGCTCGAGCCCTGCAGGCCGGCGCGGTTCATCGACCCGAACACGAGCTTGCCTTCCAGGGCGCCGAGCAGCGTGAGGTCCTCGATGATGTCGGCCGTGCCGAGGAAGCCGGTCACGCCCGGGCGGGCGAGCGCAGCGACGCAGCGCTCGAGCAGGTCTTCGCGGTTGGACATCGCCATCGGGTCATCCCCGGCGGCGAGCGCGCCGCGGGCGGGGTGATCGCACGCGATGATCATCATGTTCTCGCCGGGGGCCGGCATCGTGCCCGGCTTGCGGACATCGAACGCCTTCGCAATCCGCTCCGGCTCATACATCCGGACGTGGGGGAGATCGGAGATCTTCATCGCTACCGCGCTTCCACGTGAGGTTTGGTCTCGGGGTGGGCGGCGATCATGTCGAGCACCTCATCCTCGGTCGGCATCGCCGTCGAGCATTCGAGGCGGGAGGCCACGATCGCGCCGGCGGTGGAGGCGAAATGGATCGTCTTCGCGACGCTCCAGCCGGACAGCAGGCCGTGACATAGCGCGCCACCGAAGGCGTCGCCGGCGCCCAGGCCGTTGCAGACCTCGACCTTGGTGACGGGAACTTCGATGCGCTCATCGGCGGTCTTCGCCAGCGTGCCCTTCGGGCCCTGCTTCACGATCGCGAGATCTAGGCCGCGCTCGAGCAGTGCATCCGCCGCACGGTCGGGGTCGGTCTCGCCGACGGCGACGCGGCATTCTTCCTTATTGCCCACGGCCACGTTGATGTGCTCCAAGACGCTGGAGATCTCTCGGTGGGCGGTCTCCTCGTCGTCCCAGAACATCGGGCGGTAATCGAGGTCCATGATGGTCCAGCCGAACTTCCGGCGCGCATCTAGCGCCGTGTGGTGGGCGGAGCGCGAGGGCTCGACCGACATGCCGGAACCAGAGAACAAAAAGACCTTCGCCCGCTGGACGGCTTCCAGCGGAATGTCCTGCGACGTCAGCGCCAGGTCCGGGGCCGAGGGCTCCCGGTAGAAGTACAGCGGGAAGTCATCAGGTGGGAAGATTTCGCAAAACGTAATCGGAGTCTTGTACTCAGTGTTGGTCACGACGAAATCGGCGCTCACGTTCAGTCGCGTCATCTCGCGACGCACGAAGCGGCCAAAAGGATCATCGCCCACCGCAGTAATCGTCGCGGCGCTGTGGCCATAACGGGCGGCTGCCACGGCAACGTTCGTGGGCGATCCACCTAAAAACTTTCCGAAGGTTTCTACGTCTTCGAGGCCGACGCCAGTTTGCAGGGGATAGATATCGATGCCGGAACGTCCGATTGTGACGACGTCAATGTCGCTCATAGGTTGATCTCCTTCGCTCGACACCATTTATTGTGCGACCAAGTCGAGCCATAGTCAAGATTTGTAAGGACAAAAAAGAGGTTTTCGGCGCGTAGGATAGGTGATGTCCGATTTGGACCAGTACAATAGGGGGAACTTACCGCGCTGCAGCGGCAACTAACGCGAGGAGACTTCAGTGTCGCGACCCAATCGAGAGCGTCTCGATGAGCCCTTTGTTCCTCAGGTCACGCTCGATCGCGAATCCGACGTGCCACTCTATCGACAGATCGCCAAACCGATCACGGACTTGATCCTCTCTGGCGAGGTCGAACCGGGCCGCCTCATCGAAGACGAGGTATCGCTCGCGCGCCGCCTCGATGTCTCGCGCCCGACCGCGCGGCGCGCACTGCAAGATCTCGTCGCCGACGGCCTGCTGGTGCGGCGGCGCGGTGCGGGCACAAGGGTGACCCCGGCGCATGTCCACCGCAAGATCGGGCTGACGAGCCTGTATGGCGACCTCATCAAGGCCGGCCATACGCCCAATACCGAGGTCCTGTCCTATAGCGTCCAGCTCGCCGATGAGGTCATCGCCGAAAAGCTTGGGCGCGCCGTCGGCGACGAACTCGTGGTGATCGACCGCGTCCGCGGCGCCAATGACTCGCCGCTCGCGATCATGCACAACGTGCTGCCGATCGAACATGCGCCGACGCTCTCGCAACTCACGCGCAGCGGGCTGTATGAGTGCCTGTCGCAGCGCGGCGTGGAGATCGCCTCCGCGATCCAGGTTGTCGGCGCGAAGAACGCGGACAAGCGCGAAGCTGAGCTGCTCGATCTCGAGCCTGGCACGGCGCTCGTGACGATGGAGCGGATCGCCTACGACGCCGACGGGGGAGTCGTGGAATTTGGCTCTCATGTCTACGACGCCGCGCAGTATCGCGTGACGATTCCGATGTTTGCCGACTAGTTCAGAAAGTTTGTTCATACAAACAGTTGACCGCGCTCGCTCTTTGTTATTAACCTGGTCCTATCAGTCGCCCGCCAACGTCGGCGGAAGTGAAAACAGCGAGGGAGCAACATGAGCGACATCGAGTACACCGAGGGCCCGCTGCTGGACGCCAACCGCGCGTTCGACACCGTGCTGTGGAATGACTCGTCGGATCCGGAAGAACTACGCCAGTCGATTTCTTTCGGGGGCGTCGGCGCCACCTGTAACCCGGTGATCGCCTACACGACGATCTCCAAGCACCCTGACATCTGGGTCGATCGGATCAAGAAGATCGCCGCGGACAACCCCACGTGGGGCGAATCTGAGATCGGCTGGCAGGCCGTCAAGGGCATGTCGGTGGAAGCCGCGAAGATGCTGGAGCCGGCCTTTGAGAAGCACAACGGCCGCAACGGCCGCCTGTCTGTGCAGACCGACCCGCGCCTGTACCGCGATCCCAAGGCGCTCGCGGACCAGGCCGAAGAATTCCACAACCTGGCTAAGAACATCGTCGTGAAGATCCCCGCGACCAAGACTGGCATCGAGGCGATCGAGGACGCCACCGAACGCGGCGTATCCATCAACGTGACCGTCTCCTTCTCGGTGCCGCAGGCCGTCGCCGCCGCCGAAGCGATCGAGCGGGGCCTCGAACGCCGCAAGGCCGCCGGCCACGACATCTCCCAGATGGGCCCGGTCGTCACGATCATGGCCGGCCGTCTCGATGACTGGCTGAAGGGCGTTGTCGCCCGCGACAAGATCTTCATCGACGCCTCCGCGCTCGAATGGGCCGGCATCGCCGCCGCCAAGCGCGCCTACGAAATCTTCAACGAGCGCGGCTTCACCGCCCGCGTCCTCGTCGCGGCCTTCCGGAACTGCTACCAGTGGTCCGAGATGCAGGGCGGCGACATGGTGGTTTCTCCGCCGTTCAAGTGGCAGCAGATTATCAACGGCTCCGATTACAAGCCGGTCACGAAGATCGACGAGCCCGTCGCCGAGCACTACCTCGACGAGCTGCGCCGCATCTCGGACTTCAACCGCGCCTACGAGGTCGATGGCATGAGCGAAGAAGAGTTCATCTCCTTCGGCCCGACGGTCAAGACGCTGCGCCAGTTCCTCGACGCGTGCAACGATCTGGACGTCCTCGTGCGCAACATCATCCTCCCCGCGGTTTAAGGACAGGTGGCCATGCGCATCGGAATTCTTGGAGCCGGCCGGATCGCTAAGGTCCACGCCCGTTCGATCGCCGCGCATCCCGGCGCCAGCGTCGCCATGATCGCGGATCCGTGTGAGGACGCGGCCCGCGAACTGGCCGAAGCCCACGGTGCCCGCCACACGGCGGACCCGGCCGAGGTCATCAGCGACCCCGAGGTGGACGCGATCATCATCTGTTCGCCCACCCCGCTGCACGCCGAGCAGATCCTCGCCGCGGCGAAGGTCGGAAAGCCGGTCCTGTGCGAAAAGCCCATCGCGATGGATACCGAGACGATCGACAAGCTCTTTGCCGATCTCGAAGGGCTCGACCCGCAGGTCATGCTGGGCTTTAACCGCCGTTTCGATCCGTCGTTCGCGAAGGTTCGGCGCCTCGTCGATGGCGGCGTCATCGGCAAGGTCGAGCAGGTCACGATCATCTCACGTGACCCCGCGGCCCCGCCGCGCGAATACCTCGCCTCCTCCGGCGGCATCTTCAAGGACATGACGATCCATGAATTCGACATGGCTCGCTTCTTCCTCGGAGATATCGCGACGGTCTTCGCGGTCGGCCAGAACCTCGATCCCGAGCTCGCCGACAGCGGCGACTTCGACGGCGCGATCATCACGCTGACCAACGCCGACGGCGTCGCCGCGACGATCACGAACTCGCGGCACTGCTCGGCCGGCTATGACCAGCGGCTGGAAGTCTTTGGCGATAAGGCGACCGTGAACGCGGACAACATCCGCGAGACCACGGTCCAGGTCTCGACCGGAGAAGCGACCGACGCGAAGGATCCGTACCTGGACTTCTTCCTCGAACGCTACGACGCCGCCTACCGGCTCGAGCTCGCTGAGTTCATCGACGCCGTCGAGAACAAGCGGACCCCGTCCCCATCCCTGAAGGACGGCGCCGCCGCCCTCGCCATCGCCGAAGCGGCCGAAAAGTCCGCCCGCACCGGCACCCCCGTCACCCTGTAACACGACCGGCAACGACGCCAAAGGAGAAGACTATGAAGATTGCAGGCGCCCCCATCAGCTGGGGAGTATGTGAGGTCCCCGGCTGGGGCTACCAGATGAGACCGGAGCGGGTCCTGACCGAGATGAAGGAACTCGGCCTTACCGCGACCGAGTTCGGCCCGCAGGGCTGGCTGCCCACCGAACCGCAGGCCCGCGCCGAAGCCGTCGGCGGCTACGGCCTCGAGCCGGTCGGCGCGTTCTTCCTCGCTGTCATGCACGATCCGGAATCCGACCCGATTCCCGCCGTCAACAAGGAACTCGACGCGTTCGAGGTCGCGGGTGGCTCCTACCTGATCCTTGCCGCCGATTCCGGCCAGGAAGGCTACGACGACCGCCCGGTGCTCGACGAGGAGGGCTGGAAGACGCTGTTCACCAACCTGTCGCGCATCACCGAGGTCTGCAAGGAGCGCGGCGTGACCGCCTGCCTGCACCCGCACTGGGGCACGATGGTCCAGAACGTCGACGAGGTCGAGCGAGTGCTCGACAACTCGACCGTCGGCCTGTGCCTCGATACCGGCCACCTCGCCTGCGGCGGCGCCGACGTCCTCGCGCTCGTCGAGAAGTACGCGGACCGCGTCGACATCGTCCACGCCAAGGACATCCACAAGGACATGACCGACAAGCTGCTCACCGGCGAACTCGTCTGGGGCGACGGCGTCAAGCAGGGCATGTTCGCCCCGATCGGCGAAGGCGATATCGACTTCAAGGCGATCGTCGAGAAGCTGAACGAAGCCGGCTTCGACGGCTACTACGTCCTGGAGCAGGACATCATGCTCGATGAGGAACCGCCCGCCGGCGGCGGCCCGATCGACAACGCTCGCAAGTCCTTCGAAGCACTGAAGGCGCTCGCGTAAGCACAAAACTTCAGGGGCACGAGATCGAACTCCAGCGCGATCTCGTGCCCCTGACGCACCTGTCCACGACCGTCACTCGGTCGTGGGCTTTTCGCTGCGACGCGGTGAACGCCACCGCGAGGAGCGCCACGATCGGGATCGCAACGATCACGATGATAGATCCGGTTGCTGCAGCGCCGTAAAGCAGGACGACGAGCGAGAACGCGCCGATGATGCTCGGGATGAGTGGCATGATGTCGCCTAGTCCGAGATCGCTTCGAGCTCTGCGGTGTCGCCGAGCGAGAGGAACGTCTGCTCGTCCTCGCGGTTCGGCAGCACGTCCGCGACATAGGAGGCCACGGCCTCCGAGGTGGGGACGTCGCGCTGCTGCTGCTCGGACATGTACCAGCGGTGCTCGAGGACCTCGTGGAAAATCTCGGCGGGCTCGAGCTTGCCCGACAGTTCGCGCGGGACGGCGCGCACCGTCGGTTCGAAGACGTCGGTCACCCAGTCGTGGGCGACGATCTCGATCGGGTCGTCGGATCGGCCCGTCATGACGCGGTAGGACGCGAGGTCGTTCAGCATGCGCCGGCCCTGGTTTTCCTGCACGTCCAGGCCCGTCAGGCGCATGACCTGCCGGTGGTAGTGGCCGGCGTCGACGATCTTCGGCTGGATATGGACGGTCGTGCCATCGGCGTCGGTCGACAGTTGCAGTTCGTCGACGTCATAGCCGAGGTTGTTGAGCCGGTTGATGCGTTCGGCGACGCGCCAGCGCTCCGAAACGTCGAAGGCTTCGGGCGCGGTGAGTTCGTTCCACAGGGAGTGGTAGCGGTCGACGAGGCGGTCGCCGATCGCGATGAGGTCTTCGGCTTCGTCGATGACACCGCCGGCCTGCAGGTCCATGAGTTCGCCGATGATGTTCGTGCGGGCCAGGTCGACGTCGTAGTTGCGTTGGCCGGGCGTGAGTTTTGCGTGGAGCTCGCCGGTTTCGGCGTCGACGAGGTAAGCGGCAAAGGCACCGGCGTCGCGGCGAAACAGGGTGTTCGATAGGGACACGTCGCCCCAGTAGAAGCCGAGCGTGTGCAGCCGCACGAGCAGGACCGCGAGCGCGTCGATGAGGCGTTCGCCGGTCGCGGTGCGCATCGAGCGCGAGTACAGGGCGCGATAGGGCAGTGAGAAGCTCAGGTGCTGCGTGACGAGCGCGGGCGTGAGTTCTTCGCCGCTGCGGTCGCGGCGGCCGGTGATGACGGCGAGCGGCAGGACGCAGGGTGCGCCGAGGCGGCGCAGGGCGCGCAGCATTTCGTATTCGCTGTGCGCGACGGTTTCGCCGATTTCCTTCACGGCGACGACGCGCCCGGACAGGTGGGCGAAGCGCACGATATGACGGGAAATACCACGGGGGAGGGCAGCTAGGACGGAGTCCGGCCATTCCGTTAGCGGGATCTCCCACGGTAGATCAAGCAGCGCCGGATCGACGGAGGCTGCGGTGATCTTCAGCTGGGCGACCATGGGGCTATTCTTTCATGCGCACGCGGCAAGCGGGCCGCCAGAAAAAATCCGACGGCCCGCTTAGCGTGTGTGGCTTACGGCAGGCGCTCGCCAGTCTTGGTGGAGAAGTTGTGCTGTTCGCCTTCGCGAATGCGCACGTGGACGATCTCGCCCTTGTCGGGGGCTGAGTGCGGGGGCACGCGGACGATGACCTGGTCGGCGTCTTCACCGGAGCCGAGCTTCTCGCCGAGCTCGTCGGAGCCTGCGAGTTCGCCGTAGATGAAGGCGTCGGAGCCGAGCTCCTCGACGAGGTTGACACGCACCGGGATGGAGCCGTCGGTGCCCTCGGGCACGACGTCCAGGGACTCGGGGCGGAAGCCGACCGTGATCTGGTCGCCGTCGGCGGCCTCAGCGGTCTCGCGGGTGATGAGCACCTTGGCTTCGCCGAGTTCGGCGTAGCCGTCGCGCAGGTTGAACGTACCGATGTTCATGGCGGGGGAGCCGATGAAGCCGGCAACGAAGACATTGGCCGGGGTGTCGTACATTTCGCGCGGGGTGCCGACCTGCTGCAGGATGCCGTCCTTCAGCACCGCGATGCGGTCACCCATCGTCAGGGCCTCAGTCTGGTCGTGCGTGACGTAGACGGTGGTGACTCCGAGGCGGCGCTGCAAGGACGCGATCTGGGTGCGGGTCTGGACACGCAGCTTCGCGTCGAGGTTGGACAGGGGTTCATCCATGAGGAACACCTGGGGCTGACGCACGATGGCGCGGCCCATGGCGACACGCTGACGCTGGCCACCCGAGAGGGCCTTCGGCTTGCGGTCGAGGTACTGGGTGAGGTCAAGGATGCGGGCTGCTTCCTTCACGCGCTTGTCGATCTCGTCCTTCGGGGTGGAGTCGATCTTGAGCGCGAAGCCCATGTTGTCCGCAACAGTCATGTGCGGGTAGAGCGCGTAGTTCTGGAACACCATCGCGATATCGCGATCCTTCGGCTGCACGTCGGTGACGTCGCGGTCACCGATCAAGATGCGGCCCGAGTTCACGTCCTCGAGGCCGGCGAGCATCCGAAGGGAAGTTGACTTACCGCAGCCAGAGGGCCCAACCAGGACGAGGAATTCACCATCGGCGATCTCGAGGTTGAGGCTATCGACTGCTGGACGTTCGGTGTTGGGGTAAACGCGCGTGGCGTTGTCATAGGTTACCGAGGCCATGAGTTCAGTACATCCCTTCACCGGCAGGTACGTGCCGGACGATCCGTTGTGAAAGATGTCAGAAGCGTGTCCGCACTGACACAGTCGCCCCAAAACGATGCTGTTTTGGCGTTCGACCGGTATTAGTGTCTCACACGCAGAATGAAAAGTCCTAGGACGTTTGCGAAACGTGACCAAGGATGTGTTGCGCGAGATCGCGCAACACTTCGGCGAGCTCGGTTGGGCCCGCGACGCGGTGGGGCGCGAGGGAGGCGCCCTCGCCGACTTTGATCGTCATCGTGGGGATATCGGCGGCCGCGAGGGCGGCGAACGCGAACTCGTCGGTGACGTCATCGCCCGCATAGATCGCGTACGTCGCGTCGAGCTCATCGATGAGGCGTTTGAGTGCCTCGCCCTTGTTCGTGTGCAGGACCGACAGCTCGGTCACGGCCTTGCCACGCAGCACGTTGACGCCGGGCAGCGTCGCCGGCCCTGCATCGAGTGCTGCCTCGGCTGCCGCAGCGACGTCGGAATCGGCGCGGCGCGTGTGCAGGACGCTCGCGGCCGGCTTGTATTCGACGTGCACGCCCTCGTGGCGTGCGGCGATGTCCTCCAACTGGCGCGTGAGGTCAGCAAGGAGCTGGCTCTCGGTCTCGGACAGGTGCAGCGGGCTCGAAACGAAATGGCGCTCGCCGCCCTCGGTTTCGATCGTTCCCCACTGGGCGCCATGCGAGCCGACGACGCGGGTGCCGCTCGGCGCCTCGGCGCAGTGGGCGAGCGAGTCACCCGCCCGGCCCGAGACGAGCACGAGAGTGACCGACGGCGAGGCCGAAAGGTCCGCGATCGTGCCGATGAGTTCGGGCAGCATCCGGGCGTCCTCGGGCACGGGCACGATGGGCGCGAGGGAGCCGTCGAAGTCGAGGGCGAGCAGGAGTCGGTCAGTCGCAGCCGCCTGAGCGAGATCGGCGGCGAGGTCAGTCATTATTGGACTCCTTGACCTTGGCAAGATCGGCGAAGAACCGGTCCGCCCACGCGGCGACGTCCTCCTTCGCAACCTTGCGTCGCAGGGCACGCATGCGGCGGCGCTTTTCATCGTTCGGCATGTCGATCGCCTGCATGACGATGCGCTTTGCGCCCTCGATGTCGTGCGGATTCATGACGAGCGCCTGCGGCAGGTCATCGGCCGCGCCCGTGAACTCCGACAGCACGAGGACACCGTCGAGGTCGACCTGGGCCGCGATGAATTCCTTCGCGACGAGGTTCATGCCGTCGCGCAGCGAGGTCACGAGCATGACGTCGGCCGCGCGGTACAGGGCCGCCATCTCCTCGACGGGGAACGTCTGGTGCAGATAGTGGACGGGGGAGCGGCCGAGCGCCGCGTAGTCGCCGTTGATCCGGCCGACGGTCACCTCGACCTCATCGCGCAGCGTCTTGTACTGCTCGACGCGCTCGCGCGAGGGGGAAGCCACCTGGACGAGGCAGACCTCGGGAGCCTTGACGCGGTGATCGCGCAACAGCTCGCCCATGATCTTCAGGCGGTGGCGGATGCCCTTGGTGTAGTCGAGTCGGTCGACGCCCAGCAGCAGCACGTCGGGGTTGCCGAGCTCGGCTCGGATCTGGCGGGAGCGCTTAGCGACCTTCTCGGTGCGGGAGAGCTCATCGAAGGCGGCCGTGTCGATCGAGATCGGGTAGACGCCGACCTTGACCTGCCGCGTCGGAACCTTCGGACGCGCCTGGACGTGCACCGTCGTGCCACGGACCTTGTCCCCGGTGAGGCGTTTGACGGAGCGCAAAAAGTTTTCCGAGTCCCACGAGCGCTGGAAGCCAATGACGTCGGCCCCGAGCAGACCCTGCAGGACGCGTTCGCGCCACGGCAACTGCGAGAAGATCTCGACCGGTGGGAACGGGATGTGGTTGAACCAACCGATCGTCACGTCGGGCCGGAGCTTGCGCAGCAGCGCGGGCACGAGCTGGAGCTGATAGTCGTGAATCCAGACGGTCGCACCCTCGGCGGCGGCTTCGGCCGCGGCCTTTGCGAACCGGCGGTTGACCTTGTCATAGGAGTTCCACCAGGCGCGGTGGAACTCGGGGTCGACGATGACATCGTGGTAGAGCGGCCACAGCGTGCCGTTGGAAAAACCTTCGTAGTAGTCCTTGACGTCCTCGCCCGACAGCGTGACGGGTACGAGGTGCATCCCGTCGCCGTCGAACGGTTCGACATCGAGGTCCGGCTTACCGCTCCAGCCGACCCAGGCGCCGTGGCGGGAACGCATCACGGGTGCGAGCGCCGTGACGAGTCCTCCGGGCGCGCGGTCCCAACTCATTTTTCCCTTGCTATCGACGGAAATATCAACGGGTAGACGGTTGGCAACAACGACGACTTCGGCCGTGCCGGACATGAGTTCTCCTTACTCGGCTATCTCCCCTTCAGGGTATCGAACGGGGAGCCGGTACGTTTCCCACCGCCGCGCTCCTCACCGATACTAGGGACATGGAAGGGTTCGGGGGCTACTACCTGGGCGAGCAAATTGGTTCCGGTGGCATGGGTCGCGTCTACCGCGCAATCGATGCCGACGGGCGCGATGTTGCCGTCAAGATTTTGCACCCGGCCATCAGCGCGGATCCGAAGGCGCGTGCTCGCCTCGCCCGCGAGGTCGCGACCCTGCATCGGGTCCGCGGCGCCGGCGTCGCGCAGGTCCTCGACGCGGAGGTCGACGACACCGACGCGTTCATCGTCACCGAACTCGTCGACGGTCCGACCCTGCACGACGACGTCGAAACCTGGGGCGCCTATGACGCCGCCGAACTGGCCGGTCTCGCCTCGGGGCTGAAGCGGGCGCTCGAACAGATCCACGCGGCAGGCGTCGTCCACCGCGATTTGAAACCCTCGAACGTCATGATGGACGCGAGCGGTCCGGTGCTCATCGACTTCGGAATCGCCCAGGTCGCCGACGACGCACGCTTCACCGCAACCGGCCTCGTCACCGGTACCGCAGGCTTCCTCGACCCGCAGGCGCTCGCGGGCAAGGACCCGTCCCCGGCGGGGGACTGGTGGAGTTGGGCCGCGGTCCTGTGCTTCGCCGGCACGGCCCGCCCACCGTTCGGCACCGGGCCCGCGCAGGGCATCATCGCGCGACTGCACTCCGAGCGTCCCGATACCGCCGGGCTGCCCGCCAACGTCGCCGAGATTCTAACGGCGGCGCTCGCGGTCGAGCCCGAGGATCGGCCGAACCCCAGCGAGGTTCTCACCGAGATCTATGCGGCCGCGAACCGCGGCGATGAGGTGGACCCCAAGAGCGCGGAGGGACCGCGCCAAGTCCTTTTGACCGAGCACCTGCAAGCCGCAAAGGCCGAAGTCGAAAACCAGACCGAACCACCGACGACGCGGCTCGCGAGCGAGCCGATGACCGATGTGTTGGACGCGCCGCTGGTTTCCGAAGAACAGCCGCCCCCGCCACCGGTGACGCCGCCACAGTGGGAACCGGCAACCCAGGTGCTTTCGCAACAGCCGCTAGATGCCACGCGTCAACTGCCGGTGATCCCCGAAGCGCAGCCGGAGCAGGCATATCCCGACTACGGGCAGCCCGTCGACCCGTATGCGATGCCCGCCGAGCCGTATGGCCCGGTCGCACAACCGGCAGTGCCTCGCGGCCCCGTCCCGTACCCGTGGACGAGCCTCACGATCCTGGCCGCGCTTTCCGCGCTATCGCTGCGCTGGCCGGGCTGGGTCCTCGTTGGTGTTCTCGTCGCCATGTTCCTCACTGGCGTTGTCGGCCAGGGGCAGCGCTCCTTGCAGTGGTCGCGCTGGCGCTACGGGCCGCGCCCCTCCGACCCGGTGCGCGTCGTGACCCGCGGACTGTGGCATTCCCTCGGCCATGCGCTCGCGACGGTGTGGTACCTCATCCTCTCCGGCGTCGTCATGTCGATTTCCTACCTCATCGCAAGCCCCGATATCTCCACGACGGGATTCAACGGCCTGAAGGGCGGCACGCCGCCGGTCGCCGCCGCGGCCACGATGGCAGTCATCATCACAGTGCTGTGGTGGCAGCCGAGCTACGCCGCCGGCCGGGAGGCGACGAGACGCCTCATTTCGTTGACATTTCCCGGATTCTATTCGCGTGCGGTATTTTCCTTGGCATTGCTGGGCCTTTCGGCCGTGCTGCTCCTCGTGACGCTTGGCACCCCGACGCTGGCTCAGTGGAACCCGCTGAGTAGTATTGACTCGTGGTTTACTAGCCTGATCGCCCGTTAAGAAAAGGACTACGAATGGGACACAATGATGCGCGGTCGACCAAGGCCGAGCGCAGGGAAGCCGCCCGCGCCGAAGCAGCCCGCCTGCGTGCAGAGCAGGAAGCCAAAGCGAAGCGGACGCGAAACATTACGATCGCAGGCATCCTCGCACTCGTCTTGATCGTCGCTGGCGTCGTGTACTTCGTCATCTCGAACTCGAAGAACAAGCCGAACGCCAACGGCTCCGGCGACGGAACTGTCCAGCTGACCGGCGAAGAAACCTCCGAGGCGCTCTCCGCTACCGACGTCGGTAACTCGAAGACCGCCGGTTCGATCTCGTTCGGCAAGGACCTGCAGGCGAACACCGCGAACGAGGGCAAACCCGTCGTCGAGGTGTACGCGGACTACACCTGCGGCCACTGCTTCACCTTCGAACAGTCGCGCACCCCGAAGCTCCTCGAGATGGCGAAGGCCGGTGAGATCACCCTCGTGTTCCACCCCGTCGCGATCCTCGACCGCACCCCGGACAATTCTTCCTACCCGTCGCGCGCGGCTGACGCCATCTTCGCGATCGCGAAGGACGACCCGAGCAAGGTCATCACCGCGAACTCGAAGTTCTTCGAGGTCTGGCACAACTTCGTCGCCGGTGGCGCCAAGGGCACGATGCCGTCCTCGAAGGAAATCGCTGCCGCCGCAGCCGAGGTTGGCGTGAAGCAGGAGATCGTCGACAAGATCGCCGACGGTAGCGTCGACCGCGTCGCGAAGAACGCGACCGACAACGCTGGAATCTCGGGCACCCCCACCGTCTTGCTGAACGGCGAGACGCTCGATCCGAAGAACTGGGGTACCGACAACGACGGCACCCAGATGCGTCAGTACATCCTGGATAACAGCTAGGATCCTCTGCTAGCATTCATCCGGCTAACCCCCGGATACCCGGAGTTTTCCGGGCCCGCCGACTTAGCTCAGTTGGTAGAGCAGCTGTCTTGTAAACAGCAGGTCAGGAGTTCGAGCCTCCTAGTCGGCTCCACGCGAAACCCGCACGAAAGTGCGGGTTTTGTCGTATCTGGACGCGGAGCGGGCGGTCGCGGAATCGGCCAACTGTAGCCATCGCTGTGAATCGCCCTGGGTTTCGTTCCTACCTGCTTCCCTGTCCAGCGAGCGCTGTCTGGGCTGATTCGAGGCCAGCGTAGTACGCCTCCTCGACCTCGACCGGCGTGCGGTAATCGAGCTCGCCGTGGAGACGAGCGTTGTTCCACCACCACACGTACTCGAGCGTCGCGAGCTCGACCTGCTCGACCGTCCGCCACGGGCCCTTCCGACGGATCAGCTCGGTCTTGTAGAGCCCGTTGACGGCCTCGGCGAGGGCGTTGTCGTAGCTGTCACCGATGCTCCCTGTCGACGGGGTCGCGCCGAGCTCGTTGATGCGATCCGTGTAGACGACCGAGAGGTAGTTCGACCCATGATCGGCGTGGTGGACGAGGTCATCGAGCGACCCGCGCGCGCCCCACGCGGCCATGTTCAACGCCTGTAACGGCAGCACCTCCGCGCGCAGCGTCCCGGCGACGTTCCAGCCGACGATCATGCGGGAGAACACGTCGATCACGAACGCGACATACGCCATCCCCGCCCACGTTCCAACATACGTGTAGGGTCGGTCAGCAGCGCCCTGCCCGCGTTGCCGCTGGATGGGTTTCTGCTGGCCGCCCTCCGAACCGGACGTGCCCATTCCTGAGCATCCGGCTCTCCATGTG
>NZ_MQVR01000039.1 GCF_001907295.1 Bowdeniella nasicola
ATCCGTCAGCCGGCGGATCACGTGGTCACGCAGCCGGCCTTCAGCACCGCACTCGGGGCAGTACCCGAGAGGTTCTCGTGGTGAGGCTTCGATGACAGTGATGTCGTCATCGGTGATGTGAGCGCCGGTGATGTGGACGCCGAGCTCGAGAGTGCGGCAGATGACATCAGCGACGGGACACGGCGCGGCAGAAACGGTAGATTGCACGACAGGGCCGTGGGTGAGAGACGAGTTGAGAAACTTCTATCTTCACCCAAGGCCCGCTCTCATTCATCACCAACACCCGGCAGTCAGAGACCGCGTCACGCACTCTGAAACCGGAAGAGCCACATATGTCGCAATACCTAAACGCACGTGGCGCCGGTCATAGCTCCCGGAGATGCAACATCGGAGACCAAACGAGTGTTGTCTACAGCCGACACGTGCCGTAGTGTTGCAGCTCAAGGACAGCCAGCAGGTGCGGCTGAATCGGTTGCACCCCGGCACGCATATTCGCCTGGCTACGCGTCAACTGCTCATCCCGTTGCCCAAGCCGAAGGGCTTTGGCAACGTCGCCCTCACCGACGACGAACTCCTCGGATGAGTCCGCGACCTGTTCGCCCTGCTATCAGCGATTATTCGCGGCTGACGGTTTTTCGTCGCATCGCAGCGCAACGGAGGCGAAGCCTCGCGCCCGCTACGATAGAACCACGACATGTTTCCCACTGGAGGTTAGAAGTGTTCTCGAATCTGCGTCGACCCCTGTCGGCCCTCGCCGTCGTCGCGCTCGCTGGCTCAACCCTCGCCGGTTGCCAGGCGGGCCAGGCTGCCACGGTCGCAGGTGAGCGCATCTCCGAGACGACGGTCTCTGTCGTCGCCGCCGAACTGCCGCGCGTAACCGGACAGGGCGCCTCCCAGTCGGCGGCGCTCGCGAACCTCCTCATCGCCACCGCGATCACGACCGCCGCCGGAGAAAACGGTATGGCGATGTCCGACGACGACGTGCGCGCGGCTCTGACCAACCTCAAGATCGATCCGGCGGACATCTCCGAGGAGACGCTGCAGGTCGCGAAGGCCTCGCTGCTGAACCAGCAGATCGCCGCGTCGGATAAGAAGCAGGCGATCGGGGAACGCATCACCGAGATTTTGCGCTCCGCCGACGTCAACCCGCGCTACGGCATCGACCCGGCCAAGGGCACCGCGATGGCGCCTCCGGTCTGGCTCGTTCCCAAGACCCAGTAGCGTGACAATCGTCCCGCCCTTTACTCTCATCGTCCCCTAGGCTGGGGATGTACGTTCCCAACACGTAAGGAGCCATAGTGGCTAGCATCGAAGCTGTCGGCGCACGCGAGATCCTCGATTCGCGAGGCAACCCCACCGTCGAGGTGGAGGTCTACTTGGAAGACGGCACGGTCGCCCGCGCCGCCGTTCCCTCCGGCGCCTCCACAGGTGCATTTGAAGCGGTTGAACGTCGCGATGGAGACAAGTCCCGCTACAGCGGCAAGGGCGTGCAGGGCGCCATCGAAGCCGTCATCGACGTTATCGCCCCCGAAATCCTCACCCTCGATGCCTCCGAGCAGCGCGTCATCGACGATGTCCTCATCGATCTCGATGGCACGACGAACAAGGGCAAGCTCGGCGCGAACGCCATCCTCGGCGTCTCGCTCGCCGTCGCGAAGGCCGCCGCCGACTCGGCCGGCCTGCCGCTGTTCCGCTACCTCGGTGGCCCGAACGCGCACGTCCTGCCCGTGCCGATGATGAACATCCTCAACGGTGGCTCGCATGCCGATACCAACGTCGACATTCAGGAGTTCATGATTGCTCCCGTCGGCGCGTCGACCTTCAAGGAAGCCCTGCGCTGGGGCGCCGAGGTCTACCACACGCTCAAGGCCGTCATCAAGGAACGCGGCCTGTCGACCGGCCTCGGCGATGAGGGCGGCTTCGCGCCGAACCTCGAGTCGAACGCCGCCGCGCTCGACCTCATCATGGAGGCCATCGAGAAGGCCGGCTACCGCCCGGGCGAAGAGATCGCGCTGGCCCTCGACGTCGCTGCGACCGAGTTCTTCGAAGGCGGCAAGTACCAGTTCGAAGGTGAAGGCCGCGACACCGCCTTCATGATCGACTACTACGAAAAGCTCATCGAGAAGTACCCGCTGGTCTCCATCGAAGACCCGCTGAGCGAAGATGAGTGGGATGCGTGGAAGACGCTGACCGAGCGCGTGGGTGACCGCGTCCAGCTCGTCGGCGACGACCTGTTCGTCACCAACCCGGAGCGCCTGAAGAAGGGCATCGACACGAACACCGCGAACGCGCTGCTCGTCAAGGTCAACCAGATTGGTTCGTTGTCCGAGACGCTGGATGCGATCGACCTCGCGCACCGCGCGGGCTTCAAGACGATGACCTCGCACCGAAGCGGCGAAACCGAGGACACGACGATCGCCGACCTGGCGGTTGCGACCAACTCCGGCCAGATCAAGACCGGCGCCCCGGCCCGAAGCGAGCGCGTCGCGAAGTACAACCAGCTGCTGCGCATCGAAGAAGAGCTCGAGGACGCCGCCGTCTACGCCGGCCACTCCGCCTTCCCGCGCGCTCGCCGCTAACTCATAGCCGCGAGGTTTAGCGCCTCGCAGCCGCGCCTCCGCCCCCGCAGGTACCCTGGTGCCGCGAGGGCGGAGCCGTATCTTCGCGCACATTCGGCGCGTGCGACCGGCATCGCCTCCCATCTTCGGCGACAATGGGAGGCGTGAAATCCTCCCGCCCGTCCGCCCCGCGCCGGCCCGCGCGCACGTCCCGGTCCGGTCCCGGGCGCACGCCCGCGGGCGCGAAAACGTCGGGCAAGAACGGGAAGAAGGGCACGACGAAGCTCAGCGCCGTGCGCAAGGCCGGAAAGAAACGGCGCGAGCGCGCCACGGGGCTGAAGTTTTCTACCTCGCGCGGCTCGTTTTCCATCTCCTGGCGCGCGATCATGCTGCTCGTGACGCTCGCGTTCTCGTTTGCGATCGTCGCCTCGCCGCTGCAGCACTACCTGCAGCAGCGCGAACAGGCGCGGCAGCTCAACGCCGAAGTCAACCAGGTGAAAGCGGATATCGCCGCTTATGAGCGGGAAAAGGCCCGCTGGGCGAACAAGGATTTCGTCGCCGCCCAGGCCCGCGACCGGCTCGGTTGGGTCCTTCCCGGTGAGACCTCGTATGTTGTGGTGGACCCGCAGACCGTGACGGGAGAAGGCCCCGCCGAGGATCCGCGCCGCGGCCTGCCCCAACTCGAGACCAAACCCCCGTGGTATCTCGCCATCGCAGATTCGGTCGAGATCGCCTCCGAGGTCAAGGAGAACACCGATGCCGGTAACTGACGCTGACCGCGCCGCGCTCGGCGCCCAACTCGGGCGCGTCCCGCGCGGCCTGGTCGATATCGCCGGGCGCTGCGTCTGCGGTGCGCCCCTCGTCGCGACGACCGCCCCGCGGCTCAATGATGGCACCCCGTTCCCGACGACGTTCTACCTCACGCACCCCGCGGCCGTGAAGGGTATCTCCACGCTCGAGGCGCGCGGCGTCATGCACGAGATGAACGACGAGCTCGCTGCCAATGAGGAGCTCGCGCGCGTGTACGCGCGCGCGCACGAGGACTACCTTGCCCGCCGCGCCGCGCTCGGCGATGACGTCCCCGAGATTTCCGGCATTTCGGCCGGCGGCATGCCGAGCCGCGTCAAATGCCTGCACGCCCTGCTCGGCCACAGCCTCGCCGTCGGCCGCGGCATCAACCCGTTCGGCGATCGCGCGCTCGACATGCTCGCCGCCGAGGGCCTGTGGGACACCGAGCGCTGCTGGTGTGAGAAGGACGCGGCATGAGCGGGGTGCGAGGCGTGAGCGGCGCGCGGCGCGTCGCGGCCATTGACTGCGGCACCAATTCCATCCGGCTGCTCATCGCCGACGTGCCCGCCGAGCGTCGTGCGGGTGCGCCCGCGCTGAGGGACGTCACGCGCCTCATGCGCGTCGTGCGGCTCGGCCAGGGCGTCGACCGCACAGGCTATCTCGCCGAGGAGGCCCTTGCCCGCACGTTCGCCGCGGCGGAGGACTATGCCGCGCTGTGCCGCGAGCATGACGTCGAAGCCATTCGGTTCGTCGCCACGTCGGCGACGCGCGATGCCGCCAACCGGGACGTGTTCGTCGCGGGCATCAAGGACCGCCTGGGCGTTGCCCCCGAAGTGATCGCGGGCGAGGAGGAGGCCGCCCTGTCGTTCGCGGGCGCGCTGTCGTCCGTTGGCACGTCGGGCCCGACCATCGTCGTCGATATCGGCGGCGGCTCCTCCGAACTCGTCCTTGGCACCGAGACGCCGTCGGCGCAGTTCTCGATGAACGTTGGCTGCGTGCGCATAACCGAGCGGCACTTGCACTCGGATCCGCCGACGGCGGCCGAGATTGCCGTCGCGACCGCGGACATTGATGCCGCAATCGACGAGGCCGAACGCCACGTGGACCTGTCGGCCGCGACGCGCCTCGTCGGCCTTGCCGGGTCCGTCACGACGATCACCGCGCACGCGCTCGCGCTGCCGGCCTACGATTCGGCGGCGATCGACGGCACGCACCTTTCCGTCGAGCAGATCCACGACGCCTGCAGCGCGCTGCTGCACGAAAGCCGCCAGGAGCGCGGGGCGCATGGCTTCATGCACCCGGGCCGCGTCGATGTCATCGGGGCGGGCGCGCTCGTCTGGTCGCGCATCGTCGCGCGCGTGCACGCGCGCACGCGCGAGGCGGGCCATCCGATCGATGACGCGCGCACGTCGGAGCACGACATCCTCGACGGGATCGCACTGTCCGCCGCCGCGCGGGCGTAGAACGTACCTAGCGACCGCGCACCGAGGTGGCGACGCGTCGGCGAATCGCGATCGCGCCCAGAATCGCCGCGAGCAGCGAGCCCGCAATGACGCCGATCTTGGCGTGGTCCGTATGCGGCGATTCGCCGAACGACAGCCCCGCGATGAGCAGCGAGACGGTGAAGCCGATACCGCCAAGCAGCGCCACGCCGACGAGATCGGCGAGGTCGACGCCGCCGCCGAGCCGCAGCCGCGTGTTCTTCACGAGCAACGCCGTACCGCCCCAAATGCCGATGAGCTTGCCGAACGGCAGCGCGAGGATCACACCGAGCGCGACCGGATCGAGGAAGATGTCGACGATGGTGCCGCTGCTCTCCACGAGCGTGACACCCGCGGCGAAGAACGCGAACACCGGCAGGACGAGCCCCGCCGAGTAGGGGTGGAATGCCTTGGCCCACCGGGTCGTGAGCGTCTCGTGCTCCCCGGTCCGCAGCGTCGCGGGCACGACGAGGCCGAGCAGCACGCCCGCGATCGTCGCGTGCACGCCCGAGACGTGCATGAGCGCCCACGCCACCAGCGCGAGCGGCACCAGTAGGAACGGCGCGGTGATACGCCGGTGGATGAGCACACCAAAGACGGCCACGGTCGTAAGCGCACCGGCGAGCGCGAGGAAGTTCAGCGAGTCCGTGTAGAACGTCGCGATGACGATGATGCCGAGGAGGTCGTCGACGACGGCGAGCGTCAACAGGAACGTGCGCACGGCGGGCGGCAGGCCGCGCCCGAAGATGCCGAGCAACGCCACCGCGAAGGCGATATCCGTCGCGACGGGGATCGCCCAGCCGTGCAGGCCGTCGGACCCGGTCAGGAGTTGGACGGCGACGTAGATGACCGCGGGGCCGACCATGCCGAAGACCGCGGCGAGCACGGGGACCATCGCCTGTTTCAGATCGCGCAGCGCGCCGGAAACGAACTCGGTTTTCAGTTCGAGACCGACGACGAAGAAGAAGATCGCGAGCAGCCCGTCGGAAGCCCAATGCGCGACCGGCAAGTGCAGGTGCAGCGACTCGGGACCGATCGTGTACTCGGAGATGGCGTGGTAGGTATCGCGCCACGGCGAGTTCGCCCACAGCAACGCCAGCACCGCGCCGAACAGCAGGACCATGCCCGCCGTCGGCTCGTGATGCAGCCGTGTCGGGATCGACGAAATGAAGCCCTTCAGGCCGCCCTCGCCGATCCGCAGGCCCCGCTGGTAGTCCTCCAGCCGCCGACGACGGCGGTCGAGGTTGCGGGGGCGCTGGAAGCCGTGTGCGCCGGGCGCGTTCGCGCGCGAGGAGCGGACGATGCCCTGGCCGCGCATCGGGATCCGAACGGGCCTGGGGGATGGGGTTTTGCCGACGTCGGACAGCCCGACGGCGCGGCGCTTGCCCGTGCGATGTGGCGGGCGGACGGGATCAGACATGGCTCAACCCTAAATCCGGCTCGGGCGAAATGTGCGGGCCTTCAGGCCGTGACGAACAAGACGTTCGGGCGGATGACGGAACTGAGCGCGGTAAATCGGGCAAAACTCTGCCCCTTGTGCGTGCCGGTGTGACGCGCACAAGAGGCAGAGCTTCGTGGTGATCTACGACGTCAGGGCGTTGCGGCGCCGCAGCGTCGCCAGGCCGAGGCCGCCAAGGGCGAGCAGGCCCGCGGCGACGAGCGCGAGCTCGCCGCCGGCGCTACCCGTGATCGGCATGCGCTTGCCGCCCGGGTGCGTCGGTGAGGAGCCCGGTGCCGTCGGGGTGGGGTCGTCGGGCTGGGCCGGGTTAGTCGGGTCTGCCGGGTCGGACGGACCTGCCGTCGGGTCGCCGGGCTCACCCGGGTCCGTCGGGTCGGGACGTGGGTCGCCGGGCTCGGTTGGGTCGGGTCTCGGGTCGCCCGGCTCTGTCGGCTCCGGCGTCGGCTCCGTGTCCTCACGCTCGGTCACCTGGACCGCGCGCACTGCCGCCGCCTGGTTCCCGTTCGCATCCGCGACGAGGTAGTGCAGCGCGTAGGCGCCCGGCGTGCTCGGATCGACCTCGCCCGTCACCTGGATCGCGCTCGTGAGGTCGCCATCGACGTTATCGGTAGCGCTCACGCCCGCGAGCGGGTCGAACCGCTCACCCTGCGTGATCGTCGTCGACGCAGGCACGGTCAGGACCGGAGGCTCCTTATCGGTGCCCGCCGCCGTGGCGCGGAAGAGGCCGCCGAACTGGTGGACCTCACCGAGAACGGTGCCGGTCGCATCGCGGCTCGTCGCGTTCCACGCATACAGCGCGCCTTCCTTCAGGCCCGACCACGTCACTCTCGCCGGCCAGCCCGAGCGGGCCGTGGCCTCACCGATGACGCGGTCGGTCGGGGTGACGACGCTGAGGCCGTCGGTTTCGATCGTCGTCGTGCGGGTCGGCAGGTCGAGCGGCACGGTGAAGTTGTCCTCCGCGCCGTTGTACCGGTTCGAGCGGTCGTATTCCGTCGCCCCGAAGTTCTTCAGGTACGGCGAGTACGTGTCGACCGACATCGTCGAGTTCTTCGTATCGATCTGCAACAGGCGCAGGAAACTCGCGCCGAGGATGATCCCGTAGTTACTTCCGTGGTCGGCCTTGCCGTCGCCGTCGAGATCGACCCCGCCGTCGGGCAGGACCTTGTCGGGCCACACCTCGGCGGCGTCGACGCGGTACTCCTGGTAGTCGGCGAGGATTTCGACGACGCCATGCTTCCGGTCGACGCTCACGCCCGCGTCCTTCTTCACGTTCGTGCCGACGCCGTGGACGTGGCCCGATAGGACGAGGACGATGTTCGGGTTGGAATCGACGACCTTCTTCGACAGCATGCCGCCGTCGGCGGTCAGACTCGCCGAGCGGCCATCGGGCTGGCTGGAGGAGCCGAGGTAGGCGTGGGTGAGCAGGATGCCGCTGCGATCTGCGTGCTTCTTGAACACCGAGTTCGCCCATTCGGCCTCGTCGGGCGTGACGACGAACCCGAGGGAGACCGCGATGAAGTCGAGGCCGCCCGCGCTAAACAGCACGTAGTGGTTGTCGTTGTCTTTACCCGGCTTCACGATGTTGCCGTCGGCGTCGAGCACCTCATCCCACGGGTGGTAGGACGCGCCCTCGGGCCACATCTTGGACGCCTCGTAGTAGCGCTTCGGGCCGAAGAACTGGTTGAACTCCGTGTCCGGTCCGTTGTCGGTGCCGTTGGCGTTGTCGTGGTTTCCGGGCAGGACCGTGTTGACGAGGCCGGCGTCGTCGAGGATGCGCTGCATCTTATCGGCGAACGTGAACTCGGCGGTCACCTGCTGCGCGTTTTGCTTGCAGTGGTTCGGGTAGGCCGTCATGTTGCTTTCGATGACGTCGCCCGTGTGCGTCGTGAACGCAATCTTGCGCTCCTTCGCGTTGTCGCGGATCCACGTGGTGAGGTCGGTGTAAGCTTGCCGCATCACGTCTTCGGCGCCGACGTTGTACTGTTTGCACACGTTGCCGACGATCTGGACCATGTTCTGCGTGTCGCTGATGTGTGCGAGCGCGAAATCGTAGTCCTTGGGGTCCTCGAACTTATCGCGGTTTTCGGGCTTGCCCGCCGTCTCATCGCGCGGGGCGAGATCGTCGGTGAAGGGGTCTTCGCCGATCACCATGAGGTGGATCGTGCCGTCGGTGACGAAACTGTCGCGCACGGTGCCGCGCAGCTGGGTATCGCTGTCGGCAACGCCGCGGCCCGAGGTGAGTTTCACCCATTCGGTGCGCTCGGCGTGCCACGCCCACAGGCTCGCGGAGCGCAGCGGGTCGACCTTGCCGCTCCAGACGACTTCGCGCTGTTTCGCGTCGCCGCTCAGCGGCATGTCGAAGCGTTGGAAGACGAGCTGGCGGTTCTTCGCGACGGGCGCCGCGATAAGGGTGCCGTCGGGCTCTTGCGTGCCGTCGATCGTCGAGCCGTCGGTGTAGTCGAATTCGAGCGTCGACGGGATGGCCGCGATGACGCCCTGGAAGCCGGCGCCGGCGCTCGCGACATCGCCCTCGGTGAAGGTCGTCGTGACGTCGCCGCCGGTCGGGTTCGTTGCGATCGCGGACAGCGTGACCGTGCCTTGGCCCTGGTCGGTGTCGATGCCGCCGCCCGACGGCATGGACTCGGAGGTGAACGGGATGCGCCACTTGAGGTTTTCGCCGCGCGGGCCGATCGCCGTGATGACGATTTCATGCGCGCCGGCCGTGAGGTCGGAGCCGATGCGGGTGCCGCGCGCGATCGATTTGCCATCGAGCGTGAACGACCAGTCGCGAGCTGCTTCTTCGCCGCGGATGCGCGCGTCGAAGACGACTTCGGAGGTCAGGTGGGCGCCGCGCGCCGGTACCGTCTCGATGATGTCGACGTCGGGCACGTCGGACGACCCGTCGTGCATCGCCTTGACCTGGTAGGGGGTGAGCGCCGTGTCCCAGACGCGCGAGTTAGCGATTTCGCCCTCGAAGTACCAGTTCTTGTTCGCGGGGGCGTCGCCGAGCGTGAAGACCTGGGAGGCGCCGCTCGGGATCTGGACGATGCCGCCGCGTTGGGAGGTCGCGACCTGCTCGCCGTCGATATAGAGGTTCCACGTCTTGCCGTCGTAGGTCTGGACGGCGTCGACCCAATCGCCGGGCGTGTAGGTGCCGGAGATCCAGTTGTTGTCCTTATCGGTCTGCAGGTTCACCGTGAGCGCCGAACCGTCGATATAGAACCCGAAACCGCCGGGGTTGTTCACGCGGCACAGGTACTGCGGGCCGGTGGGCAGTTCCTTACCCGTGTACCTAAACGTGCACTGCTGGGTGAAGGTCTTCGTCGGCCGGACGTAGTTCGCGTCGGTCCACACCTTCGGGAAGTCCTTGTAGTGGATCGCCGCGTCCTTCCCATTGAACTTCGCGACCGTGCCCTTGTCGGGGTTGGTGACGAGCTCGGTGCCGCCGAGCGTCGTCGCCGCGAAGTTTTGCGCCGTGTCGTCGGCGTTGCCGCGCGACAGGTCGACGTCGAGGACGTTCGGGTCGGGCACGATGCCGGGGTCGGTCGTCGGAGGCTGGTCGACCTTGCCCTCGGCGAGCGCCGCCACCTCCGCGGCCGATAGCGCCCGCTGCCAGACGCGCGTCGCGGCGATATCTCCCTCGAAGTTCCAGTCCTCATTCACGGGCGAGTCGGCGAGCGTGTAAACGCGGTTTCCATCGCTCGGCACGCGGATGTCACCGGTGCGCTTCTTTTCGGTGGCGAGGCGGCCATCGATGTACAGCGACCACGTGGTGCCGTCGTAGGTCTGGACCGCGTCGACCCAGTCGCCGGGGGAGTACTTCGCGCCGATCCAGTCGTTTTTCTGCGTCGTTTGCAGATTGGCGGTGAGCTCGGTGCCGGTGATGTAGATACCGAAGCCGCCCGTGTTGTTCACGCGGCAGATGAACTGTGGCGTCTTGGGGGCGGCCTCGCCCGTGTAGCGGAACTTGCACTGCTGGGTCACGCCCGTGCTGGGGTGCTTGAGGGAGTCGTCGGTCCACGCCTTGGCGAAACCGGGGTAGTGGTAGGCACCCTCATCGCCGTCGAAACTCGCGACGGTCTGCCCGAGGTCAGGGTCTGACAGGAACGCCACCCCGCCGACGGGGGTGGCGCGGAAGCCCTGAGCGCTGTCATGGGGAGTTTTGCGGGAGAAGTCCACGTCGAGGACGTCTCCGGCGGCAACGTTCGGGGTCATATCGGGAGCCGCGAGGCTGTGGGTTGTGGGGGTGAGCAGGGTGCTGCCCACGACTGTGGCGCCCAGTGCTAATGCACCAAGACGCCGCAGCGCCGCACCCAGTCGATTCCAGGTGGTCATAATGTCCTTTCGAGTCCCGTCGGGAATCGAACTGCGAGGCTTGACCCGCGGTGCCCGGTTCGCAGCTCGCGACGAGTCGTATGGTCGGGCACACGGTAACGCTAGTGGCGCACAGTAGACACCGGGTGAACATCAGACGTCGAAGGGGTGGGCGAATTGGGACGTACGTGGCGCGGAGCGCTACCCTGGAAGGCGCCGCCCCCGTAGCCCAATGGCAGAGGCAGTCGACTTAAAATCGATCAAGTGTGGGTTCGAGTCCCACCGGGGGTACTTTTCGCTAGTGCGGGGTGACGACGCCGTTTTCGTAGGCGAACACCACCGCTTGGACGCGATCGCGCAGGCCGAGCTTCGCCAGCAGGTTCCCGACGTGTGTCTTTACCGTCGTCTCCGAGACGTACAGCTGCGCGGCGATCTCCACGTTCGAGGCGCCCGTCGCGATGAACTCGAGGACCTCGCGCTCGCGCGTGGTCAGCGAGGCAATGATCTTCGCCGCGGGGGAGTCCTCCGGCGCTTCCGTCGGGAGTTTTTCGCCAAAAAGTTCGATCATCCGCGACGTGATGCGCGGCGAGAGGACCGATTCGCCGGCCGCGACGTTGCGGATCCCGGTGACGAGGTCGGCGGGCGGCGTGTCCTTCAGCAGGAAGCCGGAGGCACCGGCGCGCAGGCCCGCGAACGCGTACTCATCGAGGTCGAACGTCGTGAGGACGAGGACACGCGTGTGGGGCAGGGCGGAGACGATCTGCTTCGTCGCCTCGATGCCGTCGACGTCGGGCATCCGCACGTCCATGAGGACGACGTCGGGGTAGAGGGCCTTCGCCTGCGTGACCGCGGCGCGACCGTCGGCAGCCTCGCCGATGACCTCGATGCCGTCGGCGCCGTCGAGCACCATCGCGAAGCCCATCCGCAGCAGCGCTTGGTCGTCGACGATGAGGACGCGGATGACGGATTCGTCACCGGTCGATTCGGGTTCGGTCACGGGTACTCCTTGGGTGAAATAGGCCTGGTCGTAGCTTAAACCGGCGAGGACCACGCGTGAGGCTGACCTGGCACGCGGAGCGTCGCGCGCACCTGCCATCCGGTGGTCGTCGGCCCAGCGTGGACGGTCCCGTCGTATACGGCGGCGCGCTCGCGCATCCCGATGACGCCCTTACCGGAGCCGGGCATCACCTGCTGGCCATCACCCGCGTCGTTTTCGATGGTGATGACGGTGTCGCGGCCGGAGCGCGAGAGCGTGACGTCGATTCGTTTCGAGGCGCGCGCATAGCGCAGCACGTTGGTGAGGGATTCTTGCACGATGCGGTAGATCGCGAGGTGGAAGCTCGGGTCGGGCGGCAGTTCAGGGCCGGATTCGTGCAGCGTGACGGGCATGCCCGCGCGCCGATAGGACTCGATGAGGCGGCGCACGTCGTGCTCGCCGGGCTGCGGCTCGCGGGGCACGTCGTCCTCCGCGATGGACGATGGCTGGCCGGGCAGGTGTGGGCTCGTCGTCGCGTCGGCCCGCAGCACGCCGACGAGGCGGCGCGCGTCCTGCAGCGAGTCGCGCCCGACCTGGGCGAGCTCGGTGACGGCCTGTTTCGCTATGTCGGGGTTGCGGTCGAGGGCGACGGCGGCACCCTCGGCGAGCGTCACCATGACGGACAGGGAGTGCGAGACGACGTCGTGCATCTCGCGGGCGATGCGGTTGCGCTCCTGCGAGACGGCGAGCTGTTCGCGCTGTTCGTGTTCGAGCGTGAGCTGGCGGGCGCGGTTTTCGAGCTCGAGCATGCGCAGCCGCGAGGAGCGAACGTTCGAGCCGATGAGGTAGGCGATGAGCAGGACGAGCCAGATGATGACGACCCACAGCACGAAGAATTTGCGCTGCCCCCACACGAGCGTGATGACGGCGGTAAAGACGAGGGTGAGGCCGATGGTCGGGAGCGAGATCCGTAGCGGGTGTTCGCTGCCGACGGTAAACGCCGCGATCGATAGCGCGAGCAGGTCGACGAAGGGGAGCACCGCGTGCGCCGCCGGGCGGCCCTCGAACTGCAGCTGCAGCACCATCCGGCTCGCTTCGGGGTCGGCGCCGATGAGGGTGAGGAAGAAGAAGAGCCCGACGGGCAGCAGGATCGCCGCCGCGAGGATGATGAGGGGGTAGCAGCGTCGGAAGACGAGCGCGATCGTCATTGTGGAGAGGTAGGCCAGGACCGCGAGTCGGGCCCCCGCGTTCAGGTGCCAGACGCCGAGCCCCACCGAGACGATGAGGTAGACGAGCGCGATCGTGATGTCGGTGAACCAAGGGTGCTGCCGCATGAAAAGCCGCAGCGATCCGGCCCGGGCGGTGGAGGTCGCCCCGCCGAGGACGTCGCTCACCCCCGTGCTTTCGATTGCAAGGGGGTGAACGGGTGGACGCAACTTCATATCTAGCAGGCTAGCGGTCGGTGAACTCCCGCGGAACTAGTTGATATCGCGGCGCTGCATGAGCACCGTGCCCGCGACGCCTGCGACGGCGACGTAGACGCCAAGGACAACGATGGCGAGCGTCAGCGACACCGGGTGGGCGGCGTCGACTGGTAGGAACAGCCGGTTCGTCAGTTGTATCGGCAGGTAGTACGCGATCTTTTCGAAGACCGGCACGTAGCCAAAGAACATCAGCGCCACGATCGGCAGGACGTAGATCAGGCCGACGGCCGACGTGATGGCGCCCGCGGACGAGCGCAGGATCGCGGCGAAGAAGAATCCGATGAACGCGAAGAACAGCAGGTAGAGAAGCGGCATCGTGATCGACTGCAAAGCGTCGTCAAGGGATGCCTTCGAGCCGTAGCGAATGTAGAACGCCGCGAGTGACGTCAGCAGCGTCGTTGCCCATACGAGCAGCGTGATCGCGAGGACCACGACGGCTTTCGCCGCGAGGACCTGCAGGCGTTGCGGGACCGTGACGAACGTCGTGATGGCCGCGTTCTTCTTGAACTCCGAGGAGACGACAAGGGCACCGACCGCGAGCAGGACCAGCGCCTGGGACGTCGCCGGGACCTGCGTCAGCAGCCCGAAGACAAACCGGATCGGGTGGTCGTCGCCGATGAACGCGGTGATGAGGATCGGGATCGCGACGCCCATGCCCGCTGCGATCGCGAACGTGATGACGAGGGAACGCAGCGAGAAGAACTTGCGCCATTCGCTGCGCACGACGCGCGCAAATGCGAGGCGCGGGGCGGTCGAGAAATTAGCGGCGGTAGCAATGGTCGGGGTCGCGGTGCTCACTTGGAAACCTCCGGGGTGGAAAACTGTACGGCGTCGTCGGTGAGCGTGAAGAACGCGTCTTCCAGCGAAGAGTGCAGCGGGGTGAGTTCGTACAGGGCGACGCCGGTGCGGGCGGCCGTCTCGCCGATGGTGCGGGCATCGATGCCCTCGATGATGCCGTCGCGCTCGCGGGGTTTACCCAGGGCGCGCAGCAAGGTGGCCATGTCGGAGGCGACGACGCGGGTGCGCACGGCGTTGCCGTCGTTCATCATCTCGTCGATAGGGGCGTGGGCGAGGATGCGGCCGCGGCCGATAACGAGGACATCGTCGGCGATCTGTGCCATCTCGCTCATGAGGTGCGAGGAGACGAGGACCGTGCGGCCCTCGGCCGCCCAGGAGCGGGTGAGGTGGCGGATCCAGCGCACGCCCGCGGGGTCGAGGCCGTTGACAGGCTCATCGAGCAGGTAGACGCCGGGATCGCCGAGCATCGCGGCCGCGATCCCGAGGCGCTGGCCCATGCCGAGCGAGAACGTGCCGACGCGACGGTTCGCGACCGAGCGCAGGCCGACGATGTCGAGGACGGCTTCCACGCGTGCGCCGGAAATCCCGTGGGTGTCCGCGATCGAGAGCAGATGCATGCGGGCCTTGCGGCCCGGGTGAATGCCGCGCGCATCGAGCAGAGCGCCAGCCGCCGTGATCGGAGCGGGCGAGGCGGCGAAGGACTTGCCGTTGATGGTGGCCGAGCCCGACGTCGGGCGATCGAGCCCGAGCGTGATCCGCATGGCGGTGGACTTACCGGCGCCGTTCGGGCCGACGAAGCCGGTGACTTTACCGGGGGAGATGATGGCGGATACGTCGCTTAGCGCCCTGACATCGCCATAGGTTTTGGTGAGGTGGTGTAGTTCAATCATGGTGGTGACCTCCTGGCTCCAGCCTAGAAACGCGCTGAGCTCGCCGGATCGCCCGCAAACACGAACCGCACCCTGAATAATTCGCAAGAAATGTGGAGCAGGTCACCTGGCTCCTCCTCCTTGGGAACGAGTTTTCCCTGGACTGTTCGCCCAGCGAAAAAGCTCGCTAGCCGCCTCCTTGTCGCGCCCGTAGAATGGCGACAGAAGCCGGTAGACGCCGCGTCCGGCGCCCCGACTAGGAGGATCACGATGTCCAACCCGTATTTCTCGTCCAACCCGGTGTTTGCGGAAAAGAGCAAGCTCGACCGCACGCCCGGTGGCTACCCGACCATGCCCGGCTATACCCCGGGTGCTAACCAGGCCACGGCTGCGCCGCAGCCGACCTATGGTGAGTCGACGATTTCCGCTGAGGAACTCGAGCACGCTTACCAGCAGCCGGCGGCCGGCCCGATGGAGACTGGTCGGATGACCTATGACGATGCCGTGATGAAGACCGGCATCGTCGTCGGCACGATCATTCTCGCCGCCGCGATCCACTGGCTCGTGATCGGCCCGAGCATGGCCCTGACGTTCGGCGGCCTGCTCGTCGGCCTCGTCCTTGGCCTCGTGAACGCCTTTAAGAAGGAGCCGTCGCCGGCCCTCATCATGGGCTATGCGATCGCCGAAGGCCTGTTCCTTGGCGGCATCTCTGCGGTCTTTGAAGCGCAGTGGGGCGGCATCGTCCTGCAGGCCGTGCTCGCCACGTCGATCACGTTCCTCGTCTGCCTCGGGCTGTACTCCTCCGGCAAGGTCCGCGTCACCGCGAAGGCGACGCGCATGCTCATGATCGCGATGCTCGGCTACCTGGCCTTCAGCCTCGTGAACCTCGTCCTCATGCTCACCGGTGTCGTCACCGACCCGTGGGGCCTGCGCGGCATGACCATCATGGGGATCCCTCTGGGCCTGATCATCGGCGCCTTCGCCGTCCTGCTCGCCGCCTACTCGCTGATCGTCGACTTCGACTCGATCAAGCGTGGCGTTGAGCGCGGCGTTCCGGAAAAGTACTCCTGGGCTGCGGGCTTCGGGATCGCCGTCACCCTCGTGTGGCTGTACCTCGAGTTCCTGCGCCTGCTCGCAATCCTGCGTAACGACTGATCGGAAGATTCATGACTGACGCGAATCTGCCCACCGCCTCTGGCGAGTTCGGCGACAAGCCCGAGATCACCTTTCCGGGTGGCGCCGCTCCCCGCGACCTGCAGGTCGTCGTGCTCGAGGAAGGTTCAGGCGACGAGGTCGCCGCCGGCCAGACGATCACGGTGAACTACCTCGGCCAGTCCTGGGACGGCGGAGTCTTCGACAACTCCTATGACCGCGGCGCTCCGATCGATTTCCCGATCGGCGTCGGCATGGTCATCGCCGGATGGGATGAGGGCCTGGTCGGCCGCAAGATCGGCGACCGCGTTCTGCTCTCGATCCCCGGCCACCTGGCCTACGGCCCGGCCGGCGTGCCGCAGGCGGGCATCGGCCCGAATGAGACGCTGGTTTTCGTCGTGGATCTCCTCGACGCGGAATGATCTCACACCGCTCAGCCGAATCCGGCTGGCACCGCTCGAAGCGGCGCCAGCCGGATTTTGTTAGGGTAATTTCCTGGAGCGTCGGGAAGTCTGGTCGGCACACATCGTTCACCACTGAACCAGGAGCACCGTGCCTACCCCTGACACGTCCGCGCGTACCTCGCCTGACGCGGATATCTCCGCGAATATCCAAGCCGTCGAAACGGCTCCGCCGTCGCAGCGCTTGCGTCCGCCGCGTCGGCACGCGGGCGCACGTATCCGTGAGTTTTTAGAAAATGAAACCCGCTCCGGCATGCTGCTGCTCGCGGCAGCGGTGCTCGCAATTTTGTGGGCGAATAGCCCATTTCGCGACAGCTATCACCAGATGGCCGGGACATACCTCGGCCCGGAGTCGCTCGGATTGAAGATGTCGGTCGCGCACTGGGCCGCCGACGGGTTGCTCGCGATCTTCTTCTTCATCGTCGGTCTCGAGCTCAAGACCGAGTTCGTGACCGGGCAGCTGCGAGATGCGAAGCGCGCGGCACTGCCGATGATCTGCGCCGTGCTCGGCATGGTGGTGCCGGCGCTGCTGTACTCCTTCGTGCAGCAGGTGACGGATTCGGGGCTCGGAAATGGCTGGGCGATCCCGGCTGCAACCGATATCGCCTTTGCGGTCGCGCTGCTGGGAATCTTCGGCAAGGGACTGCCGCCCGGGGTACGTGTATTCCTGCTGACACTCGCCGTCGTCGATGACCTGCTCGCGATCACCGTCATCGCCGTGTTTTATACCGACCGCGTGGACTTCGTGGCGCTGGGACTGTCCGCCCTCGTCATCGCGGCCTTCGCGGTCCTCGTCCAGCGGCGGGTGACCCCGTGGTGGATCCTCATCCCGCTCGCGCTTATTGCCTGGGTCTTCATGTTCCGTTCCGGAGTGCATGCCACCGTCGCGGGCGTCCTGCTGGGCATGGTGGTGCCGGCCAAGATGCGCGGGAATGAGGACGATTCCATGACGCACCGCTTCGTGCACGCCATCCACCCGATCTCTGCTGGTTTCGCGCTGCCCGTCTTCGCGTTCTTCGCCGCGGGCGTGACCGTCACCGGAGGGATCGGTCAGATGTTGACGAACCCCGCCGCCATCGGCGTTATCGCGGGGCTCGTGCTTGGAAAATTCATCGGTATCTATGGCGGTGTCGTTTTCTTGGCTCGCTTTACACCGCTGAAGCCCGGGGGCGGTGTCAATGTCGCCGATCTGCTCGGAGTCAGCTTCCTGGCGGGTATCGGCTTCACCGTCTCACTGCTTATTTCCGAACTCTCCTTTCCAGGTGATCCGGCCGTCGATGCCGCCAAGTTCGGCGTCATGGTGGCCTCGCTCCTGGCGGGCATGCTTGGTGCGTCCTTCCTGACGCGCCGTCGCAAGCAGCTGAGCCGCGGTGGCGATTCGGGCGGTGGGAAGCCGCATACGACGGGACGATTCGGGCGCCATACGGGCAGGGTGCGCCGGAAAGCGGCCGCGATCCGCACCCGGAAGCGGCGTGCCCCGCGTTTCAGCTAGCTGATCATCAGTTCGCATGCGGGCCGGGAAGTGACTGGGGTAACAAATTCTATTGACAATTGCTTGAGTTGACCCTAATGCTGGTGCGAAGCGGGTCATACGGTGTGGCTGGCTGTAAGACAGGGGGACTCATGAAGAAGTTTTTAGCTGCGATAGTGGGGGCGCTACTTGCGTTCGTTCCGGCTGCGGTTCACGCCAAGGAAATTGATCCGGCTGGTCCAATCCACTGTGCACCGATGTCTGTCGCTCCTCTTGCGCAGACATCATCAAGTAGTCGGCCAGATGCTGAGCTCCAATGCGGGACGAGCAGGATACCTGTTCGGTTGTTGGTGGGTGGAAAGGTCAACCTCAAGGTGTTCACCGTGAAGATCAAAAACGGATGGCGTGAGCCTAAGGGCCAAGGTTGGTGGATCGAACGAGATCGTGCCGGCCATGCAGAGAAGTACTGGAAACTGAAGAAGCCCCACAATCAAGGAAAAGTCGTCGCGTCGCTCTACCCTGATGGCAGAATTTTCACAGGCAAGATGAGGCCTGAGGTCCGGTAGCTTGGAGGGCTAGTGCAATGGTAGAGATTATCGCTACGTCGTGGCCAGTGTGCGAGGAGGATAGTGGTGCGCCTCGGCGTCGGCCGCTGTTCACTCATCCAGCTGGGTATTTCATGGTGGAGCTGGACGAGCATACTCCGATCGGGCCGCGATACTGGCACAGCTACGGAGTTGCGCATGAGTGGCTGGAATGTGAGGCGATGGGGTCGCCTTATCAGATCAGTTATGACTTACCCGGTGACCAGGGCTGGAAACTCCTGGTGACCCATGATGACGAGCCGTGGAGCGAAGAGCGTGTGGTGGGCCAGTGCCACGTCACGCGTGATGGCGAGATCGTATTGTTCGACTCGAACAAGGATTGTGTCGCGGGGGTTTACGCCGATGCAGTGATGCGGAAGCTAGCTGAGTCCACCGATGTGGCGACATTTAGTGGTGACCAGCCAATGGTCCTTGCGGGGCCGTTTGGTTTGACGTCCTTCCACGTACCGTTGGAGGGCACGGTCTTCCGTGTCCTGGAAAAGTCGCCGATTGAGTTCGATGACGGGTCTACTCGGGCCCGACGCGCCATGGTGGTGCGTGATGACATGCCGAGCTACTGGGAGGGGCTCCTGGTGTGGGGCGCTGCGGGGCAGCCGCCGAAACTATGGCCGGATGGCTCCCACCCTCTGCTCGATGAGCCGGTGACCTCCCACCCGTTGCTCGCGGCGCTCGAGGACATTTTGGTGCCGACGCTCTAGGCGCCGGGTTCGAGCTTGCCGCCGGATTCGCGCAGGTAGCACAGTGCGCACAGCGACTCGTAGGTGACGTCGACGCCGTCGATCGCGACCTGCGAGCCGGAAAAGACGAATTCGTCGCCGACGCGTCGGCCATTGAACATCGCCTTTTTACCGCAGCGGCAGATCGTCTTGAGCTCTTCGAGCGTGTGCGCGATCTCCAGTAGGCGGCGGGCGCCCGGGAATGCGCGCGTCTGGAAGTCGGTGCGGATGCCGTAGGCGAGGACGGGCACGTCGTCGAGGATGGCGATGCGCAGGAAGTCGTCGATCTGTTCCGGGGTGAAGAACTGGGCTTCGTCGATGAGCAGGCACGCGACGGGTGCCATGTCGACGTGGGGGACGAGCGATTCCGGGTCATCGCCGTGCGCGTGGGCTGCGAATACCTCGCGGGCGTTGTCGTCGGGGCCGAGGAGGAAGTCGGCTTCGCGCGTGATGCCGAGGCGCGAGACGATCGAATTATCGCCCTTGGTATCAAGGCGCGGCTTGGCCAGCAGCACGCGCTGGCCACGTTCCTCATAGTTGTACGCCGCCTGCAGCAGTGCGGTTGATTTACCCGAATTCATCGCCCCGTAGCGGAAGTACAGTTTTGCCACGGCCCCAGCTTACCGAGCCGGGCGATAATGAAGTATGGAGAAGAAGCCGACCGCGCACGTGCGGCCTTTGACACTCGCCGACGCGGGTGATGTTCTCGCCGCGTTCCGCTCCGCCAGCGACATGTCGCGCCAGGGCGATGTCACCGACGAGATATCCGCGGCGTCGTACCTCGCCTGGGCGTGCGGCAAAGACTCGAACACGACGTCCTTTGCGATCGAGGTCGACGGCCGGGTCGCGGGCTGCGTCGGGATTAGTGTCGACGCGGTGAACCTCGTCGGCTGGGTCTGGTACTGGATGCACGCCGACTATCGCAGCCGCGGGCTAACCTCGCGCGCGACGACGACCGTCGCGAACTGGGCGCTGACCGACGGCGGGTTGGAGCGTCTCGAACTCGGCCACCGCGCGAACAACCCAGCCTCGGGTCGGGTGGCGCTCGCGGCCGGCTTCACCTGGGAGGGCGTGGAGCGCGGCAAGTTCCTCATCGACGGTGAACGCATCGACGTGCGCACCTACGGCAGGCTGAAGCTCGATCCGCCACCGACGAGCGAGACTCTCGACGTCGAGACCGCGAGCTGGCCGTCGCTCATCGGACAGCATCGGGAGGAGCCATGAGCCTCGCGCGCACGCGCGAGGCGTTCGCCGCGACGCCCCGCGGAAACTTTTTGCCACCCGAGCTGAAAGGCCAGGCCCACTGGGATATGCCGGTGCCGATCGGGTTTTCGCAGACGAACTCGCAGCCGCGGACCGTCGCCGACATGCTTGAGCTGCTCGACGTGCCGACTGGCGCTCGCGTGCTCGATGTTGGAAGCGGCAGCGGCTGGACGACAGCGTTGCTCGCGCACCTCGTCGGGGAGGGTGGCCAGGTGATCGGCGTCGAGCTCATCGCCGAACTCGTCGAATTTGGACGTGCCAACCTTGCGACCGCGTCCCGTCCCTGGGCCGAGATCCGGCAGGCCACGCCGGGCGTTCTTGGCGTTCCCGAGGAGGCGCCCTACGATCGGATCCTCGTGTCCGCCTCGCCGCGCGAGTTGCCACGTGAGCTCGTCGACCAGCTCGCGCCCGGCGGGATCATGGCCATCCCCGTCGGGCATACGATGTACCGCATTAGCAAGGACGCCGACGGCAACGTCGAGGAGAGCACGCACGGCGCCTACACGTTCGTCCCGCTGCACTAGGAGCCAACTCATGACACAGGCCGATATTGACCGTGTACTCGAGCTGGAGCGGGAACTCCAGCGTCCCGACGTACGCGCGGATGCGCAACGGCTCTTAGCGCTGCTCGCGGAGGACTTCATTGAGATCGGGGCCTCGGGCAAGCGCTGGGACCGTGCCTCAATCCTCGACATGCTCGAGCGCGAGGCGGCAGCGCCGGTCACGATCGAGATCGAGAACCTCGAAGGGCGCGCGCTATCGCGCGACATTGTTCAGGTGCTGTGGGACTGCGTCATCGAGGGACGACGGCCACGCCGGATGTCGCTGTGGCGCCGAACCGAGACCGGCTGGCAGACGATCTACCATCAGGGCACGCCCGCGCCGTAAGCTGCGACCCCCGGAGCCAGCTGTTGTTGGTCCCGGGGGCCGAGCAGCTTCTTAGATCTCTTCGAGTGCGCGTCCCTTCGTTTCTTCGCGAACATGTAGGCGATCGCGCCGATGACGAAGCAGACGCCGAAGAAGCTGAACGCCGGGGTGATGATCCCGAGCGTGACGTTCTGCTTGACAGCATTGCCGCCGATCATGGCGCCCATGAGGAACGGGCCGATGATCTTGGCGGTAGCACCAATACCGTAGCCGAGGCCGAGGCCCGTGGATCGGGACGTCGTCGGGAATTGCTCCGCGCCGAAGGCATTGAGGATACCGAATGCTCCATCGCCAAACATCATGATGATGCAGATCGCGGCAAAGAAGAGCCATGCCGAGCCGTGGGAGAACGCGGCAATGAAGCAGCCGGCAGCGCCCAGCAGGCCAAAGAGCAGCATCGTGTAGCGGCGACCGATTCGGTCCGCGAGGAACGCTGAACCGAGCCGCCCGATGAGGTCAGCGAGCGAGACCAACATGAAGAGGACTGCGACGGTTCCGATATCAAACTGGAAGCCATCTTTGAGCAGGGTTTGGCCCCAGGATTGGACAGCGAAGCCGCCCATGATGAAGCAGAACGAGCCGACGGTGATGACGACGAGCGGTTTGAGGTGGTGGCGGAACAAGGAAGCATAGGAGGTGGACTCGGCCTGCGACAGGGCCGGCAGCGCTCCGACCTGCTCGACGGGGATGTCCATCGCCCACGCAAGGGATTTGCGGGCTTCCTCATCGCGGCCACGGGTTTGGTAGAAGCGCGGAGATTCGGGCACGAAACGCAGCCACACGAGCAACAGGATCGGGACGCAGCCCAGCGCAATGAGCATCCGCCAGTTATCGCCGACGGCTTTTTGTGCGAGCGAGCCGAGGAAGAGACCTGCGGGAATAAAGACGGAGCCGAGGCCGGCAAGGAATCCGCGGTGTTTCGTGGGGACGAATTCCTGAACATAGGGAATCGAGGTGATGTTGAGGCCGCCGACGCCCATGCCAACGCCGATGCGCAGTAGGGCTAGCATCCACCAACCGCGCTCCGGAGTCAGGAGGGTGAGGGCGGTGAAACCGACGAACATGAGGACGCACCAGAAGAAGGCAGTGCGTCGCCCCATGGAGTCGGCGAGGCGGCCCCACACGATGGCACCGAGTACGGTGCCGAGGCCCGAGCAGGCCAAAATCGTTCCAGCCTCGAAGCCGGTGAGATCCCAAGGCTTGGTCAGCAGCGCGACAACGAAGCCGATGAGAAACAGGTCGAAGAACTCCGACAGGTTACCCATGACGACGAGGCCGATGAGACTGCGTTGGTTGCGAGTGAGCTGACGTTGGTCAATCTGGTCGTAGGCGGTTTCCGCGGTCGCGGTCGCCGAGGTGGAGGCGGAATTCATCGTTGAAACCTCTCAAATGGTGACGGGGCCGAACGTCATGTCGGCGGGGAACGTGGTTATCGGACGATATCGGTGGTGACGGGGATGGCGAGCTCCGCCGGGGAGATATGGGTGAGGTCGCCGTGGTGGGTGAGTGCGAACTTCGCGGTGCGAAGTCCGTATTGGATACCGTCCAAGACGGTGGAGGTGAGGAATCCGTGGAGGGTGCCGGCGACGAACGCATCGCCCGCACCGGGCCGGTCGATGACGGGAACACGTTCGACGTCGAAGGTCAGTTCGCCCGTTGATGCACTGGAGTAGTAGACCCCGTTGCACTGGTCCGTTGCCACGACCTGGGGCACACCGAAATGCTCGCGCATCTTGCGGCATGAGGTGGGGCCATCGCCGTCGATGCCAAAGACCGTTGCGGCATCCCGACGCGAACAAAAGAGTACGGATGCCTTATGAGCGATCGGGGCGAGTATGCGGCATGCGTCATCGGGGTCCCACAGCATCGAGCGGTAGTTCACGTCGAGCACGATGTCGATACCGCGCTCTGCTGCGCCGTCGACGAAATACCGGATGAGTCGTGCCGTGTCATCGGTGAGTGCCGCAGTTATACCGGTGACGAATACGACGCGCGTATCGAAGAGGGAATCCCAGTTGAAATCGTCGATGCTTGCCGTGCGAAACGCGGTGTGCATCCGGTCGTAGGTTACCTTGCCGGGCATCGGAAACTCGCCTGGTTCCATGAAATAGAGCGCGACGCGGCCTTCGGGGGCACGCACCATATTGGATAGGTCGACGCCGACCGAACGGAACTCCGAGAGCACCCGCTCGGCTAAATCGCCGGCCGGCATCTTCGATGCCCACGACACGGGATGGCCCAACTGCGCTAATAAGCCGGACACATTAGCTTCCGAACAGGCAGCCGTCATTCGCAGTGAGTTCGCGGAAAGGAGCCGCTCGCCTTTATTCACCGTCAATCGAATCTGGCCTTCGCCAATGGTGGTGAGATCGTACGTCATTGTGTTACTCCTAAACTGGCGGTGAGCGTCCCGTAGCGGGGTCAAGTCCCTTGTAGTGGTGTAACGGCGTTTTCCTCTCGTTTGGGGTTTTAGCTTGCTAGTGCGGGCGTGTCGGTATCGGTCATGGTCG
>NZ_MQVR01000004.1 GCF_001907295.1 Bowdeniella nasicola
CCTGGGCTTCCGGAACCTGACCCACTACATCGCCCGCAGCCTCCTCGAGGCCGGCGGATTCAAACCCCGACTACACCCTCGATTGTGAAGAGCCACTTAGGTCCCCCAAATGGTTTTCGCTAGCCGGCGTAGTTCGGATCGGTCACGCCGCTGGCGGCAAGGCTCCAGCCGGCGCCCGCGCGCACGTAGAGGTCACCGATTTCCGTTGCGACAACGATGGAGCGGTCCGAGTTGCCGGAGGCGATCTGGGTGGCGCCTGGGATCGGGGGCAGCGTGGTGCGTGGGCCGCCGAGCGTCGCGATCGTGACCGCGGGGTCGGAGGCGAGCTGGTCGCGCACGAGGATCGCGACGTCGGAGCCGCCAACCCAGTCGGCGTCGAGCACGCTGCCGGTGGGCAGGACGATGTCTTCGGGGCTCGCGAGGCCCGTCGGGGTGCCGTTCTCGTCGCGGATGACGGTGGCGACGCGCACGACGACGGTCGTGCCGACTCGCATGAGGATGAGGGCGCGGGCGCCGTCGGCCGAGATCCGGGCGCGCATGACTTCGGGACCGTCGAGCCAGGGCGCGTCGACCTGCTGGCTCTGTCCCGCATGTTGCGTCACGGTCAGCGAGCCGCGGGCTTGGCGCGGCCCGCTCCAGACCCAGCCGAGGCGGTCGACGCTCGGTGGGATGAGGTCGGGCCCTTCGATGAGGACCTCCGAGGGGCCTTGGCCGGCGGGGATGGTGCGGACGGAACCGGTGGCATCGAGGACGACGATCGGGCCCGCGCTGCCGTCGAATGGGGCCGACGGCGAGGCGAGCGGACCCTCGACGCCCGCGGGGTTCGGCACCGGCACGAGGTCACGGCCGTTCCAGCGCACGAGATTGCCGGCCGAGATCGCTAGCGGCTGGCTCGCGGGGTTGGGTGCCTCGATCACGGGCGCCGCGGCGACGGGGATCACTTGCGTGCCGTTGATGCGCAACTGCACCGATTGGACGGTGCCGCTGCCGGCGATGGTGCGCTGGATCTGGGTGTAGATCAGTTGGAGCTGATTAGCATCGGGCCGCTCCCCTGGCACGGTGAGGTCGACGGTGACGGCGTCGTTCGTCGTCGCGATATTGCCGTTGATGCGAGTGCCGTCGGGAACAGCGGTGCGCACACCCGGCTGCAGCCAGGAACTCGGGCCGGACAGGAGGGCCGCGAGCGCCCCAGAAACGAGGTGGGGCCGCGGGAACCAGCGGGCCTCGGGGACGAGGACTTCGGTGTCGGGCGTAATGAAGTAGAGGGGCACGCGGTCGAAGATCTGCTCGAAGCGCACGTCGGGGATCGCGATCCCGTTGGGCAGGGTCGCGATGCGCCACTGGCCGGCGGCGTTTTTGATGAGGGAGAACGTGCGCACGACCTCGACGGGCTGGCGGCGCACCGTGTAGCGGCCTCGGGAGTCGACCTCGGCGAGCGACATCGACGTGACGCGCACGCCGCCGGATTCGACTTCCTCGGGCGGGATGGGTTCGGCCGAGTCGATGACGTCGACGCCGGCGTACGGGTCCCACGACAGCGCCGCGGTTTCGGTGAGGTAGAGCTTCGCGGCGGCGAATTCGTCGGAGTAGCCGGCGGCGGAGGCGGCGAGGAAACCTTCGATGATCTCGCGGGGTTCGGCGTTGTTCGTCGGCCCCGAATACAGGACGTCGACCTCACTGCGTTCCGGCAGGCGCGGGTTTGAGGTGTAGACCGGGCCGGAATCGGGCAGCGCCGTGCAGCCCGCGAGCGCGAGGGCGGCGAGGGCGGCGAGGAGCCGACGGGAGCGTCTCATACTTTTTCCTCCAAGACGTGCAGCGCGAGCGGCGAGGGCCCCATGGGCTCTCCGCTGCGGCGCGGCAGGGTGAGGAGGAAGGCGGCGCCGACCTGTTCTTCGCCCCAGGCCTGCAGGTCACCGCCGTGCAGGCGCGCGTCTTCCAGCGAGATCGCAAGCCCGAGGCCGGAGCCGCCGATCGTGCGGGCGCGGGAGGTGTCAGCGCGCCAGAACCGGTCGAAGACGTGCGCGGCGGTGTCCTCGCTCATGCCGACGCCGTGGTCGAGGACGCGGATCGCGGCGGTCGTCTCGTCGGCGGCGAGCGAGATGTCGACGGGCGCGTTTTCCGAGTGTTCGATCGCGTTGATGACGAGGTTGCGCACGATCCGCTCGATGCGCCGCGGGTCGATATCGGCCGCGACGGGCCGCTCGGGCATGTTGGTGCGCAGCGTGACGCCACGGGCGCCAGCGAGTGGTGTCGCCATCTCGACGACGTTGGTGATGACGTGGCGTAGGTCGGTGTCTTCGAGGGACAGGACGGCGGCGCCGGCATCGAAGCGGGAGATCTCCAGCAGGTCGGACAGCATCGACTCGAAGCGGTCGAGCTGGTTATACAGCAACTCCGCGCTGCGTTTGGTCACGGGATCGAAGTCGGCGCGTGCGTCGTGCAGGACTTCGGCGGCCATGCGGATGGTCGTCAGCGGCGTGCGTAGCTCGTGGGAGACGTCGGAGACGAAGCGGCGCTGGACGCGGGAGAGTTCTTCGAGAGCGACGATCTGTTCTTGCAAGGAGGCCGCCATCATGTTGAACGAGGCCCCAAGGGTCGCGAGCTCGTCGCGACCCTTCACGTCCATGCGCTCATCTAGGACACCGGCCGCGATGCGTTCGGCCGTGAGCGCTGCCTGCCGTACGGGCTTGAGGATCTGGAACGTCGACGCCCAGGTGAGGACCGCGAGCACCGCGATGAGCGAGAAGGCGCCGATGTTCAAAATCCGCATGACGAGGTTGACGCTCTGCTGCTCGGCGGCGAGCGAATAGACGGTATAGAACTCATACGGCCCTGCCAACGGCAGCGTGATGCGTTGGCCGACGATAATCCCGGGCGAGCTGCCGTTCGCGGTCGGCACGCGCACGGACTGCCACAGCTGCGGCGCCGAGGAGTCGAGCTTCGTGCGGAGCTCATCGGTCACGAGGTCGACGAGTGAACGGTCGGTGACGTAATAGCCGGCCGTCGGGCTCTGCCCGGATTTCGGCAGCAGCATGACGCCGACGGTTTCGGTGCTGGTGAGGCGCTGTTCGTAGATGATGTCGTAGACGACGCGCTGGATCTGGGCGGTGGATTGCACGTTCGCGCTATCGACCGCGGCCTGCGCATGGTTCGCGCGCCACAGCGCATCGGAGAGCAATTGGTCGACGCGGTCGTTAAAGACGCCGTCGCGGATCGAGGTCGAGACGAACGCGCCCACGATCGCGAGCGCGATGGCGCCCGCCAGCACGATCGTCGTCGCCACCCGGACAGCGAGCGAGGCCCGCCAGCGTCGCGGCAGGGCGCTGAGGTGGCGCCGCAGTGACCCCCGCCAGCTCGGTATCGCGTCCATCACGACGCGGGATTACCCGCCCGATATCCGACGCCACGCACCGTGAGGATGATTTCGGGGCGCTCCGGGTCGCGTTCGACCTTGGCGCGCAGCCGCTGGACGTGAACGTTGACGAGGCGCGTGTCGGCCTGGTGGCGGTAGCCCCACACGTCCTGGAGCAGGACCTCGCGGGAGAACACCTGCCACGGTTTGCGCGCGAGCGCGACCAGCAGGTCGAATTCCAGCGGGGTGAGCGCGATGAGTTCGCCATCGCGCTTCACTTCGTGCGCGGAGACGTCGATTTCGAGGTCGCCGATCGACAGGCGCTCGGAGTCCTCATCGTCCTTCCGGCGGAGACGTGCGCGCACGCGGGCGACGAGTTCCTTCGGTTTAAACGGCTTCGGAATATAGTCGTCGGCGCCTGCCTCCAGACCGGTGACGATATCCGTCGTATCGGATTTGGCGGTCAGCATGACGATGGGAACCCCGGATTCTTCGCGAATGATGCGACAGATCTCGATGCCGCCCATCCCGGGGAGCATGAGGTCGAGCAGCACGAGGTCGGGCTCGGTTTCCCGGAATGCGCTCACGGCCTGCGCGCCGTCGGCGCAAAAGGTGGGCTCAAATCCCCCCGCCGACAGGACGATACCGATCATCTCTGCCAGGGCCGTATCATCATCAACCACGAGGATTTTGAACGTCATAACGCTATTGTCGCAAATTTGGTCCAGCGGCGTCGCGTGGATGCATCGGGGTAAAGCGCTGTGGCACGATAGGGAAACGAATAAGGAGGGGCCGTGACAACACCACCGCATGATGGCGGAAGCCGCGATGACAGCACCCAGTGGTCCTGGGATAACGTTCCGCAAGTCGAGCACGACTCCCCATCAACGCCCAATGAGGCCGGCTACGGCGAGCGGCGATTCTCGACCCCGAACCCCACCCCGTCCGGCCCGCCCCCGGCGGGCGGCTACGCCCCGATCCCGGTCGGCGGCAATTTCGGTGAAGTGCGCCCCGGCATTATTCCGCTGCGGCCGCTCAAGCTCGGAGAATTCTTCGACGGCGGATTCTCCGCGATCCGTTTCAACCCGGGCGTGATGCTCGGCGTGGCGGCGATTGTCATCTTCACGTCGCTGCTCATCGAACTACTGCTCTCCTTCACGGTTTTCCAGACGTTCGGCGATATCATCGCGGGCGCCCAGGCGAACAGCCCGGCGATCTCGGACCAGCAGGCCCTGACGTTCCTCTTGTCGGTGCTCGCCTCGAGCCTCGTGTCCTTTATTGCGTCGACGATCCTCACCGGTTTGCTGATCCAGTGCGTCACCCAGTCGATCCTCGGCCGCCGAGTCACCCTGTCGGATGTGTGGCAGCAGTCCAAGGGCCGCATCCTGCCGCTGTTCGGACTCACGCTAGTCATCACCACCATCGTCGTCGTCATGACGATCGTCATGATCCTCGTCTTTATCGCGTTCCTCCTTGGAATTGGCTCGTTCGTCCAGCCCGAATCAACCGGCTCCGTGATCGCCATGGTGCTCTTCGTCGCCGTCGGGGTCGTGGGCACCCTCGTCGCAGTGTTGTGGTTCTATGTCAAGACCGCGCTCGCGACCCCGGTGCTCATGGCAGAAAAGGCGGGCGTCTTCGCTTCGATCAAGCGGTCCTTTGCGCTCACGCGCGGCTACTTCTGGCGCATCGCTGGGATCCTTTTCCTCACGCTCCTGCTCATGAGCATCATGGTGGGCATCGTGTCCTCGCTGTTCGGCGGCATCATGAGCTTCGGCCTCGCGACATCCGGCGCGACCGATAATCCGGCCGACCTGTTCTCCTGGTCGTCGGTCATTTCCGCCGTCATCAATTCGCTACTCGAATTGATCTTCACCCCGTTCCTCGCCGCCGTCATCACGCTGGTCTACACCGACACTCGGATGCGTAAGGAAGGCCTCGACCTCCTGCTGCAGCGAGCCGCCGCCCAAAACTCGTAGGCCCACGCTCGATGCTCGTCTTTGAAATTCCCGTCAGCCCGGATGCCGAAGAGGCGCGTCGGGCTGCCCGCGAGGAGTTATCAAAGGCGATCTACAATCACCAGCCGGGAGTCATCTCGCGTGTCATGCGTTGGCTCTCGGATCGCCTTGCCGAGCTGTTCAATATCTCGCCGACATCGACCAGTCCGTGGCTCTCGGTCATCGTGCTCGGTCTGCTCATCGTTGCGCTGCTGATCTCGCTGGTCTTCTTCACGTGGATCCGCTCGAACCGGCGAGCCCTTGCCGATCGGGCCAAGTCGGCGACGCTCTTTGCCGACAATGCCGACAGCGCGACGCTGGCGGCGCGCGCCGCCCAGTTCGCGTCGGCCGGAAACTTCACCGAGGCGTTCCGCGAGCAGTTCCGCTTCCTCATTCGCTTCGCCGACGAACGCGCGCTCATCGCCGACCAGCCCGGGATGACCGCGCAGGAGGCGGCAACCGCGCTCGCCCAGCTCGATCACGACTATGCGACGTCGGTCCGCTCCCAGGCGGACCTGTTCGACGCGGCCAGCTACGGCGACCTCTTCCTCACCTCGCAGCACTACGAGGCCCTCATGAGCCTCATCAACCTGCTGCGCCCGCGACTCGCTGCGATGAGCCCCCTCGTCGACACTGGTGAGCCGAGCCCAGGCGGTAAGGGGCGGTCATGAGCGATCTCTTCGCCCCCGAATATGTCGGGATGACCGGAAGTAAACAGCGTCGAGCCTCGCGCACGGGCCGCATCATCACCGTGCTCTTCGCGCTCGGCGTGGTACTGCTTGTCATCTTTGCCGCGCTGCGTGAACAGGGCACGTCAGGCGAACTCAGCCCCGATGTCACGACCCCGACGGGTGCCCGCGCCCTCGCCGAGTTGCTGCGCGCCGAGGGCGTCCAGGTGGTGACGGCGACGCGGATCGCCGACGTGCAGGCCCAGGCCCGCCCGGGCACGACGATCTTCGTCGCCAAGACCGACAACCTGTCCGAATCGCAGCAGCAGATCATCCACGACCTCAACGCCGATGTCGTCCTCATCGGCAACCCGTACTCCGGGCTCGAGAAGACTGCGAGCGCGATCGACACCGCGCCCGAGGGCTCCGACGTTGCCGTCACTGCGCAGTGTTCCGACCCCGATGCGACGGCGGCCTCCCGCATCTCGGCCTTCCTCGGGTCGTTCACCTCGAATGACCCGTCGGTCACGCTGTGCTTCCCCGTCGAAGGGGGCGGCGCCTATGCCGTGTGGGATCACAGCGGCAACGCGCGCCGCGCGATTGCCGACGGCACGTTGCTGTCCAACGCGAAGCTCGGCGACGACGGGAACGCCGCGCTCGCGATGCGCGCGCTGGGCAAGAACCCGACGCTCGTGTGGTACCTGCCGACCTATGAGGACGCCAGCCAGACGATCGTTTACGCGCCCACGTGGTTCCGCTCCCTCATGTGGTTCGCGCTCTTCTTCACCCTCGCCGCGATCGCCTATTGGGCGCCGCGGTTCGGGCCGGTCGCAACCGAACGCCTGCCCGTCGTCGTACGCGGCGGCGAGATCGTGCGCGGGGTCGGGCGTCTGTACGCCTCCCGCCGCTCCAGCGCACACGCCGCCCAGTCCCTGCGCGAAGGTACGATCGCGCGCCTCTCGTCCCACCTCGGCCTGTCCCGCGACGCGGGCGAGGCCGCCACCATCGCCGCCCTGAGCGCGGCAACGAATCGATCCGCAGCCGACCTGCGGGCCCTGTTGTACGGCGATCCGCCCACCACGGGCAACGCCCTGCAGGAGCTCGCCACCGAACTCACCCGCCTGGAAAGTGAGGTCCACCTGTCATGAGTGACTACCCCGAGTTTGCGCCTGAGCAAAGCGAGCCCCCGACCGAGAACGCGCAAAGCGCGCCCGAGTCCTATGCGGCCCCGGCCGAGGCCCCGGCTCCGACGCCGCCGGCCTCCTCGCCGGCGCGCTCGCGCCTCGCCGCGGTCCGCACCGAGATCGGCAAGGCCGTCGTCGGCCAGGACAGTGCGATCACGGGCCTCGTCATCGCGATGCTCGCGCAGGGCCACGTCCTGCTCGAGGGCGTGCCCGGCGTCGCCAAGACGCTGCTCGTGCGCTCGCTCGCGGCCGCGCTGGATGTGAAGACGACGCGCGTCCAGTTCACTCCGGACCTCATGCCCGGTGACGTCACCGGATCGATGATCTACGACGCGCAGTCCTCGGCGTTCGAGTTCCGCGAGGGCCCGGTCTTCACGAACCTGCTGCTCGCCGACGAGATCAACCGCACCCCGCCGAAGACGCAGGCCTCGCTGCTCGAGGCGATGGAAGAGCGCCAGGTGTCCGTCGACGGGACGCCGCGCCCGCTGCCGGATCCGTTCATGGTCGTCGCGACCCAGAACCCGGTCGAATACGAGGGCACCTATCCCCTGCCCGAGGCGCAGCTCGACCGCTTCCTGCTCAAGCTCGTGCTCCCCGTCCCGCCGCGCGAGGACGAGATCGAGGTCATGCGCCGCCACGCGCACCAGTTCAATCCGCGCGACCTGCACGGCGCGGGCCTGCGCCCGGTCGCCTCGCCCGAGGATCTCGCCGCGGCGCGTGCCGAGGTCGCCCAGGTCGACGTCGATGAGGCCGTCCTCGGCTATGTCGTCGACATCGTGCGCGCGACCCGCGTCTCCCCCTCGCTCAAGCTCGGCGTCTCCCCGCGTGGCGCGACCGCGCTGCTCACGGCCTCGCGCGCCTGGGCGTGGCTGTCGGGCCGCAACTTCGTCACCCCCGACGACGTCAAGGCCCTCGCGCTGCCGACGCTGCGTCACCGTGTCTCGCTGCGGCCGGAGGCAGAACTTGAAGGCATCACGGCCCAGCAGGTGATCTCCTCCGTCCTGTCGAACGTGACGGTCCCGCGCTAACCATGGCGATCTCAGCTCGGGCACTCGCGCTCGCGGGGGCCGGAATCATCCCCGTGGCGTTGCGCCCTGCCGCCTCCACTGTGCTGTGGTGGGCGCTCGCGTGCCTCGTTGTCGTCGGGATCGATTTCTTCCTCGCCCCGCGCCCGGCCACGCTGACGATCACCCGCCAGGTCCAGCCCTCGACGGTGCGCCTGGGCGGGGCGGCGAGCACGACGCTCGCCGTGTTCAACACCGGATCGCGCCCGGTGCGCGTCGCCGTGCGCGACGTGTGGCAGCCGACCGCCCGCATCGAGCCCGAGACTTCCGTCCTGTCGATCCCGCCCGGCGAGCGGCGCCGCACGCTCGGCGAGCTGAGCCCCGTGCGCCGCGGCAAGCGCCGCGCCCAGGCCGTCGCGCTGCGCGTGGCCGGCCCGCTGCGCCTCGCCTACCGCACCCAGACGCGCCAGGTCGAAGGCTCGCTGCTCGTCCTGCCGCCGTTCCACGCGCGCCAGCACCTACCCTCGCGGCTCGCGCGCCTGCGCGAGATGGACGGCCAGTCCTCGGTGAACATCCGCGGCCAGGGCACGGAGTTTGACTCGCTGCGCGAATACGTCGTCGGCGATGATGTGCGTGCCATCGACTGGCGCGCGACCGCCCGCGCCCAGGACGTCATGGTGCGCACCTGGCGGCCCGAGCGTGACCGCCGCGTCGTCGTCATCATCGATACCGGCCGCCTCGCCGCCGTGCGCCTCGGTAACGAGATGCGCCTCGATGCGTCGATCGAAGCGACGCTCCTGCTCGCGGCCCTGTCCGCCCACGCCGGGGACCGGATCGACGTCCTCGCGCTCGATACGCAGGTGCGCGCGCATGTGCGGTCGAATTCGGCGACGACGATCATGCATCAGCTCGCCGTCGCGCTCGCAGACGTGGAGCCGAACCTTGGGGAGACCGACTGGTCGCTCGCGGCCGCCCTCGTGCGCCGCACCGTCAGCCAGCGCAGCCTCGTCGTCGTGGTCACGGCCCTCGATGCCGCGGTCATTTCCGGCGCGATGCGCCAGGCAATCGGCGCGCTTGCGACCCAGCACACCGTCGTCGTCGCGGGAGCCGTCGATACCGAACTCGCCGAGCTCGCCGCGGACCGCGAGGAGCTCTCCCAGGTCTATATCGCGGCCGCCGCCGAGCGCTCGCTGCTCAGCGGCCAGGAGGCCATCGCCTCGCTCTCGCGCGCCGGCGCCTTCGTCGTCCAGGCGCCCGCATCCGAGTTGCCGCCGCGCCTGGCGGACATGTACCTGCAGCTGAAAGCCACCGGCAAGCTCTAGCGAGCGCGCTCGTCGTAGATCCGCAACGCCGCGATGAACTCCTGGTAGAGCTCGTCGCGGTCGAGCAGCTCGTGGTGGGTGCCCGCATCCCGGATCCGCCCGGCCTCAAACACGACGATCTGGTCGGCATCGAGCACGGTCGACAGCCGGTGGGCGATCGTCACGACGACGCCCGACTTCGAGGCCTTCGCGATAACGTCCTGGATCGCGGCTTCGGTCGTGCCATCGAGTTGGGCGGTCGCCTCGTCGAGCAGCAGGATGTCGGGCTGGCGGACGAGGACGCGCGCGATCGCGAGGCGCTGGCGCTCTCCCCCGGACAGCCGCGTCTCGGACACGTCCGCGTCGAACCCACCATCGAGGCTGCGGATCTTGTCGTCCAGCCGAACCGCGGCCAGGGCCTGCCAGGCTTCCTCGTCGCTCGGGTCATCGGCGATGCGGAACAGCACGTTATCGCGCACGGTTCCGGGGATAACGGGCGTTTCCTGCTCGACGTAGGCGATCCGCGAGCGCACGTCGGCGATCGCGAGGTGATCGTAGGGGACGCCGTCGAGCTCGAGGGTGCCGGAGGCCGGCTCGATGAACCGCAAGATCAGCGAGAAGATGGTCGTCTTTCCGGCTCCCGAGGGCCCGACGAGCGCGACGTGTCCGGTGCGCGGAATCTCGAGCGTGACCCCGGCAAGGGCAGGGTTCGTCGCGTCGTGATAGCGCGCGGTCACGTCGCGCAGCGCCAGCACCGGGGCCGCGCTCGGCTCCCCGCGCGGCGCGGGCGCCGCTCCCGCGGGCACGGCGGTGGTGTTTTCTTCTTGGAGGTGTTCGGTCTCCCGGATCCGCGCGGCCGCGGCGAGGCCGGACTGGACGGAGGAGACGGCCCCGGCCAGCAGGCTGATCGGCTCGACGATGTTGAAGGCGTACAGCAGGAACGCCACGAGCGTTGACACGTCCAGCCCGCCGGTCGCGACGCGGCCGGCGCCGATGGCCAGGATAATGATCGTCGCGAGCTGCACGCCGCTGACCGCAACCGTGCCCACCAGCGCGACGTACCAAACCGAGCGGATCGAGTGGCGGGTGGATTCTTCGGCCTTCGCGTTCACGCGGGCGATCTCGCGGCTTTCCGCCTGGCTCGATTTCACCGTCCGCAGGGCACGAAAACTCCCTTCGAGCATTGCGCCGAGCTCCCCCATTTCGTCCTGGGAGCGCTTATCGGCCTGCCCGATCTTTGGTACGAGGATGACGAACGCTAAAACGATGACGAGCAGTGAGAGCAGTGTCGTCACGAGCAGTGGCAGGTCGAGGACCGCCATGAGGATGATGGTGCCGACGATCGAGATGACGCCGTTGATGAGCTCGACGATGCTCGTCGTCGTTGCCTCGCGCAACAGCGACGTATCGCTCGTGACGCGCGTGATGAGCTCGCCGGATCGGAATCGCTGGACCGGTTCGAGCTTGGCTCGCAAGAACCGGCGAATCAGGCTGCGGCGGGCGTCGAGCACGATCGTCTCCGCGAGCCGACCCATGAGAACGCTTTGTGACAGGTTCGCGACCGACCCGACGACGAGCAGGATCACGAGTGCCGTCACCGGCCAGGTGAGGTCGAGCGAGATCGCAAGGGAGTCGAGGACCCACTTCACGACGAGCGGCGTCGCGAGCGTGATCCCCGTCGCGGCGAGCCCGAGCACGAGGCCCGCGACGAGCGTTTTTCGGTGCGGGCGGACATAGGACCACAGCAGCGGGATCCCGCCGCGCAGCGGCACCCGCGGCTCGCTTTCGGTGTCTTCAGCCTCGCTGCCGGGGTCGGAGTCGCGCATGAAAGGACAGCCTACTGGAATACGCGGCTGATGGACGCGGCCAGGTTGGAAAGCTGGACCCATGTCATATACCGATGAACGGGACGCAGGAGCCACGACGCCCGACGCCGGGATACTGCGGTGTTGCGGATCCACGCGCCTGCGATGACAAGCTGCGTTCCCCCGGCGGCCGGGGCAATCGTGATACGAATGGCCCGCTCGTTAGACGAGGGCATCTCGGGCCAGGAATATCGCCATTCGAGGAGGTATGGCTCCTCGCATCGTGTCACTTCCACCCGGATCTTTTGCCGTTCCGGCGCAATGCGAAGAGGTTTGCCGTCCGGATGGTTGAGCGGCGCATATGCGGTCCAAGACGACCCTTTTCTCACACTTTCGGGGACATCATCAACCGATCCGATCCCGGGTTCCCACTCGGCCATCCTCGTCGGATCGGAGAGCAGTTGCCACACCTTTGTAAGAGGTGCGGGGATGAAGGCGTCGACGGAACGGCTCACGATCGCCGAATCGAATTCCGCAGTCTCACGAGGGGCGACGTACTCGACTTCTGCCAGACGAACACGTATCGCGTCTGGCGTGACCCCGAGACGCTGCAAGATCGCCTGAATCAGGCCACTTGGCTCCACCAGCAGTTCGCGGAGCACGTCGGTGGTGTTGCCCCGCGTGCCTCACCTTTGCCTGCCCGCTTGATCACCTCGAGGGCACCAGGCGACCATTCGTATCCGCTGGTTTTATGGATCGTCACCGGGCCCGGAGCAGGCATCTGAGTGTGAATCCCGAGCAATGAAAGCTGGTCAGCATGCTGCGCATCCACGGCTGCGCGTGCCAGCTCCAAAGTGATCCCGAAGCTGCGCAGGGTCTGGCCCGCGGCCTGGCCGTTGAGAACGAGCGCTAAGAAGAGATGCTCGACTCCTACGGCATGCTCTCCGCGTCGAGAGGCTTCCTCTATCGCGGCAAGGGAAAGGGTATGAACAGCCGCGAGTGCGGTGGTGTTCTTGGTCATCGGTTCCTCCTAGGGACAGGAATCGACGGGTCGATTCTCTTGGCGTATTTCCGGTGCACGACCTGACGGGAGACCCCGAGAGCTGCGGCGATCTCTTGCCAACTCATTCCAGCGCGAAGCGCTGCCTCGACTTGTGAAAGCTCGAGTCGTTCCGTGAGCGAGCGCAACGACGCAATAGCGCGGAGACCGGCTCTGGGATCGCTGTGATCAGATGCGATATCTACTACCTGTCACGACAACATAGCGTCAACATATGTTGCTAAGGAGGCCTGTGTCAACCGATGTTGCTAAGGATGCAATGAAGCTACTAGCGCAACGTGCCTTCGAGTTGTCGGTAGCCTGCGTCGTCTTGGGAAAGGTCGCCGTCGAGTCCGAGGCGCGCGGCGCGGCCGCCGACGATGAGCGTGTAGAGCCAGTACCCCGCGAGCGCAATCGCGCCGATCGCGATCTTGGCCGCGGTCGGCAGCTCGCTGCCGGTGACGAAGCCTTCGATGATGCCGGAAACGCCGAGGACGAACACGAGTCCGATCGCGACGATCGCGAGCGTGCGCCCGTCTTCGGCGAGCGCGCGCGTGCGGCTGCGATGCCCGGGCGAGACCCACGCCCAAAACAGCCGGAAGCCGGCGCCCGCGGCGATGAAGATCGCGGTGAGCTCGAGCAGGCCGTGCGGCAGGATCGAGTAGAAGAAGACGTCGAGGTGATCGTGCAGCGCCAAGACGGCGCCCGCCTGACCGACGGCGACCGCGTTGTTGTACAGGATGTAGGCCGGCAGCGCGCCGCTGATCCCGGAGCCGACCATGATCGCAGCGATCCACGCATTATTCGACCACACCTGAGCGGCGAAATCGGGGGCCGGATAGTTCGTGTAGTACGCGACGAAGGCCTCTTCGGCGTACTGCTTCAGTTGCGAGGGCGTCCCCACGGCCGACTGCATCGCGGGCGATTGATAAAACGCCCAGCCGTAGGCGATCCCGATCGCGATGAACAACACCATCGCACCCACGGTGTGCCAGCGGACGCGGTAGAACGCGAGCGGGAGCGTGATCGTGAAGAATTTCGCGATGCCGGGCAGCGAAAAGTTTTCCGTCTCGGTCAGTCGCGCGCGGGCGCGAGCGACCGTGATGGACAGCCGAGACACGAGCGACGGGTCGGGCGCGGAAGTGCGGATGACCGATAGGTCGCGCGACGTCGAATGGTAGAGCGTCCCGAGCTCGTCGATCTCCTCGCCGCTTAAGGCACGGCGCGCGGCGAGCTCATCGAGGCGTTTCCACTTGTTCGCGTGAAAGGCGCTGTATGCATCGGTGTCCACCCCTGTAATGTGCCATATATGACCACCGCAGTCTCCTCTTCAGCGCCGCTAGGCAATGAATCGATCATCACTGGCGAGGCCATCGAACTTGAGGTTCGGCCCGCGTCAGGGCCGCTGCGCGCGCTCGCGGGAATCATCGATGCCGGGCTGTGGGTCGCGACGGGGATCTTCGCAATGCTCATGTATACGCGCTTCGGGCCCGTGCTCAATCCCGCTCAGGCCCAAACGCTGCTCATCCTCGGGATCGCGGCTCTCACGTTCGGGATCCCGTTCCTGATCGAGTGGCTGACCGGTGGTAGGTCGCTCGGCAAGACCGTCGTCGGCATCCGGGTATTGCGCGAAGACGGCGGGCCGGTGCGTCTGCGCCACGTGTTCGTGCGGGCCCTCGTCGGCGTGGTCGAAAACTGGGCGACGTTCGGGGCGCTCGCCACCGTTGTTTCGCTGGCCAATGCGCGCGGCCGCCGGCTCGGTGATCTGCTCGCGGGAACGTACTGCGTGCGGATGCGCGACGTCGAATCCGATCCGTACCCGCTCGTGCTGCCGCCCGAGCTCACGGAATGGGTTCGCACGGCCGATATTGCGCCGATTCCCTCAAACCTGTCGAACCGGGCCCGCATTTTCCTCACGCGCTCGGCGACGATGAGCCCGCAGGCGCGCCAGACGCACGCCGAATCGCTCGCGGCCGAGCTCGAGGGCTTTGTCTCTCCCCCGTCGCCGGCCGGCACGCATCCCGAACGGTTTATGGCCGCGGTGCTCGTGCGGCGGCGCAATGAGGAGTACCTCTCGCTGCTGCGCCATCGCGAGGCTGTTCGGTAACGATCGCCTCGTCCGCGAGCAGGACGGGGATCCCGTCGCGGATCGGATAGCGATATTCGGGGCGCACGCCGCGCGTGACAAAGCAGCCGCCGCCCTGTTCGCTGTAGTGCAGTTTTTCGCCCGTCACGGGGCAGATCAGGGCCTCGCTTACCCAGGCCGGCAGGTCAGTCATCGAGGTCTCCTTCGTTTGAAATGACCCGCAGCTGCGGGCGTCCCGCCGGCGCCTGCGTGATATCGCGCGCCGGGGAACGCTCCGCCGGCGGCACATAGGGCTTCGGACGCTTGGACGCCTCCAGGACCGCGTCGGCGAGCGCCGTCAGATCATCGCTGGAGGGCTCCGCGACCTGGTAGTTCACCTGCAACCGCACAACGTCCCAGCCGCGCGGGGCCGTGAGAGATTGGGCGTGCTCCTCGCACAGGTCATAGGCGTGCGGCTCCGCCTTCACCGACAGCGGACCGACGATCATCGAGGAGTCCTCGTACACGTACGTCAGGGTCGCGACGGCGCTGCGCGAGCAGCCAGGACGGATGCAGGGACGGACGGGTTTCACCCTTCGATGGTACCCGCTTTCGCCTAGGCTATAGAGCGTGCCCTTTCTCCCTTCGATCCCCACCCGCCGCTCCGGACGCCGCCGCGATCGGCACGGTCGCGGCATCCGCGGTCCATTGATTCCGCCGGCGCTGCCGGGCTGGCGCACGCGGCGGGAAATCTTCGACGATATCGTCAGCGATAACGTGCGCGATCTCGTGCGCGAGAACCCGAAGCTACGCAATGTCGAGTTCGCTGTCGAGGAGGTTCCGCCGTCGAATCCGTCGCGGTTCGAGGCGCACGGCATCACCCTGGCGCGCACGTTTGCGGCCGACCGCACCCACGGGCTGCGCTACCGCGTCGTGCTCTACCGCCTGCCGATCGCGACGCGCTGCACGAGCGATAAGGAGATCGACGAGCTCACGCATTACGTCCTAATCGAACAGTGCGCCGACATCCTCGGCGTCGCCGTCACTGATCTCGATCCGGACTTCCCCCTGTAGGGCGCGCCCCGGTGCTAACGTCACAGTTATGATCAGCGCACCCCTGATTGAGCGGAAGTTGTGTGGCCCCGGCCCCTGCAACCCGTACGCTGAGGCCCAGGTGGCCCTCACCCGCCCCCTGCTCGGGCATCTCGACCCAGAGTTTTTGCGGATCATGGACGAGACCTGCGAGATGCTGCGCACGGTGTGGGGCACGGAAAACCCGCGCACGCTGCCGCTATCGGCGACCGGTTCGGGCGGCATGGAGGCCGCCTTCGTCAACACGGTCCACAAGGGCGACGTCGTCGTCGTGGCCGTCAACGGCCTGTTCGGGCAGCGCATGTGCGAGGTCGCCTCACGGCTGCACGCGCGCGTCGTGCCCGTCGACAGCCCGTGGGGCGAACCGATCGATATCCACGCGGTGCGCCGGGCGCACCCCAACCCGGACATCATCGCGGCCGTCCACGCCGAAACCTCCACGGGCGTACGCAATGACATCGCCGCGCTCGGCGAGATCAAGGGCAATGCGCTGCTGCTGACCGACCACGTCACCGCGATCGGCGGCAGCGAGGTGAGCGTCGATGACTGGGGCGTCGATATCGCGTATGCGGGCACCCAAAAGTGCCTCGGCGTCGCACCGGGGCTCGCCCCGTTCACCATCTCCGAGCGGGCATTTAAACGCCGTGTCGGGCGGCCGTCGTCCTGGTATTTCGACCTCGGCCTGCTCGGCGGCTACGTCGGCGGCAGCGCCGGCCGGCAGCGCACCTACCACCACACCGCACCCACGGGCATGGTCGTCTCCCTGCACGCCGCGCTCACGCGCATCCTTGCCGAGAGCCTCGATACCGCGATCGCCCGCCACGAGGCCGCGGGGGCGGCGCTGCAGCAGGGACTGGTCGACATGGGCCTCGAGCTGTTCGCCGCCGAGGGCGCGCGGCTGCCGCAGCTGACCACCGTGCGCGTGCCCGAGGGCGTCGATTCGGCGGCGGTGCGTCGCCACCTACTCGAGCACTATTCGCTCGAGATCGGTGCGGGCGTCGGCGAGTATGCGTCGAGCGTGTGGCGCATCGGGCTCATGGGGCCGAACGCGAGTCCGGCGACCGTCGCGCTCGTCCTGGGCGCGCTTGGTGAGGCGCTGGGCCGCTAGTCGAAGTCGCCGAGCCGGACTGTCACCGTCCGGCGCACATCCGAGTCGACGATCGCCGGCAGGGCCGCGGACATCGTGCCGCCCTCGCCCGCGACGTCGAGGATGCTCGCGGCACTGATCGGCACGTTGGCCGAGAGCTGCACGGCGCGCGTGCCTTCCGGCAGCGACGGGACGCGCACGCTCCCGGCCGGGATCTCGAGTCGGGCTTCCTCCCCGACCGCGCCATTAGCCGCGACCGGACGATACGTCACGCTCGCGCCCGACGTCGAGGGGGCCGTGATCGCGACGTGCGCGGTGATGCCCGCCTCGGCGATGCCCGGAACGTAGAGCTCGCGGCCCGCCGTGGCCGAGGGGATCCACGCCGTCGAGGACACGCCGCCCTCGCCGTCCCGGTGCGTCGCCGCCGCCGCGAGCACGGGCTGGTTGGATTCGACCTCGATCGAGTAGTCGCCCTCCGCGAGCGCCGCGAGGTCGATGTCTTGGACCGCGCCCGCATCGATCGCGAGGGACTCGGCGCCGGGCAGGGTCGTCGCGCCCTCGGCCGAGAGCATCGTGACCTTCACCGTCGCGACCTCGTCGCCGGGGTTAACGAGGCGCAGCACGTCGCCGCTGCCGCCCGCGAGGTGGACGCCAGAGACGAGCTGGGTGCGCTCCGCGCCCGCGCCGGGCGAGACGATCGCGCTGCCCTTGGCGATGATGCCATCGAGGCGGTGCGTGACGATCGCGGGGACGAGCGCGCCGCCGTCGACCTTGATGTGCAGGGCGAGGCGCTCGATTTCGGAGATGGAGGATTCGAGCAGGATCTTTTCCGTCTTGCCGGGGGCGACGGAGGTCCTCGCGACCGAGCCTTCGGGCAGCGCGCCGCGTTCGCTATAGGCCTCGATCGTCGCCGTCGCGACCGTCTGTCCGGGGTTGGTGAGCACGAGTTCGGCGCTCGCGCCGACGGTCGTGGCGCCGCCGAGCAGCCAGGCGTCGGTGATGGGCGATGCGCACGTCATCGCGGTCAGGCCGCGCAAGTCGCCGGCGGTGTTGATCGTGGCGGTGCCGCCGACGAGCGCGGGGCGGGCGCCGCCGGAGGGCTGGGCCGCGACGATGCCGGGCTCGTGTTCGTTATCGAGGGACAGGATAGCGGCCGGGGTGCCGGAAAAGTCGAAGCGCTGGCCGTCGGTCTGCCGCGTGTAGGCGGCGCTGCCCGCGGCGGATTGGCGCGGCAGGACGGTGAGCGAGGTGAGGGTACGGCTCGCCGCGGTGCGCTCACCGAATTCCTCGTCGCCTTCCTGTTTGCCTTCGGCATACGGGCCCGCGAGGCACGCCTGGCGGACCTCCGAGGGCGGGAGCTCGACGGCGCTCGCGGCGCTCGGCTCCGGAGGCTGCGGCAGCGTGACGCGCGGGCTGGTTACGGCGACGGCGACGACTGCGCCGACCATGACGATGGCGAGCACGATCGACAGCGCGGTCTTGGTTAAGCGGAGAGCATTCACGGGCGGACCTCCCGGCGGGGACGCGGGATGGCGAGCAGGGCGGTGATGAGCGCGGTAATCGCGCCGGCGATGAGCCAGTAGGGCTGGTAGACGGGCTGGTAACGCACGGTCAGCTCGCCCGCGTGGGCGGGCAGGTCGAAGGCCTGCTGCCAGCCGTGGTCGCTCGCGCCGAGCGAGGCCCCGTTGTAGCGGGCCTGCCAGCCGGAATCGGCGCGCTCGGCAAGGACGAGGGTGCGCGTCGCGGAGCCTTCCGCGACCTGGGTGCGTACGCCGTTGCCCTCCGAGGCGATCGCCTGCAGCTCGTCGCCATCTGCGATGCGGGCGCGGGATGTCACGGTGCCGGACTCACTGCCGGCGTCGACGCGCCAGATCGTGCCCGAGCGGTTGACAGTGACGCGCGAGACGCCGGGCGTCGCGTCGAGTGCCGCGACGAGGCGGGCGTGGGCGGACTGGTTCACGTCGCTCGCGAGCTCGTCGACGGGCGGCACGACGATGACGCCGATACCGGCCGCGCCGAGTTCGGCGGCCCCGGTATCGGAGTTGCTGGCAGCGAGGTTCGCGACGGAGGCGCGGAAGGATTCGGCCGCGGCGTCTGCGGTGTCGTGCAGCGAGCGCACGGCGATGACGGACGCCGAGGTCAGCATCGTCTGGCCGTCGGTGCGCACGACGTCGGCGCGCAGGCCCTCGTCGGCTTCGGGGGTCAGGATGAGCGTGCGTTCCTGTCCGACGCCCGCGGCCAGCTGCTGCGCGAGGGCCGGCGTCGGCAGTGCGGACGTGGCCTTGACCTGCATACGCTGCGCGGCCTGCGGCCCGATGATCAGCGCCCAGGACAGCGGCACCGCGATGGCAAGGACGGCGGTCGCGATCGCGACCGCGTGGCGCCAGCCGAATGTCGCGTCGGCGAAATATTCGCGCGTGCCCGTTACCCCGGCGACGGCGGCGATCAGCAGGCCCGCGACCAGGAGCGTAACGAGCGGCGCGGTATTGGCCGTGACGGCCTCGCCCGCGACGTGGGCGATGATGATATCGCGCACGACGATGAAGCTCGCGGCGGCGATGAGGACGACGAACCAGCCGAGGCGCACCGCAAGACCGGTACCGCCGCGGCGCCCGAGCGCGGCGAGGGCCGCGACGAGCAGGACGGTGCCCGCGCCGATCGCCAGCGGGGCGAGCGGGATGGGGCCGAGCGAGCCGGTCGGCAAAGGTGCGGACCAGCCGAGTAGCGCCGTGCGGATATCGCCACTGGAGGTGTTTTGCGGCAGGCCCGGGCTCGTCACCGCGAGCTGCCACAGCCCCTCGCGCACCATCGCGACGAGGCGCGGCGCATGCAAGACGAGCGTGGGGATCGGAATGAGCAGGAAGGCGAGTCGGTGGTGCGCGATGACGAGCTGGGAGGCCCACAGCAGCACGATGCCCGGTAGCAGCAGGACAGGCGCGCCTGCCGTGATGATCGCGAACGCGATCGCCGCACCGGCGGCCGCGGCGACGTTCGTCTTGCTGCGCATCGCTCGCAGCGGCGCGGGCGCCTCGTCGGTGGTGACCTCCGGCGTGCTCGGGGCAGGTTCGTCGCTGTGAAGGCGGGCGGCGAGGGCTTCGCGGTCGACGCGCTGCGCGCCGACCATGCCGGACTCGACAACGTCGTGCCGCTCGGCGGCGACGGCCCGCGTGAGTCCGAGGATCATCCACGGCAGCGTCATATGGGCCAGGGCCGGGCCGAGCTCACCGGCGTGCAGCGCCGGGATGAAGCTCGGGGCCAGCGCCCAGGTGATCGCAACCCAGGCACGGATGAGGATGGAGCGGGTGCCCGCGCCGGCCGCGAACCAGGCGCCGACGCCCGCGAGTGGGACGGCGAGCCGATAGGTCAGCGGCACGAGCGCGGAGAGGTTGCCCGTCAACAGCAGGCCGGGCAGCAGCGTCCACAAGAAGGCATCGGGCGGTCCGGGGTGGCCGAGCCCGACGTCGAGCCAACCGGACGTTGCGGCCCGGTAGGTCTCCAGGAGAGACCCGGTCGCGCGCTGGAGCGCGCCGCCCTCATAGATGCCGGCGGTCATCGGCGGACGGATCAGCCAGATGCCGATGCCGAGCAGGGCGAGCGCGAGCAGGGTGAGGACCGCGCGGCGGCGCCGGGCCAGGCGCGCGAGTTCGGCGAGTTCGAGTTCGCTCGGGGCCGCGGCGGCCTTGGCCGCGTCCTTATGGGAGCGCCGCAGTTCGCGTTTCTTTGCCGCGATGACCGAACGCGGGGTATAGATCCGCTCGAGCGTCGAGCGCGCGACCCGACGGCTCACCTCGGTGCTCTTGCGCGTCGCCAGCCACTGCTGCGGCGAGGACAGGACATGCGCGCCCGCGCGCAGCTCGGCGGTGAGCAGGTCGAAGTCCTTGCGCGCCAGGCGCCACAGCGCCCGCAGCGGGGTGAGGATAAGGATCGCGAGGTAGACGAGCGGCACCTGCCAGCCGGGCACGCCGGAAATCCACGTGTGGAGCTGGGCGGCGCGCCGATCGCCGAAGGAGCGGCGCACATCGGGTGCCTGCTCCTCATCGGAGCGCAGGCCCTGATAGGACGCCTGGGCGTGAAAGACGATGGCGGATGGCACGACGACGACGCGGTAGCCCGCAAGGCGCACGCGGCGCGAGAGCTCCAGCCCGTCGTTGAAGGGGCCGAGGTGCGGGTCGGTGCCGCCGAGGCTCGTCCAGATATCGCGGCGGATGAGCGCGCCCGCGATGGACACGCCCAGGACATCGCTGCGGTGATCGAGCTGGCCCTGGTCGATCTCGTCGACGTCGGTTTCGATGAAGCGGCGGGTCGTCGAGGTCGCGTTGATGCCCGCGGCGAGGAGGCGGTCGGGTTTCGCCCAGTCGCGCTCCTTACAGCCCGCGAGCCCGATCGAGGTGGCGAGTTCGACCTCGCGCAGCAGTTCAGCAAGGGCCCGCTCCTCGGGCGCGGAATCGTCGTGCAACAGCCACAGCCAGGCCACCGCCCCTTCGCGCACGGCAGGGATCTCGCCGGTGCGGGCCTCGCGGCGTTGGGCCGCGCGCGTGAGCAGTTCTTGGTGTTCGGCAAGGCCCTGGCGCACCGCGTCGCCGAAATTCTCAGCTCCGGGGATATTGATGACGCGCGTGGGCAGGGCGTGATCGTCGAGGGATTCGGCGACGACTTCCTGGATGGGCCTACCGGAACCTAGCGAGCGGCCGGGGGCCGCGACGTCGATGACAACGAGCCGATCGGGTAGGTGCTCCTGGGCACCGATGCCGCTCAGCGTTCGCTTGAGATATGGAGTGTCACCGCACGTCACAACGACGGCGGTGACATCTTGGTCGGGGTGAGCCTTAGGCGTCATCTATGGCGGGGTTAGCTGATGCGACGCTTCAACTTACGACGTTCGCGTTCGGACAGCCCGCCCCAAATACCGAATCGCTCATCGTTTTCCAGCGCATATTCCAGGCAGCGCTTGGCTACCGGACACGACGCGCACACCCGCTTGGCTTCCCGCGTGCTACCGCCCTTTTCGGGGAAGAACGCTTCCGGATCAGTCTGGGCGCACAGCGCCAGCTCGTACCATGCCGGGGTGCCGTATTCGACGCTCTCGTAGGGGTCGAGCATACGATGCTCGGTTTGCGGGTTCTGAGCGGAGATTGGTCCGTCACCCAGGATGTTCCACACGGTCGCTCTCCGTTCGGTCGATCAATGTCTGTCTCTAAATTACACGCGTGTCACTCGCATTCGTCAAGTGAATCGGTGATATACGTTCTCCGCCGTATGATGGCTACTATGCCCCCACGCCATAATCCCGCGTCGATCCTCGCCGCGATCGCCGCCTGTCCCGGTCCCGCCCTCACGTGGTACTCCGAGGCTGAACGTGTCGAGCTCACCGGCGCTGTCCTCGCTCAGTGGATCGCAAAGACCGCGAACTACCTGGTCACCGACGTGGCCATCGAGCCCGGCGCCACCGTATTCATCGACCTGCCGGTTTCCTGGCGCTCGCCCATATGGGTATTCGGCACGTGGCTCGCCGGCGCCGGCGTCGCGTTCCGTGAGATTGATGACGTCGACGTCATCGTGACCGACCGGCCGGAAGACTTCACTACCTCCCCCGCCGATGTGCTCGCGGTCGCTCTGCCCGCCCTCGCGCGTGAATTCGAGTGGGAATTGCCGCCCATGATCGCCGATGCGAACGCCGATGTCATGGCCGCCGCCGACCAACTCGGCCCCATGCCGCCGCTAGACCCGCAGGCCGTGGCCGTCGCCGGCCCGAACCTGCGCTTTGGGGACCTCGACGAGTTGCTCGTGGGTGGCACATCGGACCGCATCATGGTGCGCCCGGCGAACAACCAAGAACTCGTGCGGACCGTGAGCTCCCAGCTGCTTGCGGGCGGTTCGATCGTCGTCATCGATCCGAGCGATGAGACGATGAACTGCCAGTCCGTGGCAGCCCAGGAGGCAGCCCTCCCGCTGCGCGGCGCCTGTCGGTAAGGCCACCTAGGGACGATGTCCTAGCGGACGACGCGGGCGTAGCGCTTCTTCGGGTGGAAGACGAGGCCCTTCAGGCCCGCCTTGATGAGCCTTAAGCGCAGCTTGGCTGAGACCCCCGAGCCGTGCAGCTGCTTGAGCATGTTCTCGGCGAGCTGGACGGCGATCGTCGGCGAACGCAGCGAGAACGCGGCCGAGACCTGGTTGCGCACGCCGTATTCGAACTTCCAGATGTTCTTGTCGGTAACGTCACCGAAGTTCACGCCGCGGTTCTCCCCCAGCAGGTGGTCGACCTTGGAATCGGCGACGAAAATGCCGGGCCGGAATTTGCTCAGGCGCATCGTGTACTCAGCATCGTCGTACCAGATGAAGTACTCGCGATACGGCAGGCCGCATTCGCGCACCGCGTCCTTGGTGATGAGGCAGGAGACGAACGAGCAGGACTTCACGAGCTGGTAGGGCTCGTTATGCGCCATGTGGCGCGGCCAGTCCCACGTCGGGTCCGGCGTGTTCATCTCGCACAGTTCGCCGTCGGTCCACAACACCATCGAGCACGCGAAGCTCGGCTGATCGCCGGTGCGCTCTTCGAACTGGTCGATACCGCCGAGCAACGCCTTCAGCGCATCGGGCCGCGGGACGGTGTCATCGTCCATGATCCAGTAGGCGTCATAGCCCGCGCCGTAGGCTGCCTGGATGCCGTGGGCGAAGCCGCCTGCACCGCCGGTGTTGCGCTTCAGCCGCGTGATCGTGGTCGGGACCGCCGCCTTGCGCGCGGCGAGCATTTCGGGCGTGCGGTCGGTGGAGGCATTATCGACGACGATGATGCGGTCGACCGGGCGCGACTGGGCTTCTAGGCCGGCCAGGGTTTTTTCGAGCATGTCGGCCCGGTTGTAGGTCACGACGACGGCAGCGACGCGCATGATTACTCCTTCGTAGTCTTTCCCGCGAGCGTGCGGTAGTGGTCGGCATAAAAATCTTCGGCCGAGGTGCGCGAGGCGAGGTCGGCAACGAGCGACATCTGACGCGACATGAGCGAGCGACGCTCGGCGTCATCGGAGGCGAGGCGCTTCAGCAGCGCGACGGCGTGGGCGAGGAAGCTCTTGGGCTCGCGCGGCAGCAGCGCGCCGGGCGCGACGACGGTCAGCTGAGAGCCAACGTCGGCGCTCACGACGAGTACGCCGGCGCCGGTAGCCTCGAGGGAGGTGAGCGTCAGGCCCTCATTATCGGAGGTGATGAGCAAGACATCGATCTCGGATAAGAAGTCTGTGACCGGTCCCCACTCGCGCGTCGCGACGACATCGGCGAGGCCCGCGCGGGCCAGGTGGTCGCGCGTGTAGCTGGCGAGCTCACCGCTGCCCTGCATGACGAACTCGAACGCCTCCGGCTGGGCGGCGTGCAGCTTGCGGGCGACATCGACGAAGAGGAACGGGCGCTTTTGCAGGCTCATCCGGCCAAGGAACCCGACGCGGAGCTTCTTTCCCGGGCGCGGCGCGATCTCGGCAGGAGCGCTCGCGCTCGCGCGTGCGGTGAGGCCCGTGAGCGGATAGTAGGCGACCTTGCCCTGATCGATGCCGGCCTCGCGCGTGTAGATCTCGCGCAGCTGCGGGCTGATGACGTGGTGCAGGTCGATCAGGCGCGAGGCGCGCACCGAGTCGGCGACATAACCGCCGCCGCGATGCTCGACGATGTGGACCGAGTCCTCGATGCGCGTATCGGGCAGCAGCGTGCGCACGAGGCCGAGATTTTCGTAGGCGAGCACCGAGTGGTGGATGTGGATCGCCGCGGGCTGGTAGGTCCGCAGGAGCTTATCGACGAACGGGGTGCGTTCGACCTGACCGAACGTCTGGGCGCACAAGAACACTTCCTCGGCGATGCCGTAAGCACGGCCCAGCAGGCGCTGCGGCGCGCCGCGGTCGACGGTGATGAGGATGCGGTAGCCCGCATCGCGAGCGAGCTCGGCCTGGCGGAACGCCCATTCTTCGGCGCCACCGTTTTCCAGCCAGTGCATCGCGATCCACATCCACGGCTTACCGTCCTCCGTACGCGAGAGCGGGCTCGCGGAGTCGACCGTCGGCGCGGTCAGCTGCCAGCGCTGGTCGTAGGCGGAGTTGCGGGACTGGCGGTAGCGGTCGAGCGCGATCGGCATCTTGCCGTACAGGCGCCGGTAGACCTGGCTCATCGCCTTGCCCTTGAGCGAATCGGGCTTCACGAAGATGAAGGGCGCGTCCCCGTCCATGACGGCACGCGAGGGCAGCAGTAAGAAGCGCTGCTGGGGCACGTCACCGCTGCCCGACTTGGGCGTCGCGATGAGGATGCCGTCGGCTTCCGGCATGACGACGTCCGCGGGGCGGATATCGCGCAGCGTATTGCGGTCCTCGAGCGGCTGGGTGTCGCACAGGAACAGCCGCAGCATGATCGTGCGGTCGGGGTAGGTGAGGATCTGCGGCTTGAGCGCGGAGATGAGCCAGCGCTCATCGAGCCGGGCCAGCACGTCGCGTGCTTCGTCGCTCAGCGACAGCTCGATCGTGTGGTCGCTAAAGGCCTCGGCCAAGGCGCGCTGGGTGCTTCCTACCTCCACTACTGTTCCTTCCCGTCGCGCATCATCGCGACCGCTTGGTGGACATTGCCGTCGAAGACCAGTTCGCCCTTGCGTAGCAGGATGCCGCGTTCACACATGCTGGCGACGAGGTCGAGGTCGTGGGAGACGATGACGAGCGACTTGCCTTCGAGCTTGAGCTCTTCGATGCGCTTCAGGCATTTCTTTTGGAACGGCTCGTCGCCGACGGCGAGGATTTCGTCGATCAAGAAGATGTCGGGGTTCGTGTGGACCGCGACGGAAAAGGCGAGGCGCAGGAACATGCCCGAGGAGTAGAACTTCACCTCGGTGTCGATGAACTGCTCGATTTCGGAAAACGCGACGATGTCGTCGAAGGCGGCGTTGATTTCGTCTTCACTCATGCCGAGGATCGCGCCGTTGAGGTAAATGTTTTCGCGGCCCGTGAGGTCGGGGTGGAAGCCCGCGCCGACCTCGATGAGGCCCGCGATCTTGCCGCGCACCCGGATCTCGCCCTCGTCGGTACTCATGACGCCCGAGATGAGTTTGAGCATCGTCGATTTGCCCGAGCCGTTAAACCCGAGGAGCGCGACCGTCTCGCCCTGCTTGAGGGAGAACGAGACGTCGTTCAGCGCAGTGAAAGATTCGGTGAGTTCGCCGCGGCGGCCCTTGAAATTCCACACGACCCACTCTTTGAGAGAGTGCGTGTGCTTGAGGGTGAACTTCTTGACTGCGTGCTCTACGCGGATGACATCGGTATCGCTCATTACAGCTCCTGCGCGAAACGGCCATCGAGGCGACGAAAGACGTACTCACCGAGCGCCAGCGTGGCAAGCGAGACGACGGTCGCGATCCCCATCCACATCGCCATGTTCGGCGGGAGGGATTCACCCGTCGCGCCGATCGTCGGCTCCCAAAATGCCCAGTGGAAGACCTCGACGACCGGGGTGATCGGGTTGAGCATGTAGATCGGGAACAGCCAGCCGCCGTTCTTTTCCGACACGCTAAAGACCTGCTGCCACGTGTACAGCACGGGCGAGGCCCACGTCGCGACCATGACGAACAGGTCGACGAGGTTCTCCGCGTCCCGAAACAGCACGTTGATCGCGCCGAAGAGCAGGCCAAGGCCGAGGCAGAAGATCGCGAGGATGATGAGCGCGCCGACCGCGGCGAGCAGCTGCAAGAACGTCGGAGCCCAGCCGAAGAGCAGCGCACCGATGATGAGGACGACGAGCTGCGGGAAGAAGTGGATCGCCGCGACCCACAGCGCTGAGACCGGGAAGAGTTCGCGCGGCAGATAGATCTTTTTCACCAGCGCGTAGTTGCCCGCGATCGAACGCGTCGCATTGCCGAAGGACTCGGTGAAGAAATTGACGATGACGATGCCGGAGAACAGGTAGATCGCGTAGTTATCGACACGATCGTTCATCCGCAAGAACTCACCGACCGCGAAGTAGAAGACGACGAACTGCACGGCGGGCTTGACGTAGCTCCACAGCATGCCGAGGATCGAGCCCCGGTAACGCACCCGCAGGTCCTTGTGGACGATGAGCTTCAGCAGGTAGAAGCGGTAGACGATCTCGGCCAGCCCCCGGCCTTTGCCGGGTTCTCGCCAGGGATGGTCAAGCGGCGAGGTTTGGACGCTCATGCGTTCTTGGCGGCGATATCTTCGCCGGTCTTCACATGCGGGGTGATCCGGTTGTCGAATGCCGTGAGCGCCGACGCGATCGCCATATGCATGTCGAGGTACTGATAGGTGCCGAGGCGGCCGCCGAAGAGCACGTTCTTCTCCCCTGCCATCGCCTCGCGGTAGGCCGCGAGACGTTCGCGGTCCTTCGTGGTGTTGACCGGGTAGTACGGCTCATCGTTTCGGTTGGCAAAGCGGGAATATTCCCGCATGATGACCGTCTTGTCCTTCGGGTAGTTGCGCTCGGGGTGGAAGTGCCGAAACTCGTGGATCCGAGTGAAGGGTACGTCCTGGTCGCCATAGTTCATGACGGAGGTTCCCTGGAAGTCGCCGACCGGCAGGACTTCCTTTTCGAAATCGAGCGTGCGCCAGGACAGGTCCCCCTCGGCATAGTCGAAGTAGCGGTCGACGGGACCGGTGTAGACGATCGGGAGTTGCCCGACGGCCGAGTCCTTGTTGAACGGCTGGGAAGTGTCGAAGAAGTCCGTGTTGAGGTGTACCTCGATGTTCTTGTGGTCGGCCATCTTCTCCAGCCACGCGGTGTAGCCGTCGACCGGGAGCCCCTCGTAGGTATCGGAGAAGTAGCGCGCGTTGTAGTTATAGCGCACGGGCAGGCGGGAAATGATCCCGGGAGGCAGCAGCGCCGGATCCGTCTCCCACTGCTTGGCCGTGTAGCCCTTAATGAACGCCTCATACAGCGGGCGACCGATCAGCGAGATCGCCTTTTCTTCCAGGTTTTCTGGTTCCTTATCGCCCAACTCTTGGGACTGGTTCGCGATGAGTGCTCGCGCCTCGTCCGGCGTGTACGCCGCCTTGAAGAAGCTGTTAATCGTGCCGAGGTTGATCGGCATCTGGAAGACCTGGTCGCCGACGCGGGTCAGCACGTGGTGGCGGTAGTCGGTGAACGACGTGAAGCGGGTGACGTAATCCCACACCCGCTCATTGGAGGTGTGAAAGAGGTGAGCACCGTAGCGGTGGACTTCGATTCCGGTCTCAGGTTCGATTTCGGAGTAGGCGTTGCCCCCAATGTGGTGTCGGGACTCGATGATGGCGACCTTCATGCCCAGTTTCTCTGCGCACTGTTCGGCCATGGTCAATCCGTAGAACCCGGACCCCACGACGAGAAGATCAATATCCACGTCGGTCTCACTTTCTGTTGGGCGTCACCCCAGTCTAGCCGCCGCGTTAGGGCAACCGGGGTAGACTCCCCGAGGGGCTCACCACAGGATGGGTCCCGGTTCTTTATTGCTATTATTGCCCCTGGGGCTCACCGTGGACAAGACTGGAGGCCGATGTGCTGACCGCACTGGAAAACCGGCTGACTCAAGACATCACCCCCGCAGATAGCGCTGAGCTGGCCGCGCTCGCGGCACAGGTGTCCATCCCTGATCTCATCCGCGTCGTCGAACACGTGCCCGCGAAGCGCGGGGCTCTCATGTTCCGGCTGCTGGCTAAGGACCGCGCACTCCACGTCTTTGAGGCGCTCGACTCCGGCCACCAGGCCGACCTCCTGGCCGCGCTGCGGGATGAGGAGATCACCGGGTTCTTCACCGAGATGGATCCCGATGATCGTGCCGCCCTGCTGGACGAAGTCCCGGCGTCGGTGGCCGATAAGCTCCTGCGGGGACTGACCCGGCGGGAGCGCGACCTCACGTCGGCTCTCCTCGGCTACCCCAAGGGCAGTATCGGCAGGCGCATGTCGCCCGAGGTCGTCCCGGTCCGAGCCTCCCGCACCGCCGCCTATGCGCTCGACCTGCTGCGGAACCGGGAGGCCGAATACGAAACGCTGTACATGATCCCGGTCATGGACGACACGCGCCGGCTCGTCGGCGTTGTCTCCCTGCGCGACCTGTTCACCGCCCCCGCCGATACCACCGTCGCCGATCTCATGAACGCCCCCATCAGCGCATACGCCACCGACGACGAGGAACGCGTCGCCCGCGAGCTCCTTGCCGTCGGCCGCATCGCCATGCCCATCGTCGACGCCGAAGACCGCATCGTTGGGGTCCTCACGGTCGATGACGCGTTGGAGATCGCGGAGGCGGCCGATACCGAAGACGCGGCCCGGCACGGCGGACACGAGCCGCTGCGTCGACCCTACCTATCGACACCGGTCCTCAGCGTCGTGAAATCCCGCATCGTCTGGCTGCTCGTGCTCGCTGTCTCTGCCGTCCTCACGGTTCAGGTGCTCGAGATCTTTGAAGCGACCCTCGCCGAAGTCGTCGTGCTTGCCCTCTTCATCCCGCTGTTGACCGGTACGGGCGGCAATACCGGAAACCAGGCCGCGACGACGGTGACGCGCGCGCTCGCGCTCGGCGACGTGTGGAGCCGGGATGTGCTGGCCGTCCTGTGGCGCGAAGCGCGGATCGGTTTCACCCTGGGCGCGGTGCTCGGCTCGCTCGGGTTCCTCGTCGCGAGTCTCGTCTACGGCACCTCGATCGGCGCGGTCATTGGCCTGACGTTGCTGAGCGTGTGCACCATGGCCGCCTCGCTCGGCGGTGTCATGCCGATCATCGCGAAAACCGTGGGCGCCGATCCGGCCGTGTTTTCCAACCCATTCATCTCGACGTTTTGTGACGCCACGGGTCTCATCATGTATTTCCTGATCGCGAAGGCCGTGCTTGGGCTCTAGTCCCGATGCTGGTCGCAGAGCGAGAGCCTGTACAGCGCTGCTCCCCCGCCGGAGTCGACCAGTTCAAACCGGTCGATGTGGCGTCGGCCGATGCGCAGGCCCTCGTACTTGTTTTTCGCCTCGTTTTCTGGCCAGTATGTCCGCTCATCGGTGTAGTAGTAGTCGATTCCAAGCGACTGTAGCGTCGTACAGATGTGGTGGGACATGTTGAGCTTGTCGAAGTAGGCACCTACCTCGTAGCCCTTTTGTCCCCACGCGCCATCGAGGTGGTGGTACAGCACGTTGATATCGGCGATGCCATAGAGCAGGGCGGCACCCGTACGAGGGTCACCGATGACGCGGGCATTGGCCGGGAGCTTGTCCTTCAGCCGGTGCTGAAGCGCTACCTCTTCTGGGGAGATCAGCGCGTTGTAGCCGTCCTCATTCTTGAACTCATAGTTCAGCTTCAACAGCCAGTAGCCCTGGTTGTAGTTGAACCCATGCGTGGTGAGGCCAAGCGCACCGACCGTCACGACGGCTGCGGCTGTACGGAGCACGGCAGGGCGGTTCGCGGTGAACATGTCGACGACCCAAGCGATACCGAGACCGACGAGGGGCGCAGCGACTACTGGCACAATCGCGCCGAGGCGCACCGGGTCGAAATACCACGGTGCGAGCAGACGGTAACCCGGCAAATGCACGACGGACGACAGGACGAACAAATAGGCAGCGGTCGCATAAGCGGGAATCAGCCAGCGGGCCTGCCGCGATCGCGCGGCCACGATGAGGCCGAGGATGAGCCCGACGAGTAGACCCCACTCCGGGACGGGATCACCGTAGCCCTGTTCGCTCAGTTGCGAGTCTGCAAAGACGCCAAAAAGCTCGCGACCAATCGTCCCGACGGGATCCCGCTCCCAGCTTTTGACAACCTCGAACAACGGCGATTTCCAGATCACGAATAGCATCGCCGGAGTGCCGATGAGGCCCAGCCAGGCAACGATGCGTTGCCAGCGATCGCTGATTGCTTCTCGCCGGGCGCGGATGAGGAAGAACAGCAGAATCCACCAGCCAACCGCGGTGGCAGCAAAGATCGATGAAGGGTGGACCAACCCGAGACCAGCAAGCCCGACGATTGCCGCTACGAGGGCAACCAGCCCACCGCCATCGCCGCGTTTGGTGAAGCGGACGAGTGCCGCGAGCACGAGCGGCAGCACGACATAGGCGGCCATGACCGGCCAAAGCGTTCCATAGGAGGCAGGACGTTCCGGCAGCGAGGAAAAGCTCATCGCGGCGAACGCTCCGATAATCGGCGCAAAGCGCGAGGTCGGCATCAAAACCGACAGCAGCACCGCGACGCTGAACGGAAACAGGACGCTGCCGAGGACGACAGCCGCGGAATTCGTCGCGACGACGACGTCGGAGGTATAACTCAGCGCGACGAGGTCATGCCACCCGCCCGGATAGAACTGCGCATTGAGATCGACATTCGCGATCGCGCCGATAGCCGTCGACGATCCGTTGGATGTGTCGAGGATGTAACGGACTGCATTGATATGGAAAACACCGTCCCAGGTTTGGGGCGGAAGTTTCGGGTCGACGATCGCCTTCATTGCCGGCAGGATCCCAAACGGCGCCGCGAGCACGGTTCCGAGGAGCACGGGCCACGCGGGCGCCGAGATGGGGCGAACGATGGGCCATCGCTTCTGCAGGACCAACGCGACGCCGGCTAAGGACATGAGACCGATGGCGACGACGAGCCCGAACGAGAGCTTCGTGAACGGGACGTCGGCGAAAGAGAAAACGACGGGCACCCACGCGATCGCGGCAAGAGAGATCAGGGGCGCAAATGCGAGGACTGCGAGCCCACGTACCCGTGCCGCGAGGAGTGCGAGTGCACCGGGTCCAATGAGCCAGGCCAGCACGAGCAGTGAGGACGGGATCGCTGCCAGCCAGTTGCTCACAATCGTCATCGCTACCGTTTCCATCCCGTGCTCATTGCGGTGCGGTACAGCACCTTCTTAATCCCTGCCGGGATGAGTCGATACCCGCCGCGGACCGCGATGTTGCGCACGAACTGCATCGGCGAGGTGATGCCTGCTTCTAACATCGCGCGCTGGAGCTGGACTTCGGCACGCACCATGTCGAGCCCGCCACGACGCGAGTATGCGCCTGCCCCAACGCGGTAGCGCACGAGGATATCGGGAACGTTCGCGACGCGGGCTCCGGCGTGCACCATGCGTGCGAACAGCCAGTAGTCTTCCATCTTCGTCAGGTCGTCATATCCCCCCGCCGCGTTGACGGCGGCGGCGCGGAAGACAACGGACGGATGGTTAAACGGGTCTCGCAGGGGCAGGACATCGCGAATGTCCTCGGCTGTCATCGGCAGTCGACGTACAAGTCCGGTTTCGGACTCATCGGCCTGGAACTCCGCGATTCCCGCACCGAGGAGATCGAGGTCCGTCATGAGCGGGATCTGGACCGCGAATCGGTTCGGGAGGCAGATGTCATCGGCGTCGGCACGCGCGATAACGTCATGCTCGCAGTGTTTGAGTCCTTCGCGCAGTGCGCGGGCGAGGCCAACGTTGTCTGGCAGCGGCACGACATCGACGCGGATTCCGCCGGTGATCTCTTCGGCGCGGGCAAGGACGCGAGAAATCTCGGTCGGCACTGGACCGTCACGCACGATGACGATCTGGTCTGGTTTGAGTTCCTGGTCAACGCTGACGGACTGCAGCGCCCGGGTTAAAAAGACGGCGTTGTCTCCGCGGTAGACCGCCATGAGAACGGAAAACTGCGGGAGGTTAGCCATGGATACGCCCCGCGCGGGCCTGGATCACTCGCACCTCATCGGCGACCGGAGTGTTCGCAAGTACGACCTCGACGGGCGTAGGTGCCTTCCCGGCGTCCTTCATCCCGCGGCGCGCGTGCTTCAACAGAGTGCCACGCTGCCCCGACGCGTAGACAGTCTGGCCCCAACGCAGGACCGAGCGGCCGCCGTACAGGAGCCGCTCGACCGGACCGAAAGCTTCCGAGCGGGTGAACAACCAGATCTTGTTGCGGACCTCGTTGTAGAACCTGGCTCCCGGGTCGGTCTCGGAGGCTCCGAACGTGCGGGTGAGATGGTGGACGACCGAGTCGGGGACGAACAGCCCCACGCGGTAGCGCAGCAGCCGGGCCGTGTACTCGAAATCGTCGTTCCACAAGAAGAAATCCGCCTCGGGCAGGCCATCTTCCCAGATCGCGCGCGCGTCGATGAGGATCGAAACGAACGAAGCCGAACGGATCTGACGGGCACCGATAGCGCGGGCCGCCGCGATGAGCTCGCGGCTGGCACCAGGTCTGTTACGCGGCGTGTTCATCGGGTGCTCGCGGCCATCGGACCATACGGCCCGCGACGCGAGGATCGCTGGCGTGCCGGGATAGTCCGTGCGCGCCTTCAGCAGCGCCGACAGCGCCGTTGGCGTGGGGATCGTGTCATCATCCATGACCCAAACGAGGTCAGCGTCGTGCTGGACAACAGCCCGCGCCATTCCGGCCGCAAAGCCGCCCGCTCCCCCGAAGTTTTCCGTCATCGTCACGACCTCGGTGACGACATCGTGGGCTCGTGCGAGCTCACCGGAGTCATCGGTCGAGGCATTGTCGATCACGACAACGCCGTCAACGGGTCGGTCCTGACTCGCCAGTCCGTCGAGTGTCTGAGCGAGGAGGTCGCGGCGGTTGTACGCCACGACGACAGCGATCACGGAAGTCATGGAATCCCTTACGGCTGGCCGTTAGTTCGCGGCGTCGCCGATGACGAGGCGCGGCGTTCCCTTCCACAGCTCCGCCGAGGTCACGCGACGGCCGTCGAACAGGAGCTTGATGCCGGGGAAATCGGCCGGCTTGATCTCGGCGTACTCGGGGTGGTCCGCCTGGACGATGACAGCGTCGACATCCTCACCGAAGTGGTAGGGCTGCCAGCCGAAGCCTTCGATTTCCTCATCGGAATACATCGGGTCGTGCACGGCGACCTTTGCGCCGCGCTCGGCGAGTTCGGTCACCGTGCGGAAGACGCCGGAGAACGCCGTCTCCTTGACCTTGCCTCGGTAGGACGCGCCCAAGACCGCGACCTTGGCGTCCTTGAGCTCGCCGAGGACCTCTTCGACGCGCTGCACGACGTAAACAGGCATCTCGGCGTTGAACTGGCGCGCGGTCCGCACGACGGACGCGTCGGGGTCGGTCGACAGGTACAGGCGCGGGTAGACGGGGATGCAGTGGCCACCGACGGCGATGCCGGGCAGGTGGATGTGCGAATACGGCTGGGAGTTGCAGGCCTCGATGACCTTGTTGACGTCGATGCCGACCTTGTCGGCGTAGACGGCGAACTGGTTCGCGAGACCAATGTTGACATCGCGGTAGGTGGTCTCGGCGAGCTTGGCCATTTCGGCCGCCTCGGCGCTACCCATGTCCCACACGCCGTTCGGCTTCGGCAGGTCGTCGCGCTCGTCGAAGGACAGGACTGCCTCGTAGAACTCAATCGCGCGCTTGGTGCCTTCTTCGCTCAGGCCGCCAACGAGCTTCGGGTACTTGCGAAGGTCTTCGAACACGCGGCCGGTGAGGACGCGCTCGGGCGAGAACACGAGGTGGAAGTCGTGGCCTTCCTTGAGGCCGGAGCCTTCCTCAATCAGCGGACGCCAGCGGTTGCGGGTCGTGCCGACCGGCAGCGTGGTCTCATACGAGATGAGCGTGCCCGGGCTCATGTGTTTGGAGAAGGAACGCGTCGCCGCATCCATCCAGGCGAAGTCCGGCTCCCAGGTCTCGTCGTTGACGAACAGCGGCACCACGATCACGATCGCTTCGGCACCCGGAATCGCCTCGGAGTAGTCGGTAGTCGCACGCAGCTTGCCCGCCGGCACGAGCTCGGAGAGCTTTTCCTGCAGGTGCGCTTCGCCGGGGAACGGCTCCTTGGCCTCGTTGATCGAAGCGACGGTCTGCTCGTTTACATCAACGCCAATGACTTCATGTCCGGCGTCGGCAAACTGCACGGCCAGCGGCAGGCCGATCTTTCCCATGGCGACAACTGCAATACGCATGCGCGCTACTCCTTAATTTCAGACAACGCCCCCTGGCACGGTCACTAGTCAGTGTAACCATCACACTCGCGCACTGCGGAAAAGCCGGGCCTGTGGCGGTAAGGTCGAGTCAGCAAAATATCGCAGAAGGAGACGATGTGCGCGAGCGCTGGAAGACGTTGACGGTGAAATATCCGATCCTCGTCTCGATTTCCACGTTGCTGTCGGGAACGATGGTGGCGCAGCTCATCGGCATTCTTACCCAGCCAATCCTTGGGCGCATCTACACTGAAGAACAGTTCGGCCTGCACGCTATCCTCCTCGCGATCCCCCTCACCGTGGTCGCCGTCGGCGCGCTGCGCTACGACATGGCGATCATGTTGCCGTCCGATGAGAGTGAAAGCCGTCGGCTGCTGCGAGCATCCCTCGCTATCATCGGCATCCTCTCGCTGCTTACAACACTGGTCACGTGGGTATTCCGAACTCCGATCTCTGAACTGGTCAATGCACCCGAGCTCGCGCCCTGGCTGCCCATTAGCGGCCTGATCGTCGCAACTCTCGGTGGTATCGGGACGATCACGTTCTGGCTCAATCGCCAGCTCGAGTACGGCACCATCTCTCGTAACCGCATGTTGATGGCCGGAGCCCAGGCTGGCGGCCAGATTGGCGCCCACTACGTCGGACTTGGCGGGCTCTTCGGCCTCGTTTGGGGTCAGATACTCGCCCAGGGCGCAGCGATTGGTCTGCTTGCGCACCGAGCGCGGGACGCGATCTTCACACCCTCCGGCTGCACAACGCCACTCAAGGAGCTATTCAGCCGGTATAAGAAGATGCCGCTGCTTAACGCGCCGAACGCGCTCGTCGATGCCTTCCGGATTAACGGAATCGTCGTGTTGCTTGGCATGGCCTATTCCGCTGCCATCGTCGGCCAGTTCGGGAGGTCCTGGGGCCTGATGCAAGCCCCCGTAACCCTCATCGCCGGCGCGATCAGCCAGGTCTTCTACCAGCGCTTTGCCACGGCGAAGCGGGGCGAGTTGTACAAGCTCGTGCGCCTATCGGTACTCGTCGCCATCGGAGCCGCGGCAATCCCCTTCCTCATCCTGTTCGTTATTGCTCCGTGGCTTGTCCCCTGGTTCCTTGGCCCAACTTGGGAACTTGCGGGCGTCATTTCCCAGGCGTTGATCCCGTGGCTCTTCATCATGGTCGCGACTTCGCCGATTTCGACGGTGTTCGTCGTCGTTAATCGCCAGCAGGACATGCTCATGTTCGCGATCGCCTACGCTCTCATCCCGCTTTCGCTCATCTTTCTATTCGGCGCAAAGCTCGATATTGTGGCCATGATGTGGCTCATTTCCGCCACGATGAGCATCATGCTCATCGGCTTGACCGCACTCACCCTCTGGGTCGCGCACCGCTTCGATCACGGTGAAGAGACCTACGAAGTTGAATAGGAAGACAACATGAAGATCCTGTCAGTCGTCGGTGCCCGCCCCCAGTTTGTGAAGCTCGCTCCGATCGCGAAAGCGATGGCCGCTGCCGGCGTCGACCACGTGATTTGCCATACCGGCCAGCACTACGACCCGATGCTCTCGGATGTGTTCTTCGAGGATCTGGGGATCCCCGCTCCCGATGTGCACCTCGGTGTCGGATCGGCGAGCCACGGCAAGCAGACAGGTGGCATCCTCGCCGCAATGGATGACGTTCTCGCCGAGCACGAGCCCGACTGGGTCCTGGTCTACGGTGATACCAACTCGACCGTCGCGGCAGCCCTCGCTGCGGTCAAACAACACATCAAGGTTGCCCACCTCGAGGCAGGCCTGCGCTCCTTCAACCGTCGCATGCCCGAGGAACACAACCGGGTTCTAACCGATCATTGCGCTGACCTCCTGCTCGCTCCCACAACCGTCGCGGCCGAGCATCTGGAGCGGGAAGGCCTCGCCGAGCGCACGATCGTCGTCGGCGATGTGATGACCGACGTCCTCTATCAGGTCCGCGATGCCGTCGCCGATAAGCCTTCCCCGATCGGGGCTGAGCTCGGGCTCGAGGACGGCACATACTCCGTTGCAACCATCCACCGCGCGGAGAACACCGATGACCCACAGCGTCTTGCGGCCGTATTGGAATCTCTCGGGCGAGTCGATCACCCGGTCGTGCTGCTCGCGCACCCGCGCCTGGTCGCGAAATGCGAGGCCCACGGCCTCGACATCAACCAAGGCAACCTCCGTTCACACGCTCCGCTTGCCTATCCCGACCTCGTCGCGTCGTGCTTGAAGGCTCGCGGTATCGTCACTGACTCTGGTGGTCTGCAGAAGGAAGCCTTCCTCCTGCGCGTACCCGCCACGACTGTGCGGCCCGAAACCGAATGGGTTGAGACCGTTGAGCTCGGCTGGAACGTCTTGGTGGAGCCGGGCGATGCGCTCACGGCTGCCGCGACGCGCCCGCGCCCCGAAGACACCGACGAACAGCCCTACGGCGATGGCAACGCGGCTGAGCGCGTTGCCGCCGAGTTACTGCGGGCCTAACAGCCGCTACTTATTACAAGCGTCGATCCGGTACAGGGTTGCGCTGCCCCCGGATGCAAGCTTGGTGAAGCCCTTTGACGTGTCGACGCCGTAGAGCCCCGGACGCAGTTCATCGGTGTAGCCACCGTTGTAGTAGCGCGCCTTGTCATCGTAGAAGTACTTGATCCCGTGGTCGTTCAGGATCTTACAGATGAATGGGTCAGAATCGATTAGGCGGAACCGCTGCAGTAAGAACGCGTCAAGCCCGGTCTGGGGATAGTTCGGGTAAGGCCACACCACTCGAATGTTGGAGAGCGGCTGGAGCAGCGCCGCACCTGCAGCGGGATCCCCGAGTACGTAGGCGTCCTTCGGCAGGATGTCCGCCGCAGACTTGATCATCTCGACTTCTTCAGGAGTGGCGAGATAGCGGACGTTATCCTCACTCGGATTAAAGGTCGTCTTGGTGTCGTGGGCGACACCCTTGAAGCCGTACGCCGTGACGGCAAGCATAATGACGGTGCAGACGCCAAGAGTTCTCGTGAGAGGAATCTCCGTGAGTTTCCACTGTCGTTTTGCGAGCCACGAGGCAGCTTCGTAGAACAGGATCCCTAGCATGGGAACAAGGAAAATCGCCGCCGCAAACTCTGCCCGGTTGGGATTCGAGTAGTACAGCGCGGTTAGGTGGCTAATGCCGTCGATGGGCAGGTAGCTTCCCAGGACAATGAGCCACTGGGAGAACCACGCGATGACGAGCGCGTGGCGGCGCTTGCGCCAGGCGACGAAGATAGCAGCGAGCGTAAGGACGCAGACGGCCGCGTAGAACAAGACGGCGTAGGCTCCCCCGCCCGGAAGGAACATCGACGTCGAGAAAAAGACCTTAGCGATAATGTTGTCCCACTCAACTTTTGGGAAGCGAGCGAAGTAGTATCGCTGTGGTCCCGGAAGGATCATGAAAAGGTAGGCTGCGGCGACGAAAAACGCCGCAAGAGCGACGACGCCAACCCCCCTCGCATATCGCTTGTTCTGCAGATCCAGCCAGCCGCGCCACAGGAGGTAGGCGACAACGAGCGCAAACAGCGGAATCGACAGCGGTAGGAAAACCGAGGGATGGACCGCGAATACGCCGATGAGCGGTAGCAAGAAGATCCCGAACGTGAGCACTATTCGCCGGATGCTTGTCTTGCCGAGATTGTCGATGATCGCGCCAATCAACCCGGGGAGCGCAGCAAAGGCTAAAACGAATGGCCACAATGTCGTCGCAAGCGCCAGTCGAGTCAGAGCGAGAGGCGCGAACGAAGCCGCAAGCAGGCCCCAAGGGTAAACCTTCTCTTCCTTCGCAGCGACCATTGCGAAAGCCGCCGCACCGAGGAGGAAGATCAGCGGAGTCACGACGAGCGACGCATTGGTCACGGCAAGGGTGTCCTGCGGCCCAACGGTGACCAGCGAAAGCAGCGCATGCCAGGCGTTGGGATAATACCAAGGAAGCGGGTCAATTCCAGCCATCGTGGCATTCGACTCGAGCGGAGAAGCATTGCCTGTCCGCTCCATCAGCCACAGCTGGTTGTAGTGGTAGTTCGAATCCCCACCCTGGACCGGGTTTGACGCGTTGGAGGTCAAGACGATCGGTGCAATGGCGATCAGCCATATCACTAGGGCAAAAGCCAGCATCTGCCAGTCATAACGATTCCGCCACAACGAGAGGTCTGGCCTCCACTTACGGGTAATAACCCCGTGAACCCCGAATGCTACAGCGGCAGCGACCACGGTGGCGATGATAAACGGGATGAGGCCCCACCGTATGGGCAGCTGAGGCTGTATCGCGGACAGAAGCGCCACGATCCCAAAGGTCCAGGCAGGGGCCTGGGCAACCGCTAGCAGCGGGCGGGTCGCGGGTCGCCCCGCGAGGACGAGGAGCAGGCCCGGCAGGAAAGTAATGAGGACGATTGAGGAAATCTCAGGGAGATACCTCATCCACGAAAGCAGCAAAGTCCGTTATGACCTTTCTGATCGGGCGCATGACAGCACGAAAGACGCGACTGCCTCACCCATCGCCGACATCGATTTATGGTCCTGCACCCATTCCGCAAGGCGTTCTCGTTCCGCATCAGTGGCAGCGGAGCGTCTCACCTTGAGCATCGAGGAAGCGACCTTGTCCGCAGAGAACTCTGCGACTTCTCCAAGCTGATGGTTGGTGATATCGACCGTTGCAGGTCCCGCGCCAGCGTACACCACCGGGGTGCCGCTTGCGAGGGCCGTTAAGACCTTCGTGGGATAGGCAAAGTCGTACCCAAGCCCGGGGACGATAGACACGAGTGCGCCAATAGCCCCTCTTTGCCACGCGGCGGCTTCTTCTGGCCCAACGGGCTCTAACACGACGACCGGGTTTGTAATTCCGGTCGCAGTTGCAAGAGATGCTGCTTGCTCCTCGATGCGGGGAACCTGCGAGCCGCGAGCGAGGAAGACAATCTGGGTGTCCGGGTACTGATCAAGGACCTTGCTGAAAGCCTCAACGAAGATTTCGGCTCCTTGCCACTCCGAGGCTGTACCCGCGTAGATGAAATATGGATGCTTAACCCCGGCGACTGCTAGCTCCTCAGTCGTTAGCTGACGGCCGGAGGGGTTAAAGAGTTCGGTATCCGCACCGTTCGGCTGCACCAGAACGTTTCGTCCACCGAGCTCACGTACCCGCTTTGCGACGCCATCGGACACAGCGACGACGCCAGAAGCTCCTGAGATCGCGAAACTCTCCATCATCTTCACAGCGCGCACGACCACGTTGGGAGCTCCCGTATTTTCGGAAGCATCCGACCACACGTCCGCGGCGTACCAAACGTAAGGAAACCGCCTAAGGAGCGAAACGAGCCGCATGAAGGATCCGGTTGTCGGTGGAGGCTCAACGAGAGCCACGTCCGGTTTCGAACCAATGAGGGCCCGGAATGACGCCTGCAAATCGAACGACATGTACGGCAAGTAGCCGCGCAAGTAGTCACTCTTGTCGCGTAGAACCGGGACCCGTACGATATTCGGCTCGAAGGAAACCGTGGGCGCGGAGCTAGGCGGCTTCGATGTGATGACCCGGACGTCGGCCCCTTGGGCCGTCAAGGCTTTCTCCACGGCTTCGAGCCTGAATGATGCTGCTGAAGCTTCCGGCATGTGAATCCGAGAAACGACCAACGCTCGCTTCTTGCGCGAGTATGCATCGATCACTTTCCGATATGCGACTAGGTGGCGGTTAATGAACACGCTGGCCGACGATCTTCCCCATGCGCGGTGCCGAATCTCTCCGTTAGAGAATCCTTGGCCGTTGGCATATGCGCTGACCATCTCTTTCATGGCGCGAGCGAAAGCGCTGGTGTCGTCGATGGGTACGACACACCCCATGCCGTCAGTCGCCATGTGTCGACCACCTGAGGTTGCCGTGGCAATACAGGGGATGCCCATGCTCTGCGCTTCAGCATAGACTGTTCCACCGGCCTCTCGAGCCGAGAACAGGATGAGACAGTCGCCCCGATTCATTTCTCCGGGCATTTGGTCGCGGCCGACACGACCAGCGAACTCAATGGCGTCGCGGCATCTTAGATCGGCTGCAAAGGACCGCAGTTCTCGAACTCTTTCCGGATCTCCACCGATGACGAGGAAACGAGTGTGGGGAAACTCAGCGTAGACCGCATCGAAAGCTAGGAGGCTCTCTTCTACCCGTTTGTTTCTATCGAGATGCGAAACGTGCATGAAGGTGAAGGTGTCCGTGTCCGGGACATGAGTGGGCTGCTCAAAGAAGCGGCCCGGAACCGGCAGACTCATCACGCCAAAGGTCGAGCAACCGTAATACTCGGACAGCTTCTCAGCGAAGTCGGGCGACACTGCGTAATGAAAACTGGCTCCACACACCGCGTCCCGGATCATCCGATAGCGATAGCTCTTCGGATTCCGTGTAAGCGATGACGGACGGTGCTCCGTAATGCCGTACGGGACCCCCCAACGCCGCGAAAGGGCCTGAGCAACGAGAATGCCAGGGAAAACCGAATGCGAGTGAATGACATCCGGAACCCCGAACTCTTCCTCGTACACTTTGGCGATCCGCGCGCTGAACAGTTCGATCAGTTGTCTATCACCCGGAACGATCCCCAGTGGAACCGTGGGAAAATCCTGATGGATTACTTGCTCAGCTCGGTTTAGCCGTAACCCAGTTTCCCGCTTTTTCCACGCTGTCGTGGGGTTAAGCGCGATGACGCCCACTTCGATGCCGGAACTTCGCAGCATTGAAACCTGTTCCGCGAAGAAGCTTCCATTAAAGGGCTGGCTCTCGGTTGGATACCAGGATGGTGTCCACAGGACATGCATCAGCGTCCTCCGCTCTCACCGGTCAATGATGCCGCGATCTGTCTCGCACGGGCCGGCCAACTGTGGTTATGCCTTACTGCCTCGCACCGGCTCGTTACCTCTGCAAGTTCTGCCGGATTGTCCAGCAACCGGACGAGCACGTCCTTGATCTCGGATACGGAGTTATCGGTCGTCCAACCGATCCCCAACTCGTCGATACGCTTACCGGTCAGCGATCCCTTTGTGCCGATGATGGGCTTGCCACGGCCGATGTACTCATAGAACTTGAACGGCGAGGCGAACTCGCGATACTCGAGTGGCTCGAATGCAACGGAGCAGATGTTCGCGTCCTCGTACAGTTTGTTCAAGCCCTCGCCGGACTCGTGGACGATACGAATGCCATTCGAACCGGCCTCAGGATATTCGTGAGCAACCGCCTGCCAACGCGACGCCTCAGTGCAAATGGTGAGCCGCGCACCGTCGATCTCGCTGACGGCACGTACCAGGTTGTGCATCCGATAGTGGTCGCCTACACCACCGACATAGAAAATCGACACGCCCTCCCTTGGCCCCGAGGACTCTACGATCTGACCACCGGGAGGTAGCGCTTCATGGCGCGGCTTAGTTACCTCAGGTAGGTACTCACCCATCTCCATGGACGGGAGGAAGATGACGTCACAATACTTCTGATACGTGAAAAGCTCAGCTCGGTACAGCAACTTCATGACAGCTGCCAGTGGTTGGCCGACCCGTTGGTCGTACTCCTCGAATTTCCAGTAGATATCGCGGTAAAAGATGCCCGAAGGTATGCCACGAGACTTGGCGAACCGGAAAATCTCCAGATCGAGGAATGGATGTGGAGGCAAGTGCTTACGTTCCGTCACCGACGGCGGGATGGTCGCGTTCTCTGAGTACATGAAGTCGATCTTTTGACCAGCTTCAACGCGCTTCCGGAGCGCCGCAAACCGACGCTTTCGCTCGACGGCATACCCGGTAATATCTAGGATTTCGAAGCCTAGATCTTCGAATGCCTGCAGCATCTTGATCGGTCGAATCGCGGAAGCTGAGACCGAGTCGGGGTTCAGCGGATACGGGGCATGGTAGATCATCGTCGGCATTGTGGTCTCCATTCGCTGTTAGCACTGACGCGCGAGCTTTTCGTACAGATCCGTGTAGGCCTGCGCGATTGAGGTCGATTCGAAGCGGTCCCCGACCGTTGCCGCGATCTCATCAGCGGTGAGTGCCGCCGTTCGCGCGTTCAATTCGAGAATCGCCTCAGCATACGCTTCAGGATTCTGCTGATCGACCGTGATTCCTACCGAACGATCAATGTACTCACCCTGCCCCCCGTTGGCGCCGACGACGAGCGGGCGCCCGTTGACAATCGATTCAGCGGCAGCGACGAAGAAGTTATCGGCGCGAGTCGGGCCAAAGAACATGTCGGCCTTAGCGATATATTCGCGCACTTCCTGCGCGCTCTTCGTGCCCGGGAAATCTGCCTTCACACCTAGCTCGGACGCGAGCTCGATCGCCGCTTCCCGCAAGGGGCCATCGCCAAGCCACGTTAGCGACGCGTCGTGTCCGCGATCCTTGAGAACCTTGAGCGTGCGTACGGCAAGGAGTGGGTCCTTGCGCTCGACGAGCGCGCCGGTCGAGATGAGGTTCAATGTCTTGCCCTGCTCGGGGCGTTCCGCGAGCGTGGCCGGTGATGGAACCTGGCACGGGATGACGACGACCTCGCGGCGCCCACGAACCTCGCGAATCGGGGCCGCGAGGAATTCACATACCGCCACGACGACATGGGGCAGCTTTTCCATCTGCAGCAGCATCGGCAGCATCGCGCGCGCCGGAGCAGGCAGCGTCTCCGGCGAGGTAATCGCCGACCAGTGTTCGGTGTGGACCCACGGCATCGTCGGGCGAGAGAATACGAGCGGCTCGATTGCACTAAGCGCCTGGGTGTGGACGATGTCGGCCCCGTGGAGCAGCGCAGTCATCTTGCTTGCAGCACGCAGGATGCTGATGGGGTTGTTCGTATCCATCGGGATGCGAATGACCTGGAGCCCTTCATGCCAGACGCGGCGAGTGCCATCGTCCTCGTGAGACGGCACCAAATGGATGATGCGAATGTCATGGCCCGCTGCCTGGAACGCCGCCGCATCCTTGACGACAAATGCCCCGGAAGATGGGTTCTTCGCCGTCGGGAACCACGGTGTCACTATCGCAACGCGCATCGATCATCCTTCGAGTAGTATGCCCTGTGCAGGCGAGTCGAGATCCCTACCAGCCTACCGTGAGAGCGCACCGGGAATCACTGCGCCACAGTCAAGGAGAAGCGATGACACCGACCTTCGAGCTTTCGGATAAATCCTGGTCCACCACTCATCATCAGGGACTTAACATCCACTCTCGAGGTCGTATAACCGACTCCCTCGAGCAGCTGGATCTGCATGATTCTGCCGCTGTCGTCGACGCCGTCCGATATCACGGCGGCGCTTTGATCGTCGCCACCAATGAGACGGTCACCATCTACCAGGACCTGATTCGCTCCTTCCCCGTGCTCTTCACCGCGTCGACGCCTGTCATCATCGGTGACGACCCTCGCGCGATCGCACGGCACCGGCCGCTATCAATCAGCCCAGCATCGGCGCGCGAGTTCGAAGGCATGGGTTTCGTCTCAGGGGAAGACACCCTATATGAGGGCCTAAAGCAGACGATGCAGGGCACGACAACGACGATCGACCTAGCTACCGGCACCCACACCGTCGACGACTGGGGACGCTGGTTTTTTGAAACCGATCGCATCACCGACCCGGACGAGCTTGGCACCGTTTTCGATAAGGCTCTCGATCAGGCAATGAACCGTCTGGTGGCAGAGGCGAAGGACTCGAACATCCTCATCCCGCTATCTGGCGGCCTCGATTCCCGCCTCCTCATCTCGTGGCTGGTCGCGCACAACATCAAGAACGTCGTGACATTTACCTACGGCGTGGCAGGGTCACGCGAGAGCGAAATCTCCCGCCAGATCGCAACCGCCGCACATTACCCGTGGGAGTTCGTCGAATACGATCCCCAAAAACTGCTCGAGCGTTGGCACGCGCCGGAAACTGAAGAGTTCTTGCGCTTCTGCTACGGCGGCGTCTCACTCCCCCACATCCAGGATTGGTACGCCCTCGAGGACCTCCTCGCCCGCGGGATCGCGCACGAAGGCGACATCGTCGTGCCCGGGCATACGATCGTCGGCAACATGCACGACGAGGACACCCTTGATGAGGCTCCCCTGCCACTCGGCCGGATCGCTCAGCTCATCGCGGGACACCACTATGACATTCAGGGTCCACGCCTCACTCCTGAGGGCGACCCCGCCTACGTGGCAAAGCTGCGCGAGTTCATCGCCAGCGGTGGCTACGACGGATCTGCCGAGTCGGTCCAGGACGCGCTCGAGGCCTATAACGTGCGGGAACGCCAAGCCAAGTACATCAACAACTCGATGCGCGCCTACGAGTACTACGGGCTTCGTTGGTCCCTTCCGATGATCGATGCGCCCGTATGGGACGCGTGGCGTAAGGCCAGTCCGGAACTATCCCTCACGCGCGACTGGTACCGCGATTACGTGACTGCCCGATTCGAAGCCGCGCTCGGCGACAGTGCCGAGATCGCTCCGTACTACCAGCCGATCGCCGTCGAGGATCATCGCCGTGATCAGATCAAGAAGATCCTCGCCGCTACCGGGCTCCTGGCACTCGCCAACCGCGCGTTCTCTACCTATTCATCGCTTCATGATGGCACCGCGCTCGACGTTTACATTACGGACCGTTCCAGGCCCGTTACCGCGTTTGACCTCATGCGCGGCCGCAAGCTCATTGGCTTCTGGACATCGGCATTCCTTGCCGATGCCTGGAGCAAGGGCGCGCGCGTCGTTCAGGTGGATTAGTGGCAGTTCCTTCATACGCGAACCGGCGCCGACCGAAGGGTCGACGCCGGATTCAGCTGGGGAGGAAGACTAGAGCCGGACGGACTCGCCGTCGGCCGCGGACTTCAGGATCGCTTCGACGACCTCGAGCGTGCGAACGCCCTCAGCCATCGAGACGTGATCGTTGCGCTTGCCAAGAATGGCGTCACGGAAGTTCTCTTGCTCCACTCGCAACGGTTCGCGCTTTTCAAGGGCGAACCGGGTTACCTCACCTTCGGAGACCCCCCGAAAGTTCGCCACCTGCGTCCACTCAATCGGGATGATGCCGTTGCGGTACAACGTTAGATCGCCGAGTGCGGTATCCGCGACGAGGGCTCCCTTCTCGCCGGTGACGATCGTCGTGCGGTCCTTGAACGGCGACAGCCAGTTCACCAGGTGGTTGACGAGCACGCCGTTAGCCATGCGTCCCGAGACGGTCACCATGTCCTCGTGTTCGCGGCCCGACTTGTAGGCGGTCTGGGCGAAGACGACTTCGTAGGTCGCGCCCGCGACCCAGGCAGCCAGGTCAACATCGTGCGTCGCGAGGTCCTTCACCACACCCACATCGGAGATGCGGGCCGGGAACGGAGACTGGCGGCGGGTGACAATCTGGTAGATCTGGCCGAGTTCGCCGTCCTGGATGCGCTTACGCATCTCCAGCAGAGCCGGGTTGCAGCGCTCGACGTAGCCGACAGCACCGACGAGGCCGGCCTTCTCGAAGGCTTCGGCCACGCGGCGGCCCGACTCGACGTCGGCAGCGATCGGCTTTTCGACCATCGTGTGAACGCCGGCTTCCGCGAGCGCCAGGGCGGCTTCCTCGTGGTAGACCGTCGGGACAGCAACCATCGCGGCATCGAGGCCCTGGTCGATCATCGCGTGGACGTCGGGCAGGACCTCAAGATCCTTTGCAACGCCGAACTTATCGCCGCCGGGATCCGCGATCGCAACGAGGTCCATGCCCTCGGTCTCGCGGATCACGCGGGCGTGGTGGCGGCCCATCGAGCCGACACCGAGCAGGCCTACGCGCAGGTTAGCCATGGACTACGCACCCGCCTTCGCGACAGCGTTGACAGCCTCAACGATGCGGTCGAGGTGCTCGTCGGTCAGCGACGGGTGCACCGGCAGCGAGATCACGGACTTGGCCGCTTCCTCGGTGACGGGCAGGTCGAGGCCCGGAGCGAAGTGCGTGAGCGATTCGAGGCGGTGGTTCGGGATCGGGTAGTAGACGCCCGAGCCGACCTGGTATTCGTCCTTCAGGGCAGTCACGAAGGCATCGCGGTCCTGGCCATCGACGCGGATCGTGTACTGGTGGTAGACGTGCACGGCGCCGGCGGCGACCGGCGGGACGATGACGCCCTCGAGGTTTTCGTTCAAGAATGCGGCGTTCGACTGACGCTTTTCGGTCCACGCGTCGACCTTGGTCAGCTGCACGCGGCCGATCGAGGCGTGAATGTCGGTCATGCGGTTGTTCAGGCCCACGAGTTCGTTTGCGTACTGACGCTCCATGCCCTGGTTGCGCAGCAGGCGCACGCGGCGGGCGATTTCCTCATCGGCGCACGACACCATGCCGCCTTCGCCGGAGGTCATGTTTTTCGTCGGGTATAGCGAGAACATCGCGAAGGTGCCGAACGTGCCGACCTTCTCGCCGTTGAGCGAGGCGTTGTGCGCCTGGGCGGCGTCCTCGAACAGCATGAGACCGTGCTTGTCGGCGATCTCCTTCAGGGCCGGCATATTGGCCGGGTGGCCGTACAGGTGCACCGGCATGATGGCCTTGGTCTTGTCGGTGATGGCGGCTTCGACGCTCTTCGGGTCGAGGCAGAAGTAGTCGAGCTCGATGTCTGCGAAGACCGGGGTCGCGCCCGTGAGGGCCACGGAGTTACCGGTCGCGGCGAACGTGAAGGAAGGAACGATGACCTCATCGCCGGGGCCGATGCCCGCGGCCAGCAGGCCGAGGTGCAGGCCCGAGGTTCCGGAGTTCACGGCGACGCATTCACGGCCCGAGACCATGTGCCCGGAGAATTCCTTTTCGAAGGCGGCCACTTGCGGTCCCTGCGCGACCATGCCGGAGCGTAGGACCTCATCGACAGCGGCGCGTTCTTCGTCGCCGATAATCGGTTTGGCGGGCGGGATGAATTCCTTGCTCATTTGCTCTTCTCTTCTTTCAACTTGCCATTGACGAGCTCGTAGCGGACACCGGATTTCGGACAGGTGAAAATGCCAGGCGCGGCCTCTTCCAGTTTGACGCCTGACTTGGAAACCCAACCGATCTGACGCGCCGGAACGCCTGCGACCAGTGCGAAGTCGGGCACATCCTTGACGACGACGGCGCCGGCGGCCACGGTTGCCCAGGCCCCGATCGTCACGGGTGCGACACACACGGCGCGAGCACCGATCGCGGCGCCCTCCTTGATGGTGACGCCCACGGGCTCCCAGTCTTCGCCGGACTTCAGCGAACCGTCGGGGTTGATCGCACGGGGATTGTGATCATTGGTGAGGACGACCGCGGGGCCAATAAAGACACCATCGGCCAGTTCTGCGGGCTCGTAAACGAGCGCGTAGTTCTGGACCTTGCAGTTATCCCCCATCTGAACACCGGTGCCGATATAGGCGCCGCGTCCCACGATGCAGTTCTTCCCCATCGTCACCCCCTCTCGCACTTGTGCGAGGTGCCACACAGAGGTGCCGTCGCCGATGACGGCTTCCTCGGAGACATCTGCGGAATCGACGATTCTGCTGGCCATGTATCCTCCTCGGGCAAGCGGCCGGGTTGCGGACATTACCGCTAACTCCTGTAACAATACCTTCTATGAGTCCCACTCCCGTAGACGACGCTTGGCTCGTCGTCCCTCTGTACAACGAGGCGACAGTCATCGGCGACGTCATTACCGAGGCGCTCCGGTATTTCTCTCACGTCGTCTGCATTGATGATGGCTCCGCCGACGATTCCGCGGCGATCGCGCAGTCGGCCGGCGCCATCGTTGTCCAGCATCCGATCAACCTGGGACAGGGGGCGGCCCTCCAGACGGGATTCGACTACGTTCTGATCAAAACGACCGGCCAGTACGTTGTGACGTTCGACGCCGATGGCCAGCACGACCCGGTCGAGGCCGTCGCCATGGTCGAGCGCGCCAAGCGCGATGATCTCGCCATCATCTACGGCTCACGATTCTTAGACAAGCGGACCAAGCCCGGTCTGCTCAAGCGCATCGTGCTCAAGACCGCGACCCTCATGACACGCCTGACCACGGGTCTGAAGCTCACCGATGCCCACAATGGGCTGCGCTGCCTGCGGCGCGATGCCCTCTCGGCCATTCGGATCCGCCAGGACGGCATGGCCCACGCATCGGAGATCGTCTCGCAGCTCGCGCGCACGAAACTGCCGTGGACCGAGATGCCCGTACATATCCGCTATACCGACTATTCACGCAGTAAGGGCCAGTCCCTGTTGAACTCGGTCAACATCCTCGTTGACCTCATCATGCGGTAGGGACACAAGGAAAGGGAACGCCCCAGATGATTCATTCCCAGCTCGTGCTCGCGGAAGCCTCGCTCACGTCCTTTGCCACCACGAACCGGTTTTGGATCCAGCTGCTGCTGATTCTTGGCGTCGTCATCGCGGGTATCATCCTGACCCGGTCCTCGGCCGGAGCCCGCCACCAGGCGATCCGTCGAATCTTCATGGCCCTGTTCGCGGCCGTCGCGGTGTATTTCATCATCTTCCCGTCCGCCGCCTCGCAGATCGCCCGTATAGTCGGGGTTGGTCGTGGCGCGGACCTACTGCTCTATGCCCTCGTTGTTGCGTTCTTCAGCTTCGTGGCCACCTCGTTCAAGCGGGTGGCTGCCATGGAACGTCGAATTACCGAACTATCGCGTCAGCTCGCGATTTCTCGAGCCCCGGGACCGGAGGCTATTCATCAGCAGCCGCCGACGCGACCGAACGAGGACATCGATCCGGAAGCTCCCACACGCTGACGCTGCCTGCCTTCGTCACGCGGGTCATGCCCGACGTGTCGACGCCATACATGCCCGAAGAATCCATACTCACTTTGGCGCCCTGCACCTTAGTATCCTCGTCAAGGTAGAGATACCGGATCCCCTGCTTGCGCAGTTCGGGGCACAGTTCTCCTTGCCGCTCAGCCAGCCCCTTAATCGCGGACCAGACGGTCGGCAGCTGGGCAGCGAGCGTGAGCTGCCGGACCCGAGAATCGACACCCGAATAGCCGTAGGCGAACGCCGCTCCGTTTGCAGGATCCCCAATAATCGATCCTTCATGCGGCAGGCCGTGCTTCTTCAGCCACCGCAGGACTGCGAGGTCATCCTCGTCCGCCATCGTGCCGTAGGCGATCGAGCCGGGCTGATAGGCCGCGGCAACCAACTGGGTGCGCGGCACGATACGGAATCCGGCGGTCGCCACCGCGACGATCACGAACACTGCAGCGACTCGGCGCCAGCTGGCTACCCCGAGGATGACGGCGATCGCGAGCGTCACGAGCAGCGCCATGACCATGGTGATGACGGGGGCGATCCGGGCCGCCTGCGAATACCAGGGCGTCGCAAGGGTCCGCGGCCACACATTATCGACGCGCGCGACCGCTCGGATCACGAGTGGCAACACGAGCGCGCCGGTGACACCAAATGCGCCCCAGCGCGGCAGTCGCCGGAAGACGAAGACCAGCCCGGCGATCGTTCCGATCGCGAGGAGCGCTCCCCCGAGGTACCAGTCATTGGCGCGCCACAGCGAGGTGTAATCGATGAGGGCAGCAGCGAATTCTCCGAAGGGGTTCGCTCCGGCACCGCGTTCGAAGTCTCGCACGCTCGCGGACAGTTTCCAGTAGACGAGGCCGACACCGATCGCCGCGAGGACGCCCACGACTACGCCCGCTCGCACGAGCATCGCGCGCTCGGAGTTCCACGCCTTAGGGACGACGTGGATCAGCCAGGCGAGGGTGATCGGTCCGAGAACCGCGGCGAGCGAGGCGACCGCGATCGGGTGGGCAAGTGCCATTCCGAACGTCGCGACTGCGGCGGCACACCGGATCGAAAGCCTCCGGTCGGTGAGCCCAGCGATAACGCCGGGCAAGATGACTGCGGCCGCTGCGTACGGAAGGGCAGACAGGAGCGGAAAGAGTACCGCGGGGACGGTGACGAAGGCAGCCGAGACCGGCAGGATCCACGCCGTGAGCATGCCCGGGCGGATGAGCAGTGTCTCGCCAAGGCGGGATTCGATCTGCCAGGCCAGGAGCAGCATGCCGCTTGCCCACACCGCAACGCCGTACACGTAGATCGAGGCGTTTAGGACCTGCACACCCTCGCCATAGGCAAGCGAAATCAGGCCGTTAAACGCGCTCGGATAGTAGCGGGGGCTGCCGCCCTGCTGATAGAGCGGGGCTAGTGACCACAGCGAGCTCGCGGTCTCGTTATCGCGGATCGCTCGGATCGACGACAAATGGAAGACACCATCCCATTGCTGCAGCAGCGTCGAAAGCGAGCCCATACCCCATATGAGCGGCAGGGCGAGCAGAACGACGCCGAGGGCGATCGGTGCGTAAGTCCAGCGCTTGAGAGCAACAAAGTGCGGAGTCGCAGAGACGACGAGTCGCGCAAGGGCCGCGAGCGCCAGGACGATCACGAGGCCTACCGCCGCGGACACCAGGTTGAAGGGGAGCCCGACGAGATACGTGACCGTCGCAATGGCCTCAGACAACAGGAGGCTGACTCCCGGGGCCAGTCCCAGCGCCCACGGCCACGGGATCCGAAGGATCCTCAGCGTGAGAGCGCCGGGAAGGAAGGCGACCGCGGCGACGGTCAGGACAGTAAGCACACTCTAAGTCTGGCATGCCTACCTCGTTCCCTGGTCGGATCGCCCTGCCCACCCGCGAGATGGTTTTTGTCGTATCGCGTATGATCGGATATCGTGCAGAAAAATCGTCATGCCCAGATACGGAAAGCTCCTCCGCGCTACTCGCGGACCCCGCGAAAAGGCCGCCTGCGGTGGCATGTAGCGCTCGCATCCGTCCTGGGTATCGTGCTGTTTTTCGGCACCTCTTTCGGGCTCGCCTGGTGGCGTCTGCAGGGCAATGTCGCGGTCACCAGTATCGATAAACTTATTGATAACCGCCCGTCTGCGAGCACCTCGCCGCCCCCGCTCGACCCGAACGCGGGTCACCCCATTAACCTGCTCGTCATCGGCTCCGACGTCCGCCACGGCGACTTCGCCGATAAGTCGATCGAAGGCATGCGCGGCGATGTCACGATGCTCATCCACGTCTCCGCAAAACGCGATCGTGTCGATGTCGTCTCTATCCCCCGCGACCTACGCATCAACATCCCGTCCTGCAACCTGCACGACGGCACGAAAACCGGGGCCGCGAAGGACCGCAAATTCAACGAAGCGTTCGCTCGCGGTGGCGCCAAGGGCAACGTGTCCGAGGCTGCCGCTTGCACGATCAAGACCGTCGAATCCCTCACCGGGGTCTATATCGATGACTACGTCGTCGTCGATTTCCAGGGCTTCCAGACGATGGTTGATGCCCTCGGCGGCGTCCCGCTGTACTTCCCGAAGGACGTCGATGACCGCCGCGCAGACCTGCACATCAAAGCCGGCTGCCGCCTGCTCGACGGACATGATGCCCTCGCCGCGGCGCGCTCGCGCTACGCACAGGGCGATGGCTCTGACCTCAGCCGCATCGAACGCCAGCAGCGCCTCGTCGGCGCGATCATCCGCGAAGCATTGAAGCTGAACCTGCTCACGAACCTGCCGTCGCTTTACTCCTTCCTGGATGCGGCGACGAAGTCCCTGTCGGCCGGCCCGCAGATCGGATCGCTCACGACGATGGCCGGCCTCGCCTACTCGATTCGCAATATCGATCCGGCTTCGGTCACGTTCCTTACGACTCCCGTGCGCTGGGCAGGCGACCAGATCTACATCGGTGCCGATGCGCAGCGCGTCTGGGACAACATCAAGGCCGATCGGCCGTTGAACTACGACCCGGATGCGGAAACCCCGTCCGAGTCCCCGAGCGAATCGGCGTCCCCGTCCCCGACAGCGACGAAGGCGACCCCGAGCCCGTCCGCGAGCACCGAGCCGGGCAAGACGGCCGAACAGGACGACGAGTTCCCGACGTGTACCCGAGAGAATGCGCAACCGAATGAGTGACCTGCCTCCCCGGTTCCAACCGAAGAAGCGATCACAAGCGCCGGGCGCCGACGGTGCGCGCCGCGTCGACGCGAACGGCACGGGCGACCAGCCCCGGTTCAAGCCGGTCCGCAGGCCGAATGCGCCGCAGCGGCAGTCGCTGCTCGGCAACTCCGAGCAGTCCGAACAGCCGCGCTCGATTCCACCGGCCCGCAAACCCCCTGCCCGCCAGGCACCCCCGCAGCCGGCTCCGCAGGTGGCGCGCCCGGTCAACGAGACCGCGATGGGTGCTCCCGTCTCCCAGCAGCCGGCACCCGCGCCGCGTCCAGTTCGGCGCCGCCGCCGACGCCGGATCCCGATCATCCTTGCGCTCCTGCTCGTCTTCCTGCTGGCCTGGCCGGTCGGCCTACTCATCTGGGCAAACTCGAAGCTGAATAAGATCGATGCGCTCTCCGGCGCCGCCACCACGGATGGCACGACATACCTGCTCGCGGGCTCGGATTCGCGCGCGGACGGCGAGATCCCCGACGACACCGAGGGTCAGCGCACCGACACGATCATCATGCTGCACCGCGCGCCCAACGGGCAGACGTCGATGGTATCGCTGCCGCGCGATACCTACGTCGCGATTCCCGGCCACGGCAAGAACAAGCTCAACGCTGCCTACGCCATCGGCGGCGCTCCCCTGCTCGTCTCCACGGTCGAAGGGCTCACGGGCGTCACGATCGACCACTACGTCGAGATCGGGATGGGTGGCGTGCGCCAAATCGTCGATTCGGTCGGCGGCGTGAACCTGTGCCTCGACTACGACGTCGATGATCCGAAGTCCGAACTCGTCTGGAAGGCCGGCTGCCACGACACCGACGGCAAGACGGCCCTCGCGTTTGCGCGCATGCGCTACTCCGACCCCAAGGGCGATATCGGCCGCCAAGAGCGCCAGCGCCAGGTGATCTCCGCGGTCGTGAAGAAGGCGGCGACGCCCGGCTTCGTGATCAACCCGTTCTCCCAAACCTCCACGGTCGGCGCCGGTACGAAGGCCCTCACCGTCGATCAGTCAACCGGCATTATCGACCTTGCGTGGCTCGCGTGGTACTTCCGCGCCGCCTCCGGCGAGGGCGGCCTCACTGGCCATCCGCCGATCGCCGACTATAACTTCCGCCCCGGCAAGATTGGCCAGGCGATCAAGCTCGATACCGAGCGCGCGGTCGAGTTCTTCTCCAAGATGACCGCCGGTACCCTCACCGCCGACGACATGCAGATCGCGCCCGGTAGCTAACGGTCGAAGAAGATCCGCTGGAACCACTCGGTATCGGTCAGCTCCAGGTTTTCCTGGAAGACCTCCAGTGCCTGCTTCGGGCGTGCCGAAGCCGCCCGCACGGTGCGAGGCGACCTTGACATCCACACCCTAAAGTCGAGCAGCACGATGAGGTGAAGCGTGAAGGTACCGGCGATCGCGATCAGGGCAAAGATCCCGACGACCGCGAATACAGCGTCGAGAACTCGATGAACGAGGAGATGAAATTGGGCAGTTTGATGCCCTGCAGGAAGCTGAGGTTAAACCCCACCCCCGAGATCGGCGCACGATCACCGCGAGGTAGAACACCAGCAACACGTCGCCGAGGCCCCCGGGTTCTTCGAGCGCACGAGCCCGTAGCGCAGCAGCTCACGGTAACTCGTCTCCGGCCGGCCGTGGCGGGCTCGGGCGGTCAGGACGATATAGCCGTTGGTCTCGATGACGAACCCGACGAGCAGCAAGAACAGGGTCAGGCACACAAAGACGATGCCACGCCAGGTGAAGAGGAACTGGACGATCGTCGCGTTGGTGACCGCGCCCTCGGAAGACGCGAGTTAGATGCCGGCGACACCATAGAGCGGGACGATGACCGCTGCCATGAGAAGTTTCGCGAACACCTGATAATTCAAGGCACGCGGCGCAACATCGCCGAAACCCGCTATTAACCACCGCCACCACGTCACAAGGTTAGTCTACGGCAGGGTGTTAGATGGAGATATGACGCTCTCACCACTCACCAAGCTCGCAGTCATCGGTGCCGGATCCGTCGGCACCTCTCTCGCCTACGCGGCCGCGATCCGTGGCTCCGCCAATACGGTCGCGATCTACGACGTGAACCGGGAAAAGGTTGAGGCCGAGGTGCTCGACCTGTCCCACGGAACTCAGTTCTTCCAGGCCGCACATATCCGCGGCGGCGCCGATATCGAGTGCGTGCGAGATGCCGATGTCGTCGTCATCACCGCGGGTGCGCGGCAAAAGCCTGGCCAGACCCGTATCGATCTCGCCGGGACGAATATCGATATCCTGTCCGACCTGCTGCCCAAACTGTTGCAGCAGGCGCCGAACGCGATCTACATGCTCGTGACCAACCCATGCGACATCCTCACGACCGCGGCCCTACAGATTTCTGGCCTGCCCCGCAGCCGCGTACTGTCCTCGGGAACCGTTCTCGACTCGTCGCGCCTACGATGGCTCGTCGGCCGTAAGGTAGGCATCTCGCCGCGTTCGGTGCACTCGATGATGATCGGTGAGCACGGCGATACCGAGTTCGCGCTGTGGTCCTCGGCCACGATCGGGCAGGCGCCCCTGCTGCAGTGGTGCGATAACGACGGCAATAAGGTCTTCACCCCGGAAATCCTCGACGAGCTCGAACACGAGGTCACCGACGCCGCCTACCGCATCATCAAGGGCAAGGGTGCGACGAACTACGCGATCGGCGTCGCAGGCGCCCGGATCGTCGAAGCACTCTTCGGCGACCACCACGCGGTCCTGCCCGTCTCGACGATGCTCGACGGCTACCGCGGCATCTCCGGAGTCGCGCTTTCGGTCCCCTCGGTCGTCGGCCGCAAGGGCGTAGAGCGCACGATTGAATTCCCCTTCGATGAGCGCGAGGACGCCCTGTTCCACAAGAGCGCGGAGGCCCTGCTCGCGGTGCAACGTTCGCTCGGGATTTAATCTCCCATTCCATTGCCGGTGACCAACAAGTGTTGGTTGAATATGACTAACCGTGTCCCGAGCAATGAAGAGGTCCGGCAATGACGCCACCCGGTTGCCCGTTCCACTCCCCCACGACCCCCAAGTTCCGACGCGTGCTGACCGCCGCGGTTGTCGCGCTCCTCGCGACTGGGGGTCTTGGTATGTCCGCCGCCGCTAGTCCCACGGCCCCACCCACCGCGGTGGTGTCAGCCGCGGCATACCAGCCGAGCGCCGAGGAGATAGCCACGTGGCCGTGGCTCGATCAATCGAAGACTCCGGAACAGCGAGCCCAGCTGCTGGTCGATGCGATGAACGAGGACCAGCTCGTCCACATGCTGCACGGCTACTCCTCCCTCATCGGCACGCGCCTAAAGCCCGGAGGCCCACCGTCGATCGGCTATATTCGCGCGATCCCAGAGCTGCGAATCCCGGCCCTCGTGATGTCCGATGGCCCGTCGGGCCTGCGCAACGGCGAGAAAGCGACCGCCCTTCCGGCCCCGATCACCCAAGCCGCGTCGTTCAACAAGGACCTCGCCTATGCCTACGGCAAGACGATCGGCCAGGACGCAGCCGACCGCGGCCAGGATCTGATCTTCGGGCCCGGTTTCAACCTCGCCCGCAACCCGCAGGCAGGCCGCACGTTCGAGTACTTCGGGGAGGATCCGTTCCTCGCCGGTTCGATGGCGGCGGCGAATACACGTGGCCTGCAAGATACCGGCATCATGGCGACGCTGAAGAACTACGTCGCGAACAACCAGGAAACCAACCGCACCCTGAACAACTCGCAGGTCGATGACCGCACGTTGCACGAGATCTACGAGATGCCGTTTAGGATCGCGATCCAGCAGGCCGAGCCGGCGGCCGTGATGTGCGCGTACAACAAGATCAACGGCAAGACCGCGTGCGGCTCGAAGGAAACTCTCATCGATGACCTGCGCAACCTGCACGGTTTCGGTGGTTTCGTCGTCACCGACTACCCCGCCGCCTGGTCCCCGACCGACATCAAGAACGGCCTGAACGTCGAATTGCCCGGATCCTTTTGGACCACGAAGTCCCAGATCAACCGCGCCGTCTCCAAGGGCCAGATGACGTGGGATGACGTTCGGGGCCGGGTGAAGGAAACCCTCGTCCAGATGTTCCGGTTCAAGATGTTCGACCACCCGTGGGACGAGAAGGAAGCCGACCGCGCGCGCACCATCACGGAGGTGCCGCCGGAGCGCGGCAACGCGGTCGCCCAGCGTGCCGTCGAAGAAGGCGCGGTCCTCATGAAGAACGACGGCATGCTGCCGATCGGCACGACGCTCGAAGGCAAGTCCGTCTCGCGCGTCCTCATCGTCGGGTCGGGCGCGAAGAAGCCGATGTCGGGAGGTGGCTCCTCCAATGTCACGAGCCCAGTCGCTTCCGACTCCGCGATCGATGCCCTGAAGAAGCGCCTCGGCCCCGAGATCGAGGTCGCCTACCACTCGGAGTGGGATCCGGTCGGCATCAAGCGGGAGGCGGCGAAGGCGGATTACGTCATCGTCTTTGCCACCCAGATCTCGACCGAGCTCATCGACCGACCGAACCTCGATTTCCTGCCGCACATCCATAACGCGGTGAGCGCGGCCGCGAAGGGCAATGCGAATACTGTCGTCGTCGTGCAGGCGGGCGGTCCCGTGCTCATGCCGTGGCTCGACAAGGTCCGCGGCGTCCTCAACGTCTTCTACCCCGGCCAGGCCGCGGGCGAGGCGACCGCGCGACTGCTGACCGGCGAGGTCAACCCGTCGGGCCGACTGCCACAGACCTTCCCCGCGACGAACTCGCAGTTCCCGGCCAATACGCGAGCCCAGTTCCCGGGCGCGAAGGCTGGCTTCGAGGCGCGTTATACCGAGGGCATCATGATGGGCTACCGCTGGTACGAGACGCTCGGCCAAAAGCCCGCGTTCCCGTTCGGCTTCGGGCTGTCGTACACCACGTTTGACGTCTCCGAACCGAGTCTTGCCGCCGCGAGCGGCTCGGCGACCGAGCCCGTCAAGGTCAGCGTGACCGTGCGTAACACTGGCGACCGGGCGGGCGCGGTCGCGCCCCAGGTCTATGTGAAGAAGCCGGAGCGCGCGGGCCTGCAAACCCCAGCGAAGGAGCTCGTCGCGTTCGACAAGGTCACCCTCGCGCCCGGTGAGGAGCGCACGCTCACGATGAGCGTGGAGGCGCTGCAGCTGTCCGTATGGAACACCGCCACCCAGGCATACGAGGTACCCGCGGGGACATTTGTGTTCAGCGCTGGACTCGACGTGGCGTCGACGAAGGGAGCGGCGAGCTACCGGGTGAAGTAACGATAGGGACTTCGGTACCGTCACGTGGCAAAGCCAGCCGCACCGAAGCCCCTCAGTTTCGTTCTCGGGCGTGATCCATGCCGGCCTCGCTAACCGACTCCATTAACTAGCCAGGTACCGTCCGGCTGTTTGACAAGGTTGACACTGCGATAGCGGATTTCGGGCTCGCTGCTCCAGCCGTCGCGGCCTTTCCATTGGATCGTCACAGCGTAGTCCCGCCAGATGTTTCCAGGTTCATCCGGCGGCGGATTGAAGTCCGCGTCGTCCACTGTGACGACGGTGTAAGCGCGATGATCTGCGGCTTTGTTCCACTCTCTGCTCGGTTTGACATGGTCGGGACGTAGAAACTCTTCCTTAAGATCACCGGTAGTCCAGCATGCCGCACGGTTGGTCGAGAGGATCGGTTGGCATCGACGACCGCGTCCTGAAGGAACTCTGTTTTGATGAAAGCGCGGCCAACGACCTCCGGGTCCCGCATATCAATGTCACTCGGCGAGAAATCCGCACCCTTAGGCCAATCACCCTCTTCCGTAGATGCAGATGGTTGCGGCTCCGAGCTCGCTGTGGTCTCGGACGACGGGGCAACTGACTGAGGCGGCGTGGGCGGAGTTCCAGAACAGCCAGCGAGCGCCAGAGCCGTTGCCAACGCAATCAAAGAGGGGAGACGTCTCATTTTTTGGTTCCTACTCGGTCTATGACCTGACACGGAGCTGCCCACGAGCAAACACTGATCTGATGGATCCGCGACTGACCCTCCCCAGGCAGAACACTTGCGGCACTCCGACGCTCGATAGTTGAGTCCCTCATAGTGGTGTAGCGGGGTGGTCGTGCTGGACAGCAGGGCGGTCACCGCGTGATCCTCGAGTTCATCTTCTACAACTCAC